>JALHOV010000346.1 GCA_022842865.1 Vulcanimicrobiota bacterium | reverse complement strand
CTCCAGCGGGTCAAAGGCATCCACGAGAACCCATTCTGGGTCACCAACCGCAGCCGGGCCGCACGCGCTTCGGCCTTGAAAACTTTGTGGCGCGGCTACGCCGGCTACGCCCTGCTGCTCATGCTGCCGCTGGGCATTTTCACCAACTATATGGTGGAGGCCAACGGCTTAGGCAGTGAGAGAGACCAGATGAACCTGGCCGTGGCCGTAGCCGTGGCCGGTGTCATCCAGCTTCTTTATCTTTCGACCAAAGCGGCGTTGAGCACCGCACCCTCGGTCGTGCAGGCTCGCCAACAGGGCACCTTGCTGGCTCTGGCCCTGACTCGCATCAACAGCGCTGACTTCGCTGACGGCGTGGCACTCTCCGAAAGCCGTTCCCTGGTGCGCGAGTTTGTCGTGTGGACCCCCGCCCTGGCGGTGGTCACGCTAATGTCCGGCCAAAGTCTCTACTCGCTGGTAATGCTGGTGGTGCTCTCGGCGCTGTGCATTCTCTACTTCGCCTACCAGGGCGTCTACATTTCGGCCACCTGTAAAGACACCCATGAAGCCGGCCGCAAGGCCTCGGTCAGCACCCTGGTGTGGATGGCCGGCAGTGGAATGCTCTTTATGATCGGCGGCTTCGTGCTTGGCCCGCTGTGGCTACTCCACCCGGTTTTCGGTTACTTGTGCTCGATGTTCGGCGCCGGCAGCCCGGCCGGACCCATGTCGATGCAAGAAAGCCTGTCGCTGCTCTTCTGGTGCGGCTGGCCGGCTCTGATCACTCCCATCTACATGTGGATGATCTTGAACGTCCGCCAGTCCGCCATCCGCGCTCTCGAGCGCGTGCGTATCGGCTAACTATCCCCTTCTGAGCGGCATGCAGTCTCCTTCCGGTGTCGGCCGCATCATGGCCGGTCGCTACCGTATTGAGCGCCTGCTGGGCACCGGTGCCAGTGGGACCGTCTGGTTCGTGCGTGACACCCGAGAAAAAGGCAAAGTCTGGGCCCTCAAAGAGGTCGACGTATCCGGCCTATCCTCCCAGGAACAGCTGGAAACCTGGACCATGTTCTCCCGCGAGGCGGACATGTTAATGCAGCTAGAGCATCCCTACCTCCCCAAAGTGGTGGCCCGCTTCCAAGAGCACGGCCGCCACTTTTTGGTTATGGAAAGAGTGGAGGGGCCCACCCTGCAGTCGGTCCTCAAGGACGCCAAGATTCCCATTGCCGAAGGGGACGTCATCACCTGGGGCGCCCAGTTATGTGAGGTACTGCATTATCTGCATTCCCTGGAGCCGCCCATTGTCTACCGTGACCTCAAACCGGCCAACGTCATGGTCAGCGTGCGCGGGCCCTTAAAGCTGGTGGATTTCGGCATCGCCCGGGTACTCAACCCCACCCAGGCCGGTGACACGACCGCTTACGGCACACCCGGCTATGCACCGATCGAGCAGTATCTAGGCAAGACCAGTCCTCGATCGGATCTCTATGCACTGGGAGCCACTCTTTATCAATTGCTCACCTTGCAAGATCCCGAGCCCTTTCGCTTCAACTTTCCCCCCCTGCGAAAGTTCGTGCCCGAAGCCAACCCCAAGCTAGAACTCCTGCTCGCCGACCTATTGCAAAAAGAAGCCGAGCAACGCCCCGAATCCGCCTACGAAGTATTGCAGCGCCTGGGCGAAATCCGCGAACTCAAAAAGAGCGTCTGGAAACGCATGAAAGTCCAGGTCAAAACCTGGTGGTCCGGCAATCTCTAACCACGCTTTCTGGCGCCAGCGTCCTGCCCTCAAGGGGGATTCAGGGGATGAGGAAGATTTTGGAGAAGGCTCCGGCCGACGGCCAGGTAAGTCGCAAGTAACTTTTTAAAAGGGGGCCCGCACCTCAACACAAAAGCAGCCTGCGATTCGGGCCGCCTATCGGCACTCAGTTCTCTCCAAATCCCCGACATTACCCGCATCCCCTTTCTGGGCCCCACAAGCGCAGGAAGCCCGAGACTTGACGGAAAACTGGCAGCTATGTTTTCTCGGATTTTGATTGCTAATCGCGGCGAGATTGCCGTTCGTCTTTTGCGTGCCTGTCGGGAGCTGGGGATTTCTCCGGCGGTGGCTTATGCGCCCGTGGATCGGGATACTCTGGCCGTGGAACTGGCCGATGTGGCGGTGGAGCTAAAGGGGGATACACCGCGAGGTTGTTACCTGGACATTCACGGCCTGCTGGAGGCAGCGCGAAAAGTGGGAGCCCAGGCCATTCACCCCGGCTATGGCTTCGTCTCGGAAAACGCGGACTTCTCCAGGCTCTGTCGCGAGTCGGGCATCGTCTTCATCGGACCCAGCCCCGAAGTCATTTACGGCCTGGGCAACAAGAACCAGGCGCGCAAGCTGATGACTTCAGCCGGCCTGCCGGTGGTGCCGGGCACCGAAGACCCGGTGCCTACCGTGGAAGAAGCTGTCGAGCACGCTCGCGGCATCGGCTATCCCCTGCTCATCAAAGCCAGCGGCGGTGGCGGTGGGCGCGGCATGCGCCGAGTCGAAAACGAGGCCGAACTCCGGCAGGCCTTTCCCCAGGCGCGCTCCGAGAGCCAGGCCGCCTTCGGCTCGGGCGATCTGTTTCTGGAGAAATACGTAGAACGGCCGCGTCACATCGAGATTCAGATTCTGGGCGACAGCCACGGCAACGCCGTCTACCTGGGTGAGCGCGAATGCTCGATTCAGCGGCGCTTCCAAAAGATGATCGAAGAAGCCCCTTCCCCGGCCCTGACGCCAGAACTGCGCCAACGAATGGGCGAAGCAGCTGTGGCCGGAGCCAAAAAACTGGGCTACTGCGGAGCCGGAACTTTTGAATTCCTGGTGGACGCCCAACGCAATTTCTACTTTCTGGAAGTGAATACGCGCCTGCAGGTCGAGCATCCGGTCACCGAGCAAATCACCGGGCTTGACCTGGTCAAGTTGCAGATCCGCGTCGCCCACGGCGAGGTACTACCCATTCGCCAGGAAGACATCCACTTGCGTGGCTGGTCGATGGAGTGCCGAATTACCTGCGAAGACCCTTATCGGGGCTTCCTACCAACGCCCGGCAAGGTAGAGCGTTTGCATTTACCCGCAGGGCCCGGAGTACGCGTGGACACCCACCTCTATCAGGGCTATGAAATCCCCGCAGCCTTCGATTCTATGGTAGCCAAGCTCATCACCACGGGGCGGGACCGCGAAGAGGCCCGGACTCGAATGTTGGTGGCCCTGCGCGAGTTTCAGCTGGCCGGCATTTCCCACACGATTCCGTTCCATTTGGCCGTACTCGAGCACCCGGAGTTCGTGGCCGGCAACCTCACCACCCACTTCCTGCCGGAGCACCTTCCGAAACTGGCTCGAACCCGTACTCCCCAGGAATTAAATCTAATGACGGCGGTAGCCGCCGTCGAAGGCCGGAGTCGAGAGACTTTAGCGCCAGCGGTGGTGGACGCCAGCGAAGCCCAACTCTGGAAAATGGCGGGGCGTTAACTTCCTCGTCCGTATTTGTTGAGTGCCCATGTCCTATGCTTTTTTCGAGGGAATTTGACGATGCGTATTCAGACCAACCATACCCCCCACAAACCGGCCACGCGCAAACCCGTGGCTTCCATGACCGACCAGAAGGCGCCCCAGGTCAGCGGTCAGGACATGCTGCTGCTGAATCGCATCCAGTCGCAAGAAAATGTGATTCGTGCTTCCTACGCACTGCCCTGGACCGGGGCCGCCGTGGGAGCTGCGGGCGTATACTACCTCGCGAAAACGACGGTCTTGAGCCAATTCTCCGCCGTGGGCAATCATCCGGGACTCTGGTCCTCGGGACTGGGACTGCCGGTCGGATTGCTGTTAGGCGCCGGACTGGCGGAATATCTCTCGACCAACGCCGCCGTCAAGATCGAAGAAGCTGAAGCCCAACTTTCGGGCAGGTAGGCTCACGCCAGTTAAGGCAGAGGTTCCTGAATCGGACCCAGGTCGTTGCTGTAACTGGGAATGTTTAGCCCGTTCAGGCCAGGAAAGCAATCTCCGTGATTGTTGCCAATACAAGAAAAACTGAAGCGATCGGGCGTTGTGGTGGCGATGTAGTCGATAAAAGTACAGGCGCCCCGGCTCGGGCAAGTGGGCAGTCGCTTCAAGTAGTTCCCTTGGGTCAAAACATTCAGACCTGGTAGCCCGCTGGTGTCAGGGAAACGACCGTCGTTGTCGACTGCATACATTTCCAGAGCGGTGGCGGTCGACTTACACTGGGAAACGCAGGCAGACAACTGACTTCGCGCCCGGGCCCGCTTGAAATTGGGGACTAGAATCGCGGCCAAAATCGCAATAATGGTAATCACGATCATCAACTCGATAAGGGTAAACCCCCGCTTGCGACGTAACATCTGCACAAGTATACCACAGAAGTCGGCCTTTTCATCTTGCCTCCCGGAACACGAAGAGAAAATATTGGGAGGGGGAGAGGGTTGCATGCCAAAACCTAGGCGCGATGACCAAGCTGAGTGTTTTAGGACTGGGACTGCGTTGCCCCGAGCAGGCCAGCCATCGTTGCATGGAGGCCCTGCGCCAGGCCGACCGGGTCTTCTTGATTTCCGACAACCTGGAAAAACAAGACTGGCTGCGCCAGTTGAACCCCAATTTCTACAACTTGATGACCCATTACGCTCTGGGTAAACCACGTCGCGACACCTACCAGGAGATGGCCGACCAGGTTCTGGCCTGTCTTCATGACGGAGGTAACGCTGCCCTGGTGTCCTACGGCCACCCGCTGGTCTTTTGCGACCCCAGCCGACTGGCCATTGAGCAAACGGCTCAGTCGGGCTTCCAGGTGGAGATTCTGCCCGGCGTCTCCTCTATCGACTGCTTGCTGGCCGACCTGCGCGTGGACGCCCACCAGTATGGACTGCAAATCTACGAGGGGCACGACCTTTTGTTGCACGCCGTGGCCGTCGATGCGCGCTGTTCGCAAATCATCTTCCAGGTGCCCAGTCTCGGAGACAACACGGGAGGCTGGGTTGCCGGTCG
This sequence comes from Vulcanimicrobiota bacterium, assembly GCA_022842865.1. Classification (GTDB taxonomy): domain Bacteria; phylum Vulcanimicrobiota; class Xenobia; order Xenobiales; family JADMJV01; genus JADMJV01. The sequence continues at coordinate 3,566 of JALHOV010000346.1, read as the reverse complement.
GTTCCGCGGTTTTATTCGGGCCCTGGCAGAAAAACTGGCCCAAACCTTCGGCGAAGACCATGAGGTGGTGCTTTATTTTGGCTCGAATTCGCCGGATCGCCCGACTCGAGCCGACCGCTGCCGCCTGAAAGAACTGCATCTAGTGGAGATGGTGAGCGAATACACCCTCTGGGTTCCTCCGCTCGATTATCAGAGCTTGCCTCCTGAGCTGCGGCCACGAGAGGAGCCGGTGGACCTGGAACTGGCCGGCACCGGGCTCCTTTGGGATGATCGCACACAGGAAACCACCGATCTCTTGGCAGGACGTGCCGTCTACAGCTTGCAGCCAATCGCGGAGCTTCCCCAAGCTCAAATCGTGTCGGAATTCCGCGACCTGCCGGAGGACGGACAGCCCAAACTGGTGCTGTTTCCCGCCCATCCCTGCAATAGCGGAGGAGTCAGCTGGGCTCGCCAGGCTGACTCAGCTGGACTGAGCTACCGAATTCGCCCGTCCATCTCCTGGGAGGATGGAGTCTACTGCGACGTGCCTCTCGATCCGGGACTGCTAGGTTTTCAGTCCTTTCCATCCGGTCAGGAACCCCCGGAGCCCGTCAACCTGGCCACCTTGCTGCGCTTACCGGCGGCCAGCCGAAACGGAGCCCGCTACTGGGGCCCTGCCAGCGCTTTCCAGGACGAACCCCAGGGCGACAGCCTGGCCCTCTACCTGCCGGGCCCCAGCCCCCGGCCCATCGAAAATGCTCCTTTTCTGCGCGCCTTACACCTGTCGGCAGTGGAGCGCCTGGTAGCCTTCCTGGAATTGAACGAACCCAGACTGGTGCTGCAGAAAAACCCCAGCGCCAAGATGTGGTTGCACGCCCATCTCCAGCTAGCCGGCCGAGAGATCCGTGAAGCTCTGGCTCAAACCGATCTGAGCCAACTGGCTCCCGACGGCAACTGGTCACTCTATCTACTCGATCATCCCGAACATCCGCTGGCGCCCTATCTGCTCCTGCGCATGCGCTGCGAAGAAGCGCTGGAGTCGGTCGCCAAAGGTATTTCTCTGGAGCCGCTGGCCGGCTGGATCAAGGCGCGTCGTTGAACTACCGGGTCTCCACTTTCTACGCCCTGACCCCGCTCAGCGACGGCGAAATCGAAAAAGTTCTGGAAAGACTGCAAGGCTGGGAGCCCGGTGAACCTCCCCTGAACGGAATGGTGCTGGTCGCCCCCGACGGCCTCAACGCGACTTTGGCCGGCTCGGCCGAGACGCTCCAGGCCATCGAAAGCTGGCTGGCAGAGCTTATGCCCTTGAGCACCGTCAAGCGCAGTCACTCACCGTTTGCGCCTTACCGTCGTTGGAAAGTGGTGCGCCGCCGAGAAACCGTTACCAGCGGGGTGATAGGACAGTCCGGCCCCTCCGCTCGTCATCTTTCGCCGTCGGCCTGGCACGAGATGCTGCAGCGTCCTGACATCTTGCTTTTGGACGTCCGCAATGACTATGAAATCCGGCTGGGCACCTTTCGCGGAGCGGTCGACCCTGGCACCAGCAGCTTCACCCAGTTTGCCGACTACGTTGCCGGACTGAATGTCCCCAAAAACCAGCCTGTTCTTACCTTCTGCACGGGTGGCATCCGCTGTGAAAAAGCGGCACCCTATCTGAAAGCCCAGGGTTTTAGCGAGGTCTATCAACTGGACGGGGGCATCCTGAATTATATGGAACACTATCCCAACGGCTTTTTTGAGGGGGAATGCTTCGTCTTCGACGATCGCGTGGCGCTTGACCAGGAAATGCAGCCCAGCGCGCGCTATCGGCGCTGCCCGGAGTGCGGTCAGCCCGGGGAAGAACCCTGCTATTACTGCGAGCAAGCCCGATCATGAGAGCCGCCCTGGAGGTCCTGGCCCGCCAAAGAGGTGGGGTAGCCGCGCTGCAATTGGCCGGGGGCCCTCACCCGGTGCTGAGGCCGGCGGCCGTGTTACAACCCGACCGCGGCCAGCGGATCGGCCTGGACGCGCCCGATTGGGATGGTCAGCAAAAATTCCCGGAAGTCCACGTGCTGGCCACTCCCAGCCGCGAAGAAACCAGAGAATATCTGGCGCTGGCCCGCCGGGCGGGAGGACGCGTCTTTTTTTGCGCGGAGAACCGCCTGGGAGCGGATGGTTGGCGCAAAAAACTGAAGCCCCTGGATTCTTTCAGCCAGCATCACTGCCGCCTGATGGAACTGGATCCTGAGAGCCTGCCCGAACAGGGAGACCCGCTGGCTCTGCGCCTCCCCTACCCCGAAGCCGACTTTATCAGCTGTCCCGGTCTCTTCAGCTGGGATCGTTTCGATCCGGGGTCTCAACTGTTACTGGAGTTCTTGCCCGCGCACTTATCCGGCCGAGGCGCAGACCTGGGCTGTGGTCCAGGGCTGCTGGCACGCCAGCTCTTGAAGCGCGGTTGCGCCCAACTCGACCTGGTGGACGTGGACCAGAGAGCCGTCCGGGCGGCCCAGGCCAATTGCGAACACGACCAGCGCTGTCGTGGCTTGTGGCTCGATCTCGTAAAGGAAAAGCCGCCCGGCGGCTACGATTGGGTCACTCTGAATCCGCCCTTTCACGGGTCAGGTCAAGAAGACCGCGCCCTGGGGCTGGCCATGCTGGGACGCGCCGCTTCTGCGCTGCGCAAATCGGGCATACTGTGGATGGTGGCCAACCAGCACCTTCCCTACCAGGAGGCTCTTGCTCTCCTTAATCTGCAGCTTTTAGAGGTGCGCCAGCAGCGCGGATATAAGCTGTTTCAATGCCAAAAGAACGCCTAGACAAACTGCTCTCCAATTTGGGCTACTGCACTCGCAGCGAACTTCGAAAAAACCTCGACCGGGTCACCGTGCTCGGGGAGCCCGCCCGCAAGGTGGACCAGAAGGCGGAGTGGTTTGAAGTCTGCTGGGACGACGAACCAGTCGACCCCGACCCGCTCTGGATTCTTCTGCACAAGCCGGAGGGCGTGACCTGCAGCCACAAAGACGTGGGTCGCCTGGTCTTTGAAGTGTTTCCCGACCGCTATCAGATGCGCAAGCCCGCTCTCAACACCGTCGGACGCCTGGATCGCGATACCACCGGTGTGCTGCTGCTGACCACCGACGGAGGCGCTCTCCACCGCCTCACCTCGCCTCGCTCGCAGATCGACAAAGTCTACCGGGTGGATTTGGTGGATCCACCATCCGCCCAGCAACTCGAAAAGCTCCGCGCCGGGGGGACGCTGCTGGAAGACGACGATAAACCGCTCTTGCCCTGCGCGATGGAGGTCACCGGCCCACAACAGGTCGAGATGGTCCTGCACGAAGGCCGTTATCACCAGGTGAAAAGGATGTGGCTAGCCGTCGGCAATGAGGTCGAAAAACTCCACCGCCAACGTTTCCACCGCTTCGAGACGGGAGACCTGGCTCCAGGCGAATACCGCTTATTAACCCCGGAAGAAACCGCCGATCTCTAGCTGCGAGCGAACGCCTGGATGGGCCAAGTTCTAGCTGTCCCACGAAGTGGGACGGCGCCCATTTGATTGTGCTAGAAATTGGCCTACTGCAAGGATGCGAGAGTCGAAGCAGCTTGCT
>JALHOV010000345.1 GCA_022842865.1 Vulcanimicrobiota bacterium | reverse complement strand
CTGTGAGCCGTAAGTCTCCATACGGACCCGAACAGGAGTTGGGAACCAACGTAGTGGCGGAGGTCCGAGGCTTGCCGAGGAACTCCAGAGCGCCCTAAAAGTTTGATAATCATTGAAGGCGTAGCGCGCCACGGAGGCTAGTAGTCGCCGATCAAGCCGATCTTGTAAAAATGCTGGATCAGCTCGGGTTGGTCGACGACCAGAACTCCTGGACGCTGTTCCACTGCGCAGTAGCGCAACATCAATCGGTTCGCCTGGCATAAGGCTGCCCAATAGGAGTCGCGTTCCAACCAGCGTTGAAAATACTCGTTGAGGGCATAGAAATCTCCCAGCCGATTGCGCATAGCGCTGGACAGCAGTGCTGCACCCGCCCAGCAGTCGGCCCAACACGGTTGCTGGCCGCCGAGCCAGGCCCGCGTCTTGAGGCGGTTGTTTAGACATGTCAAACATGGTTCCAGATGCTGTTCGGGGTTTTCCAGCTCCAGCGCCGGCAGTCCTAAATGCCAGCAATTCAGTTTGTGTTCCGCCTCCGCCAGTTGGCGCGCCCAGCCGTGAGCCTCGTCATCGTCAGCCGCCAGGCTTTGGGCTTGGGCACATTGTGCATAGTCCGCGATGGCCGAAAAGCCAGCAATCTCCCGGTCTTTCAGGAAAAGCACGGGCACCTGCTTTTGGGGCCAGCGTTCGGCGAACCGGCTCAGATGGATCTGCAAACCGTGCTCGGCGTTGTAAGGTTGCGCTTGAAAGCCGACCTCACCCATGGCGGTTTGAACCGCTATCGATTCGGGCTGAAGGGGATGCATCCAGAGTTCGGGCAGCATCCGACCAGTGTAACCAAAAATATGGGAATTCGCTAACTTTTCCTCCGTTGACGGATTGTTACAGGGATGTTAACGTGATGTTACGGCAACGGTAACAAATGCGAGCAACAAGAGCTCCGCCGGTGCGAAAAAGTTAGGTAACCCAATCGGGTCAGAGCTGGAGACCGGCAAGCCGTCTCCCCGATGCGAACGGGTTCAGGGAGCAGACAAAGGGAGTTCGTTCAGAGCGAACTCCTCGGAGCGGTCAACGTAGAGTAATATCTCTCGCAGCTACATAAAAAAGGAAGAGCCACAGTGCAAACGCCCTGTGGCTCTTACCTTTCCGGGGGTGTGGTTCGTTCCCCAGGCCCGCCCGGCCCGCCCGGCCCCTGCGGAGATCCGGGCCTTGGCCACCCGTAGCCAAGACTCGGCCACCCGTGGCCAAGCCCCGACCGGCCCCGCAGAGATCCGGCCCCGGCCACCCGTGGCCAAGCCCACTCCGGCCCCGGCGGAGATCCGGGCCTTGGCCACCCGTAGCCAAGACTCGGCCACCCGTGGCCAAGCCCCACCCGGCCCCGCAGAGATCCGGCCTCGGCCACCCGTAGCCAAGCCCACCCCGGCCCCTGCGGAGATCCGGGCCTTGGCCACCCGTAGCCAAGACTCGGCCACCCGTGGCCAAGCCCCGCCCGGCCCCTCGGGGGAACCGGCCGCGCGGAAATCCTGGCCCTGGTCACCGGTAGCCAAGACTCGGCCACCCGTGGCCAAGCCCCACCCGGCCCCGCAGAGTTCCGGCCCCGGCCACCCGTGGCCAAGCCCACTCCGGCCCCTGCGGAAATCCTGGCCCTGGTCACCGGTAGCCAGAGCTCGGCCACCCGTAGCCAGAGCTCGGCCACTCGTGGCCAAGCCCCACCCGGCCCCGCAGAGATCCGGGCCTCGGCCACCCGTAGCCAAGACTCGGCCACCCGTGGCCAAGCCCCGCCCGGCCCCACAGAGATCCGGCCCCGGCCACCCGTGGCCAAGACTCGGCCACCCGTGGCCAAGCCCCACCCGGCCCCGCAGAGATCCGGCCCCGGCCACCCGTGGCCAAGCCCACTCCGGCCCCTGCGGAAATCCTGGCCCTGGTCACCGGTAGCCAGAGCTCGGCCACCCGTAGCCAGGCCCGCCCGGCCCCGGCGGAAATCTCGGCCTCGGCCACCCGTAGCCAGAGCTCGGCCACCCGTGGCCAAGCCCCGCCCGGCCTCGCAGAGATCCGGCCCCGGCCACCCATAGCCAAGACTCGGCCACCCGTGGCCAAGCCCCACCCGGCCCCGCAGAGCTCCGGCCCCGGCCACCCGTAGCCAAGACTCGGCCACCCGTGGCCAAGCCCGGCCGCCCCCGCGGAAATCTCGGCCCCGGCCACCCGTAGCCAAGCCCACCCGGCCCCGTCTGCGATTGGGCCTTGGTCACCCCGTAGCCAGCCCTCGAGAGCGCAAAAAAAGACCGCCCCCAAGCGGGAGCGGTCCTTCCTGTAAAGCCCGGAGTGCTTACTTCTTGGCTTCGGCGCGCTTCTTCTCTTGGAACAGACGCACCATTTCTTCTTGCACGCTCTTGGGTACGGGCTCGTATTTGGCGAATTCCATCGAGAACTCGCCCTTACCCTGAGTGGCCGAACGCAGAGCGGTCGAGTAGCCGAACATTTCGGAGAAGGGCACGAGGGCTTGCGCGGTGACGTAGCCGTCGTTGGTCTCCGAGTTCAGAATCACGCCGCGGCGCTGGTTCAGACCACCGGTGACGCTGCCCTGGAACTCGTCCGGGGCGGCCACCTCCACCTTCATGATCGGCTCGAGAATGATCGGGCCGGCCGCCTGGTAGTTCTCGCGGATGGAGGTCATCGCGCAGATGCGGAAGGCCATTTCCGAAGAGTCCACCGGGTGGAAGGCGCCGTCGTTGACCGTGCAGCGCACGCCCACCACCGGAGCGCCAATCAGCTGGCCTTTGGTGAGCTGCTCTCTGAAGCCCTTGTCGCAAGCGGGGATGTATTCGCGGGGAATCACACCGCCGACGACGTCGTCCACGAATTCGTAGGTTTCCACGGCGTCCTCGGGGAGAGGCTCCATGAAACCACCGATTTTCGCGTATTGACCCGAACCACCGGTCTGCTTCTTGTGGACGCAGTCCAGCTTGGCTTTCTTGGTGATCGTCTCGCGGTAGGCCACCTGGGGCTTACCCACGTTGACGTCCACCTGATACTCACGCTTCATGCGTTCGATGTAGATTTCCAAGTGCAGCTCGCCCATACCGGCGATCAGCGTTTCGTTGGACTCTTCATCGCGCCACACGCGGAAGGTGGGGTCTTCTTTCGAGAAGCGGTTGAGCGCCTTCGAGAAGTTGGGCGTGCTGTCACGCAGCTTGGGGCTGACCGACAGCGACATCACGGCCGCGGGAACATGCATCGAGGTCATCGTGTACTGGACGTCGCCGCTGGTGAAGGTGTCACCGGAGGCGCATTCCACGCCGAAGAGGGCTACGATGTCACCGGCCACGGCTGATTCCACGTCGTGCATATCGGCCGCGTGCATACGCACGATGCGCGGTATCTTGATGCGTTTCTGGGTGTTGATGTTGACCACGAAGTCGCCCTTGGAGACCGTGCCCTGATAGACCCGCACATAGGTCAGCTGACCATAGCGTCCGTCTTCCAGTTTGAAGGCCAGTCCCACGAACGGGGCTTTGGGGTCGACCTGCAGCTCCACCTTGGCTTCGCCGTTGGCCTGATCAAGAGCGATGTTGACCTTCTCGTCGGGCGAGGGCAGGTAGGCGCAAACGCCGTCGAGCAAGTGCTGCACGCCCTTGTTCTTGAAGGCAGATCCCACGAACACGGCGGTAAACTTGAGCGACAGGGTCGCTTTACGCAACACTGGTGCCAGCTCTTCGGCCGTGACCGCTTCGCCTTCCAGATACTTAGTGGCCAGATCGTCGTCAAACTCACCGAGGGCCGCGACCAGGTCGCTACGGAACTGTTCGCACTCTTCCTTAATGTCGGCCGGGCACTCTTCGATGCGCACGTTCTCGCCGTTGTCACCGTCGAAATACATCGCCTTCATGGTGAGCAGATCCACAATGCCCTTGAAGTTCTCTTCGCCGCCGATGGGGAAGGTCACCAGGTGGGCGTTGTGGTTCAGCTTCTCGCGAAGCATGCCCAGCACGCGGATGGGGTTGGCACCGGCGCGGTCCATCTTGTTGATGAAGGCGAAGCGCGGCACGCCGTAGCGCTTCATCTGGCGGTCCACCGTGATGGACTGCGACTGCACGCCGGATACGGCGCACAGCACCAGGATGGCGCCGTCGAGCACGCGCAGAGCGCGCTCTACTTCGATCGTGAAGTCAACGTGTCCGGGCGTATCGATCAGGTTGATGTTGTAATCACCCCATACGCAATAGGTGGCCGCGGACTGGATGGTGATGCCCTTTTCGCGCTCAAGATCCATCGAGTCCATGGTGGCACCGACGCCGGACTTCCCTTTGACCTCTTCGATCTTGTGGATCTTTCCGGTGTAGAAGAGAATGCGCTCGGACAGCGTCGTCTTCCCCGAGTCGATGTGGGCCGAAATACCGATATTTCGAACCTTCTTATAATCGGAAATCTTGAATTCACCAGCCATTGTTTTACCATTACTCCTTTAGGGCGTGATCGCCAAGCTGCCTGATACCCCACCCTGGAAAATTTTAATCATCCTCGTCGTGGTGTTCTTCTTCAGGGATTATCTGAGTGTAACGCTGTCCACTTACCTCCAGGGTAAAGCTCTCGCAGCCTTCCGGCACGGAAAACTCAAGCACTGCGGGCAATCGTGCCTCGTAGACCTTGATCACCTTGCCCTTGTCATCGTAAACCGTTCCTCCGGCCGCCACCGTCATGTTCTCGTCCACCAGCACGGCCACCAGTTGGGCTACTTCGGTGATTTCCTCGGCGATACGGTGGCACCACAGATGGCCTACTCCGGGGTACTCATGATGGCAGATTTCTTCGAGCTGCTCCTCGTCGACCGCATCGCCCACGCCTACCAGCACAAAGTTCACTCTCGGCAAGGAGCCGTCCACAATCGACTTGGCCACCCATTTGCTGTAGGTCTTGACCGCCTCGGCGTCATCTAGCACCCCATCGGTGATGAAGATGGCGCAGCCCTGTTTCGCTCCCTCGGCCACCTGAGTCTTCAGATAAGCAATATAGTCTTCGAGAGCTGGCTTCAAGAAGGTCTTGGCGCCCATTTTGTCCGGACCTGGGAACTTGTAGGATTTGACATCCACCCCGCGCAACTCGCCGACGACCTCAATGTCGTGGCCCATGTTGCAGGCCCAGTAAGCGACCCGCAGCAGCCCGTTGCGGTCCTTGGTTGCCAGATATTCCAGCATCCATTGCACCTGGGGCTCCACCAGGTTGGGATGAATTACCTTCTGGCCCCGTCCCATCAGCAGCTGCCAGAAGCTTCCCTTGACCTCTTTTTTGTAGGCGTACTCTTCGCTCATGGACCCGGACCCATCCATATAGATGGCCATGTCCAGACCTTCGATGGTCGGGTCGTGTAGAAGAGTGGCGCGAACCTGGCCCTCTTCGGCGTGAATATCAGAAAAAATCCCGGTAGGACGTTCATGTTTTGACATAGCCAGCCCCTTCGGGCATGAGCTATACTGCCCTTTGTGAAATGGGCCTGGCTGAGCTTGCTGCTGATCGGATGCCAGACGGCGCCGCCACAGCCCGATTGGACCCCGCCGCGTGCGCAAGTGTTGTCGGAGGGTCAGAAGAACCGGGCCGCGGAAAAGAATCAGGAAAATCTGGCCGTCACCGACCCCCCCAGGGCAAAACCCACTACGCGGCCTTTACCGGTCACGCCTTGGCCCACCCCTCCTGGTCTACCGGTGGAATCGGCCCCCCAGGGCCGCAGAGCCGGTCGCCCTCAACTGGCCGTCAGCAGCCAGCCGAGCGAGGATACACCCGTGGTGACCAGCAGCGAGGGCAACCTGGTGGAAGCCACGGCTGAAACCGGAGTCGATTCCCTGGCGGGCGGCGGCCGAACGGAGATCCTCTTCGTCATGGTGGACCTTGTTCCCAAAGGACCTCAGATTACCGCCAGTTGCGACCTGGCCCTGCTGGTCGACGTGAGCGGATCCGTTCTCTACGGCGACCTGAATTCAGCCGTCAGCTCGACTGCGGAAATCTATGCTCAGCAGGGAGGAGGCAACCGCACCTGGCTGATTGCTTTCGGTAGTGGCGCCCAGGTTCTGGTGGATGGGCTGAAGAACGTCCCGAGCGCCGCCGAAATTGAGCACTTACTGCGCGGTAGCAAGGAGGCGGGGGGCGGTACTCTGCTGGAGCCGGCCATCCACCTCGCCGTCCAGCAATTGAGCAAGTCCGCCACCACCGGGGCGCGCCACGCGGTGGTCGTCAGCGACGGACAATTGAGCGATAGCTCCCAAGCCGCCCGACTTGCCGAGTCTGCCTGGAAAGAAGATGGCATTTCCTTTTCTGCCATTCTGGTGGGAAGCTCCGCCGAGGGTGAAGCCGCCCTCAAGGGTATCGCCGAGTGCAGCAATGGCCAGTTTGTTCACGCCCAGGGCATGGCCGCGGCCGGTCAGTTGCTACGCAAGCAAGCCAGTCTGGCGCGCTCGATCGTGCTACGCGACCTGCGTCTGCAGGCCCAACTGGCGGCGGGAGTCACGCTGCGGCGGGCTTTCCTGGTCGACCCTACCCGCGAAGTCTCCACCACCGGTAAGGCCCAGGAAGTTCTCAAGCTGGGCGATCTGCACCGTGGAGAAAAGCGCCGCGTGCTCTTGGAACTCCAGGTCAAGCCGGGAAAAGGCCGCGAGCGAGCGCTGGGCTGGATCTCGCTGCTTTCGAAAGGGCCCGATGCCAAGGAGCGTTCACCCCAGGTTTTGCAACAGGTGCGCGTGCTCAACGGCACGAAAAATCCCACCGTGAATACCTCCGTCGACCAGTGTGTGACTCTCGTCTACCGGGTGATCACCCGTCGATGAAGGTCTTCTACTCACCGCATCAGAGCGTGGCCGGCAACGACTCTTTTAGCCCCAGCGCGGGCAAGCCTGAGCGGCTGCTGGCTCAATGGCTGGAACGCTATCCCATTCAGGTGGTCGATCCCCAACCCGTCAGCGAAGCGGATTTCTGCCTGGCCCACGATCCCGGCTTCGTGAACGGGGTTCTGGCCGCTCGCCTTTCCAATGGCTTTGGAAATAAAAATCCCGAAGTCGCCGCTTCGCTTCCCTGGACCACCGGCTCACTGGTGAGTGCGGCTCGCTATGCTCTCGAGCATGGGGGAGCCGCCTGTTCGCCCACCAGCGGTTTTCATCACGCCCGTTACGCCAGCTCCCACGGGTTTTGCACGTTCAACGGGCTGATGGTTGCCGCCATTCTGCTCAAACCTCGACGTGTAGCCATTCTTGACTGCGATTACCACTACGGAGACGGCACCGACGATATCATCCAAAAGCTCAAAGTGGACACGGTCAGCCACTACACTACCGGTGCCCGCGACTGCCCGGACCCCGACAAATTCCTCGAGGAATTACCGGCCATCCTCGAGCGGATGGGGGGCGAAATCCTGATTTATCAGGCCGGGGCGGACGCACACCTGTGGGACCCGCTGGGCGGTTGGATGACCTCGGTGCAGATGCGCCGCCGCGACCGCCTTGTCTTTGAATATTGTAAAGCCCGAGCACTGCCGGTGGTGTGGAATCTGGCCGGCGGTTATCAGGAGGATTTCCAAGCCGTGCTCGACCTTCACCACGCCACCATGGAGGAATGCCTGGCCGTCTTCGGTGACCCCTCGAAAGAGGGATAGCCAACTCGCCCTGGATGATTTAAAACGGATTCATGAATTTGCGTCGATTGGCCCTGATCGAAGGCCTTACCCTGCTCATCCTGATCGGAGTGGCCGTGCCCCTGAAATACGCTGTCCACTGGCCGCTGGGCGTGCGTATCATCGGTCCCATGCACGGGCTGGCTTTCCTGGTTTATTGCTGGGGGCTGATCCAGTCCGACTTGCCCACTTCCCAACGCTGGCGCTGCTTTTTGGGCGCCTTTCTGCCGGGAGCCGTCTTTTCCAGTCGCTTCCGTCCGTGATGTATCTAATCCTCAAATGGCTCCACGTCGTCAGCGTGCTGCTCTTTACCTCCGGTATGCTGGTGACACCCTGGCTGGTGAACCCGCTCTGCGCAAACCCACGAGCGGATTCGCAGCAAGATTTCCTGGTGAGCGTGCGCAGCTATCACCAGAAAGTAACTTCCCCAGCCCTGTTGCTGGTCTGGGCCCTGGGCCTGGCCATGGCTCAGTCAGCGCAGTGGTGGTCCCATCCCTGGTTCCGGGCAAAACTGCTGGTGGCGCTCCTCTTATCCGCCCAACACGGAGCCATCTCTGGTCGCTTGCGTCACCTTTGTAACGAACCCGAGCGTACTTTTCCCCCGCTGCGCTTCCCCTGGTTCGCCCTGGGAATGACGTTGGTGGCCGGACTGGTCGTCCTCAAACCGAGTATCTGAACTGGTAGTGGGCCGAGTCGCAAACCGGTTCGTAGCCCAGTTTCACGTAGATCGAATTGGAAGTCGGATTGCTCAAGTCCGTATAGAGACAACAAAAGCGGAAGCCTTGTTCGAGGCCTTTGCGGCTGACGGCCGCCGTCACCGACGAAGCATAGCCGCGGCCCCGTAGCTCGGGCGGTGTGTACACCAGGTTGACGGAAACACCGTTTCGACTCGGGCGCGCCAGCGCAGCCATGGAGACCGG
>JALHOV010000344.1 GCA_022842865.1 Vulcanimicrobiota bacterium | reverse complement strand
CGAGCCCGCCTTGTGGGTGCAGCGCCGCAGCACGCTGTCGCTGATACCCGACCCTTCGGCTCCCAGCACCAGCACGCTCGGGCGCTTCCAGTCGATCTCCCAGTAATGAAGCTCCCCGTCGGGCACGGTAGCGATCACCTGGATCTTCTCGTCGGCCAGTTCGCCCAACACTCGGTCCAGCCGCTCGCTGCGCGCAATCTTCAGATAGGCGTCGGCTCCCGCACTGGCCTTGGAAACGGTGGCGCTCAAGGGACAGCTACCGGCCGAGGCCACCACCACTCCCTGGGCTCCGGCTCCCTCCGCCGTGCGTAACAAGGCGCCAAAGTTGCCCGGATCCTGCACGCCGTCCAGGGCCAGCACCAGCATTTTGCGGCCGGAAACGGCCACCGCTTCCAGCACTTCTTGCCAGGCCGCGAAAGAGCGCTCGCCTAAGGAAGCCACCACGCCCTGGTGATTGGCCCGGTTGGTCATCGAGTCGAGGCGCATCTTTTGACTTCGCACCACCGGAATGGCCTGTTCTTTGGCCATTTCGAAGAACTCGCGGCCCAGGCCGGCCCCGTCGGTGGTCACGTAAATGCGCTGAAGCGGGGCTTCCTTGCGCAGAAACTCGTAGACGGTGCGCTTTCCCCAGATTAAGGACTGCTGCGCTTCCAGCGCACTCCCTGGGGAGTGTCCTCCAGCACGATCCCCTGCTCCAGCAGCTGGTTTCGGATCTCGTCGCTGCGGGCGAAGTTCTTGGCTTTTCGGGCCGCCTGTCTCTCCTCGATCAGCTTCTCGATGTCCGCGTCCAGCGGGCCGCTCTGCAGCTTTTCCTTGAGCTTTAGGCCGAGCACCTGATCGATTTCGTTCCAAAATTCCACCACTTTCCGGCCATCAATCGGGCCCGCGTCCATCCGCTTGTTCACTTCGGTGACAAAGTTGAAGAGCACCGCCAGTGCCTCGGTGATCAGCAAGTTGTTGTCCATATGGCGCACGAAGTCGGCTCGAGTTTTTTCGATCAACTCGCTGAGACTATTTTCTCCGGTTGTTTCGTTCGCCCGGCGCAGGAGGGCTACGATGCGATCCAAGGCCTTCTCGTCCTGCTGCAAGCCCTCATACTTGAAATTTAGACGGCTGCCGTAAGGCACGCTCAGCAGTGAATAGCGAATTACCATCGGATCGTAGGCGCGCCCGCTGGGGTTGCCGACGGCGCTCAGCAAGTCGCGCAGCGTGATAAAATTCCCCAGCGATTTGCTCATCTTTTGGCTTTCCACCTGAAGATGCTCCGAGTGCAGCCAGTAGTTGACAAATTTCTGTCCGCTGAAGGCCTCCGACTGCGCGATCTCGTTCTGGTGATGGGGAAAGATGTTGTCCACGCCGCCACAGTGAATGTCAAAGCTGTCGCCCAGAATGGCCCGGCTCATGGCCGAGCACTCGATGTGCCAGCCCGGCCGCCCCTTGCCCAGGTCTTCATACTGATCCCAAAAGACGTGACCGTCGGCTTCGTCCCAGGCTTTCCAAAGGGCGAAATCGCAAGCGCTGTCTTTCTCATACTCGTCCTGGGCCACGCGCGCGCCGCTGACCAGCTCGCTCACGCAGATATGGGCCAGCTCACCGTAACCCGGGAACTTGGTGATGTTATAGTAGATCGAGCCATCCTCCGAGCGGTAAGCGATGCCTTTGTTGAGTAGATCACGGATCATGTCGACCATGCCATCGACATACTCGGTGGCCTTCGGATAATGCTCGGCCGGCTCGATGTTCAGACGACCCAGATCCTCAAAGAACGCCTCAATGTAGGGTTTGGTGAATTCCTTGAAGTTCAGTCCGGCCGCGATCGACTTCTTGATGATCTTGTCTTCCACGTCGGTCAAATTCATGACCTGAGTGACGGCAAAGCCGCGATACTTCAGGTAGCGCCGCAGCAGATCTTCAAAGACGTAGGTGCGAAAGTTGCCGATGTGGGCGAAGTCGTGGACGGTGGGTCCGCAAGTATAAAGTTTGACCTTGCCGGCCTCCATGGGCACGAATTCTTCGGTCTGGCGGGAAAGCGTATTGAAAAAGTGCATCTTTAGACGACCAGGTTGACCATCCGTTTGGGAATCACGACCACTTTCTTCGTCTCCTTGCCTTCCAACCACTCGGCCACCGCCAGGCGTGCCATTTTCTCCAGTTCGTCTTTGTCGATCTCGGGTGACACCTGCAGACGTGCGCGCAGCTTGCCGTTGACCTGCACTGGAACCTCAATGACGTCATCGAGCAGCATATCTTCCGAGTAACCTGGAAAACTGTGGTAGGCCAGCGTATTCTTATGTCCCAGTCGCTCCCACAGTTCCTCGCACAGATGCGGAGCAAAGGGCGACAGGGTCAGCACCAGCCGCTCCCGCTGCGACTGCGAGAGTAGCGGCGCGTTAGGGGCCGAAGCTTCGTTGAGGAAGATCATCATGGCGGAAATGGCGGTATTGAAGGCCATGCGCTCGATGTCGTCGCCGACCTTCTTGATACAGCGGTGCAAAGCTCGCTCCAGGTCGGGCGCATCGGCCAGTCCAGCCGGCTTGAGCGCTCCCGTCTCTTCGTCCACCATTAAACGCCAGACGCGCTGCAGGAAACGATAGACGCCGCCTACGTCCTTGGTGTTCCAGGGCTTGGTAATGTCCAGCGGCCCCATGAACATCTCATACATGCGCAAGGAGTCGGCTCCGAACTCTTTGAGGATATCGTCGGGATTGACCACGTTTTTGAGCGACTTGCTCATCTTGGCCACCACTTGTTTGACCGGCTTGCCGTTGGCGACGAAGGTTCCGTCGACTTCGCTGACCTGGTCGCTGGGAACCAGCTTTTTCTCCTGGTCCTCATAAGCCATTCCCAAGATCATGCCCTGGTGGAACAGTTTGCGGAAGGGCTCGGAAGTGCTGACATAACCTCGGTCAAACAGCACCTTGTGCCAGAAACGCGCATACAGCAGGTGCAGTACGGCATGTTCGCGGCCGCCTACGTAGAGGTCGACGGGCATCCAGTATTTCTCTTTTTCGGCGTCCCAGGGCTGATTGGGATTGCGCGGATCGATAAAGCGCAGGTAATACCAGCACGAGCCGGCCCAGTTGGGCATGGTGTTGGTCTCGCGCAGGGCATCCTTACCGGCACTGTCTTTGGTGTTGAGCCACTCGCGGGCTTTGGCCAGCAAGGGTTCCGGATTGCCGGAAGGACGGAAGTCTTCCAGCTCCGGCAGTTCTACCGGCAGATTGGCGTCGGCCACCAGTTCGCTGGTGCCGTCTTGACGATGGATGATGGGGAAGGGCTCGCCCCAGTAACGCTGGCGAGAGAAAATCCAGTCGCGCAGGCGGTACTGGGTCTTGCCCTTGCCTTTGCCTTCCTTTTCCAGGTGCGCGATGATGCTGGCCTTGGCCTCCGGAGTGGGCAGGCCGTCAAACAGGGGGCTGTTGATGGCTATGCCGTCGCCGGTGAAGCACTCGCCTTCGAAACCCTCGGGAGCTTTGACGACTTCCACGATGGGCAGGCCGAACTGGCGGGCGAATTCGCCGTCGCGTTCATCGTGGCCGGGCACGGACATGATGGCTCCGGTGCCGTAGGTGGCCAGCACGTAGTCGGAAATCCAGATCGGGATTTTCTGACCGTTTACCGGATTGATGGCGAAACTGCCCAGCGCCTGGCCGGTTTTTTCCTTGTTGGCGGAACGCTCCAGCTCGGACTTGGAAGCGGTTTTGAGCACGTAGTCGTGGACGGCGTCGGCATTTTCGGGCGTGGTGAGCTTGGTCACCAGCCCGTGCTCGGGAGCCAACACCATAAAAGTGGCTCCATACAGGGTATCGGGGCGGGTGGTGAAGACTCGGATCTTATCCGTGCCTCCCTCAATTTCAAAGTCGATTTCCGCGCCCTGGCTCTCGCCAATCCACTCCCGTTGCTGTTTTTTGGTTTCCTCCGGCCACTCGACCTCGTCCAGGTCCCGTCCCAGGCGACTGGCGTAGGCGGTGATGCGCAGCATCCACTGGCGCAGCGGCAGTCGCATGCAGGGATGGTTGCCGCGTTCGGACTTGCCGTCGATGACTTCTTCGTTAGCCAGCACCGTGCCCAGCGCTGAGCACCACCACACGGCCATCTCGTCGATGTAGGCCAGGCGCTTGGAGTTGATGAAGGCCGTGCGCGCCGCACCCTTGAGCTCTTCGGGCACGGGCAGTTCAGAAATGGGACGCCCCTTGCCCGCGGCCTGGTCATACCAGGTTTCGTAGAGCAACGAAAAGATCCACTGGGTCCAGCGCACGTAGGCGGGGTGAGTGGTGGAAATCTCCCGTTCCCAGTCGTAGGAAAAGCCCAGCGACTGGATCTGGCGGCGGAAGTTGTCGATGTTGGTGCGGGTGGTGATGGAGGGATGGGTGCCCGTCTGTACCGCGTATTGCTCGGCGGGCAAACCAAAAGCATCCCAACCCATCGGATGCATGACGTTGAAGCCCTTCATGCGCTTATAACGGGCCAGGATATCGGTGGCCGTGTAGCCCTCCGGGTGACCCACGTGGAGACCGGCGCCGCTGGGGTAGGGGAACATGTCGAGCACGTAGTACTTTGGTTTGCTCTGGTCGAAGTCGCCCTCACCCGGGTCGGGAGTGCGGAAAGTCTTGTTCTTGAGCCAGTATTCCTGCCACTTCGGCTCCAGGCTGGACGGTTGATATCGGTGGCTGGACATAGCTTAACTCCTTCGATAGTGGAACATAAATGTCGACCTTCGCCTTTATCCGCGCGGGGCCGCTTCCCTTCTCTTAGCTTTTTTTCAGGGCTCCCTGGTAGTCTGAGAACAAGCCAGAATCAAGGAGCCTTCATCCATGCAGATTCAATGTAGCCCTTCTAATCCGGTTCGCCGCGCCGCCCTGCCCCAGGTTCAGGAGCAAAGCGACAAGTGCCGCGATTGCGTCTTTGCCAGTGTCTGCAAGCCCGAGGGCCTGATGGCCCGCCCGATCGGCTCTCCCCAAGGCTGGTCGGAAGCCAGTCTCAACGACTCGGCTAGCGACTGGGTGAAGTCCCAGCTGGGCGATGAAGCGATCTTGAGCAGCGCGGCCGTATAACGGTCCACCCCGACCAGGGCCAGTCGATAGGCCTTCCAGCCGAAAAAGGCGACCACGAAGGGTTGCGAGTTCACCCTCTTCTGGATGTCGTTGCCTGTCTCAGAGTGGCGCTTGACTATTTGCTGAATGAAGGGCCCGGAGCCATCCTGCAGTCGCGTGACTTTGGTCTCTTCGGCCACAGCGGCGGGTGTCAGAATCAAGAGGCAGCAGAGTAAAAATTTCAGTCGCATCGGCCCTATGTTTTGGGTCCAGGCTGCAAAACCTGGCAGGATTGGAAGAATCAGTGGTTACCGAAGTTTAGGCGACCGACGGGAATCCAAAGCTGGCAGCGAAATCGGGTGGAGCAATGTTTCGCTTCTTACGACACTTTAACCGGCCTCAGGCCGGGCGGCCCGACTTTCCTTGCCCGATTTAGGCGCTTCCTGGGAGCATCGCTTCGAAGTTCGCGGCGGCCTGGGGCTGGTGGTCGCGCGCGAACTGGCGGCCGTGGTGGTGGGCGGCTGGGTGGAAAAGGAGGAAGTGGGGGAGGGCTCGTTCATTTTCTCTTTCGCCGAGCGATCCAGTTGCGTGGAAATTCGAGCGCGTCTTCGTCATCCCCAGAGTCCGCCCGAGCGCTTTCGTGGGCTCACTCCGCTTTACAATCTGATGGCCGGCCTGCTCGAGGCCGGCTGCCAGGTCCGAGCCGAGGGAGTCTGGGCGGAGAAGTTGCCCAAGGGCCAGGCTACGCCTCGGACTCTTGCGCTGCGTCCAATCTTCCAGCACAACTTACCCCCTGAAGAAAGGCACCCGGAACTTTCACTGGCTCGGGTGGAGGAGGCGGTGCGGGACCTGCCCGGCCGGGTTGATTATACTCACGAGGGAGATCGGGTCTTTCGCCACGCTAACGGCATCGCCATGCAGGTGTTGACCAGCAAGGCACATCGCATCGCCTGGAGCGAACCCCCTTCCTGCCGACTCATGACCGACTACTTCGACCAGGGTCCGCGACCGGTGAGCAGTTGGGGAGAGCTGTGGATGGGCTACTGGGTCAACCTGGGTCGTGGCCTTCCCGCCGCCTTGCACCTTTTCCCCGAGGAGGTCGGGCTGGTTTCGGATGTTTACGTCCATCGCTACCGCGTCGCCGATCGCTCCACGCTCCAAAACTTCTCGGAACTGAATTTTGGTCAGGGACCGCCGTTGCTCTACAGTCCCGACAACTGGCTGGGCTTTGCCAGGCAGTGTGGGGACCGCGGCGACTACGTCATGGCTCTGCGCTGTTGTGAGTTGGCCCGCAAGTGTGGTCGCTCTGAGGCGGCGGACCGCATCGCCGTGGCAGAAGCACATTGGCGTGACTGGCAGGCATACATTTCCCAGATTCAGGAGGCCGGGCCCGAAATTAGCATCCGTAGCCTGGCAGACCTGATTGATGTGGTCGGCTTCGCGGACCGACTCCGGCTCATCTCAGAGGAGATCGCTTGGGAAATCTACGATGCCGAATCCTATCGCCGCCCAACCCGGCTACTCGACCATCTTCTGGACTACCCGGTGCGGACCGGCCGCGAGCTACTGGCGGCCGGCGTGACCCCGCGCGTCATGAAATGGCTAGGGCTGGGGGAAGGCGGCATCGCACCACCGGAGCGTTACCAAACCATCTTTCAGTTGCGCTGCGGCGAGTGGACTTTGTGGGGCACGGTTATTTCAGGATACATGTTTATCCGGGAAGAACCGCTGGTTCTCTACAAGATGTCGATGCCGTAGAGGGGTGGGCGGGCTTTGGCCTGGGAGCCGCGAAAGGCCTCCGATGCGAAAAGCGGCAAAGGATGTTGACGAGTATCTTCAAGATTTCCCGCCCGAATTACGCGCCCGGCTCGAAAGCGTGCGCTCCACCATTCAGGCGGTCACCCCTGAATCGACCGAGGGGATCAGCTACGCTATCCCCACTTACAAGCTGGACGGCAAAAACCTCGTGCATTTCGCCGGCTATGCCAAACACATCGGATTCTATCCGGGCTCCAAGGCCCTGGAGGTCTTCGCCGGCGAGTTGAGCGACTACAAAACCTCGAAAGGCACCGTGCAATTCCCCCACGATCGAGCGCTGCCATTGGAGTTACTGACTCGCATGGTGGAGTGGTGCAAACAGCGCTAAGCCCAGCTTTGGGCAATCGGCTCCGCTTCTTCGGGGGTGATCTTTTCCTCCTGGATCCACTCTTGCAGCGAATGCAGCAGCGACCAGCTGCCCTTTTGCTTTTCCAGGCACTTCGGGTAGTCGCGAGGACCCGGAGAGGCCAGCCACTTGCCGGCCAGATCCGCTTGCACAAATTCGCTGACGGGTAAGCGGTCGCCCACCAAGCGCTGGCAGTAAAGACCCTTCACCGCTTGCTGCAGACGGGCCATCCAGCCCGGGGGCAGCAGGCTGTGCAACTGGTCGACCATGTTGGCCGTATGGGGAGCCCGCATGGTGGCAAGCACCAGCGCGCCATTTTCCACCCACTGAATGCAAACTCTCGGGTCGGCCGGTAGGGGAGTGATCACCACGTCAAAGTGCTGGCCCAGCTCCAAATGTCCTGACTGGAGCAACAGGCCGCGCCCGTGACTGTGTACGTAGGGATGCGCGCCACACAGCAAGACGCGCCGAGAAGGGCCATGGCGCAGCACAATTTCGATGAGGCAGGCCAGCGTGGTGGAAAGGCCGCTTTTGCGCTGTCCTCCCAGGAGAATCAGGCCCTGCGGAAGACTCAGCAGGTCAGCTAAAACCTGAGGAAGGTTCAGGCTCTCCAGGTCGCCGGGCAGTTCGCTCGGCAAGGGCTCTAAAGAAAGCCATCCGGGCCGGCTGCGTACCAGGCAGCGTCCCAGCCCGGGGACGCCCACCTCGGCCTCGCCCTCCTGAACCATGCCCCAATCGCGCACCGTTTCCAGGATGCGGGCGAACTCCTCGCGGCTCAGCTTGGCTTGCGCCATAACCTCGGAAACGCCCGGTTTCACCAATAACGGCGCTTGTCCGGGAGCAAGCTGCAGGCACGCTCCGTCCGCCTCTTTGAGCAGCTTTTCGATCAAGGGGAGGGAGCGAGTTCGGCTTCCACGGCGTTGCGCTGGCGGTCGGCGAAACGCTCTTGTGCCAGCACAATCATCTTGTCGAGAAGATCCGAATATTTTAGTCCCGACGCCTCCCAAAGGCGTCCATACATCGAGATGGGCGTGAAGCCCGGCATGGTGTTGACCTCGTTCAGGTAGAACTTACCTTCCTTGCTCATTAGAAAATCGACGCGCGAAAGCCCATTCATGTCCAGGGCCTGATAGGCTTCGATGGCCAGTTTCTGCAACTCTTTGATTTGAGCTTCGGAAAGCTCGGCCGGAATGACCGTTTTCTGACCATCCGTCTCGAAATATTTGCCGCGATAGTCGTACCATTCGCGGCCGTGGAGAATCTCGCCGGGCAGCGAAACCTCCGGCTCGTCGTTGCCCAATACCGCCAGTTCAATCTCACGGGGGGCTTCTACCGACTGCTCGATCACGATCTTGCGGTCGTAGCTGGCCGCCACTCGCAGGGCTTCGAGCAACTCCTGGCTGGTCTTGGCTTTGCTGATGCCGACT
>JALHOV010000343.1 GCA_022842865.1 Vulcanimicrobiota bacterium | reverse complement strand
GAGATCCCGTTTTAGACCGCAGGCCCCGTGTCCTGGACCGGGGCCTGCCCTGTTTCTTGTCCTGGACAAATACCTCGACCGATCGGGGACAAAAAGCGCGACAACTGACACCCCACGCCAACCATCTGGTGATTTCATGACTCAACTTGCGTCGATGCCTACTTAGGAAAGATCAAGTCCCCTGATTAACGCGCAGCGCGAGAGGGAGGCTCAAGAACGTTTCTACGCCATGCTTGCCTGATGCTGCAAAGGGGAATACTCAGCCCATGCATCTCGACTGGCCCGGCTGCTGTAACGCCCGCCGCTTACACCTACCGACCACAGCTGGCTTAACCAAAGACCTGATCCGAGCCGACGCCCCCGACCTTGTGCCCCCGGATCTGTTGGAGGAAGTCACCACCGTGATAGACCTGCGCAATCACGACGAGCGCGCGCGGGCCCGCGCCAACGCCCTCCACCTGCCTCTGGACGGCACCGAGGACCAGGAATTCTGGCAGGACTGGGGCCAGCGCTGGGAATTCGGCACGCCCCTTTACTACCTACCCCACCTGGAACGCATGCCGGAGCGCAGCGCCCGCGTTCTTCAAGCCATGGCCGACAGCCCGCCCGGAACCGTGCTCTTCCACTGCGCCATCGGCCGCGACCGCACCGGCATGATCGCCATGCTGCTGCTTTCGGCCCTGGGCGTCCCTCCCGAACTCATTCTGGAAGACTACATGCACAGCCTGGCCCGACTCCCACCCCAGGATGTCCCGCTCACACGGAAAATGGTCCTCGAAGTCATCCAAAAGATAAGCACTTACCGTCTGGTGGACGAACAGCTACTGAGACGGCGCTTTGTCCGAACACAAGGAGCAAAACGATGAGCTGGCATCAGACCGAAGACTTGGAAATGGTCATCCTGCCCCGCAGTGGAGACCTGGGGGGATTCGGTGTGCTGCGCGCCCTGCCGTTCGTCAAGCGCCGCCTGGTGGGTCCATTTATCTTCTGGGACCAGATGGGCCCTGGAGAATTCCTGACCGGTCACGGGGTGGACATCCGGCCGCATCCGCACATCAACCTCTCCACCCTGACTTACCTATTCGACGGAGCTCTCGATCATCGCGATTCCTTAGGTACCTTCCAGACCATCACGCCGGGCGCCGTGAACTTGATGACGGCCGGGGCCGGCATCGTCCATTCCGAGCGCACCGGTTCCCGCCAAGATCCCAGCCGGCTCTACGGCATCCAGAGCTGGCTGGCCAGCCCCAAACACCGAGAAGAAGGCGCTCCCAGCTTCCAGCACATCGAAGCGAGCGCACTGCCCACCTTCTCTGAGCGGGGGGTCAGCGGCCGCGTGTTGGCCGGCAGCTTCGCCGGGCTAAGCTCTCCGGTCGCCTATGAATGGGACACCCTCTACGTGGACATTCAGATGCATAAAGGCCACACTATCAGCCTCCCGCCCGAGGCCGAAGAGCGTGCGGTCTACCTGCTCGAGGGCCGGCTGCAGACCGCTGGCCAGGATTTCGAGCCCGGACGAATGCTGGTCATCCGCCCCGGCCGCAGCCTGGACGTAAACGCCCTTACCGATTGCCGATTCCTGTTACTCGGCGGTGCCACGATGGACGGCCCGCGCCACATCTGGTGGAACTTCGTTGCTAGCTCTCAAGAGCGCATCGAGCAGGCCAAGAGGGACTGGGCCGACGGTAAATTCTCCAGGGTGCCCGGCGAAACCGAGTTCATTCCCCTGCCGGCCCATTAAACAGTCCCTCAAAAGCCCTGCGAAGCTCTTTCTGACCATCCCGCTCCGATAAGCAATAATGCCAGGCAGGACCGCCCACCCAGGCCCGTTCGCTGCCGTCCACATCGCGCACCCGATAGTAATGGCAAGGGGGCACCGACGCCTGAATCAGCTCTACCTGACCCGGAAACCGCACCGCCAGATCGAAATCTACGTTCCGTAGAACCGCCCGCAAATGCCCGCCCCGCTCAACATGACCTCCGCCCACCCAAAGATAAGCAATAAATCCGCATCCCAAAGGGAGGCCGACAAATCGAACAATTGTGCGCACTTCAGATGCCCACGAAGCACTTCGAGGAAATTGCTTATCAAGTGAGGGCGGGTGGGAGCCGTCATCCAAGGGTCGGTTTCCGGCCCCGAAAGCGGGCGCTGACCGCGGTAGCGGGGCAAGACGTGTAGGTCCACGTGGAAAACCGTTTGCCCGGCTACGTCTCCGCAGTGAACCCGAGATTATACCCGTCGGGCTGAAACTGACTTTCTACGCGGCTTCGGGCCACCGCGGCGGCCGCCATCAGCTCGCATGTTCCTCGGGCGGAAAACCAGTCGGGCACGTGGCGGCGCGTCACCAGCAGGGCATGGCCCGGCCTGACCGGGTAAGCGTTCCACAGACCCAAGCACCAGCGGACCCTCGTGAAAGACCTCTCAGGGCTTGCGAGCGCAAAAAGGACAGCACATCAGGCCGCCCTGTAACACTTCAGCAAAGAATCCCGCTCGAAAACCGGCATAGAATAGCTTTCGAAGACAATACAGGAGTCCCAAGTGAACAGCGTCGGTTACTCATTTAGCAGCATCACCTACAAGCCCCTAAATCCGCCCGCCCCGGAAAACTTCGAAGAGCACCAGGGCTACCTCAAGGGCGAAGAACTCGTGCGCAAGGCAGGGCAAGTCTCGGACTTCTTCACCCGGTCGGACAATTCTGCCATCGACCTCGACCCGCGTGACGGTTACGTGCGCCTGAACCGGGCCTTCGCCCCCGAACTGATGGAGCGCAACAGCCAGGTGGTTTCCGGCTTTCAGACCCCCGACCGCGACCTGCAGGCCTATGAGCCCAAGTCGGCCGGCGGTGACCCCTCGACCCTGAGCATCGCCAACGGCGGCAGAGACATTACCATGGAGCGCCCGATCTACGTCAACGACCGGTACGCGCCCACGCTGGAAAGCGTCATCCTTCACGACGACGGCAGTCGTACTGCCTCCTGGCAGTATCGTCCCGGACATTTCTAGCAACCCCCTCAGATAGCGTCCGTCTGCGAGTCCTTTGCTTGTGAGGGCAGACGGCATCCCGGTCGGGGGCATCGAAGAAGCCGCTATACTACCCCGATGCCTGAAAGACCAGCTCTTCGATGCGTCGGGGCATATCCGCCAGAGGATAGATCCCATCGGCCAGGCCTGCCTCGACCACGCTGCGTGGCATTCCGTAAACGACGCATGAAGACTCGTGCTCGGCCAGCACCGTTCCCCCTTGGGCCTTGATCCAGGCCGACCCGGCCTTACCATCTTCACCCATTCCCGTTAGCACCACCCCCAAGGTCGCCTTGCCATAAACCTTGGCCGCCGACTCAAAGAGTACGTCGACGGAAGGGCGGTGTAGCGAACTGCTCGGCTGGGCGCTCAGGTTGCAGATCACCTGGTCCGGTCGGCGGCGCAAGACCAGATGCTGGCCGGCCTGAGCTAACACGACCCGTCCCGGCAGCATAGCCAGGCCCGAGCTTGCCTCCCTCACCTCAAGGGACGAAAGCTCATTTAGCTTCTCGGCAAAAGGACCCGTATAACCCAGCGGCATGTGCACCACGGCGGCAATAGGCAGCGGGAAGTTGGCGGGAAAGCGACTGAGCAGATAGCGCAAAGCCTGGGGACCGCCGGTAGACAAGCCGAGCAGCAAAACCTCATACTCGGAGGAAACAGTTCTGGTGACCAGAGCGGGGGCCTCCGGAGGATGGTCAGGCCGCAAGCGATGGCGTGGAATGCTGCCCGCCGCCGTAACCTTCTCGACCAGGTCTCGCTCGATCTCCAATACCTTCTCGTTGGCCAGACCGGTGGGCTTGCGAACAAACTCGACCGCTCCTGCCTCCATGGCCTGGGCTGCCAAGGAGCCTTCCTCGCTGGCGATGCTGACCACCACCACAGCTAGAGGCTCCCGGCGCATCTGTTCGCGCACGAACTCAGCGCCGTCCATGAGCGGCATGTTCAGATCCACGGTCACCACATCCGGCCGTAACTCGATGACTCGCTCCAAAGCTTCCAGTCCATCGCGCGCGTAGCCTACTACGTCCAGCAGCGGACTGGAACGCAACATGTGACTGATCATCTTGCGCAGATAAGCAGAGTCGTCCACCACCAGGACGCGGATCAAGCGCTCAGCCATGGAGAGGCTTTTGGTAGATCACCAGGCCGTTCCTTTCCTGGAATTCCAGCGGAGGAGCAAAGCGCAGCAAGCTCTCTGAGGCGCCCACGACCAGCCAACCGCCCGGACTCAGAAGACGGGCCAACCGTGGCAAGAGCTCCAAAACCCGATTTTCGCGAAAGTAAAGCAGCACATTGCGGCAAAAAATCAGGTCAAAGGTCGGCAAATTCTCCAACTCCGATCCATGGATCAGATTGAGCCTTCGAAAAGAAACGCGACTCGCGACCTTCGGCTTGAGCGCCCAGCGACCGCCCGGCAGCGTCTCAAAATACTTCTCCAGCCAGCCCGCGGGCAAGTACCGCACCGAGCGCTGCCGGTAAATCGCCTGTCGAGCCAATGCCAGCACACGCTGGTCCAGGTCAGTGGCTAACAAATCCACCCCTTGCTCTCCGGCTTCCAGCAAGGCCATGGCCATGCTATAGGGCTCTTCCCCACTGGCGCAGGCCGCGTGCCAGATGCGCGGACCCCGCTTCAGGCGGGGCCGAAGTTCCGCCACAAGCTGCAGGGCGGCCAACTCGATGACTGGGGACTCCCTCCAGAAGTAGGTCTCGTTGACGGTGATGACCGATTCCAGCAAAACCCATTCCTCCGCTCGGCCGGAATCGTAGCGCAGCAGATAGTAGTAATCCAGAAAGGTCAAAAGGCCCAGCTCTGCCAACCGATCCGCCAACTTCATGGCTAACAGGTCCAGGTTCTGGTCGCTGTAAAAATTGCCCGTTTCCTCCTCGATCAGGTCACGCAGCAAAACCAGCGACTGTCGCGAGGCCGGAGTATTCAACAGAGGTTTCACGAGGCGGCGAAATGACGAATTTTGTCATCAGCATCATGACGCGCCGCCTCATTCAATTCCTGGAACAGGCCCACCAGGGCTCCCCGCCGCACCCATGGGTCGGGATCGTGATAAAGCTGGCGCATGATCTCGGGATAATCTTGAAAAATCAAGGCCATCCAGCGCCGACCGGTCTCGGGAAGCACCGCAGGCCGCCAACCGTTTTCAGATATGGCCTGCCGAAGCCGCTCGCATTGCTCGCGAGTCAACAGTTCCACCTTCCCTAGCAGAACCTCGAAAGCGGTGAAATTCTCGGCTCTCAATAGGGCTTCCAGCGGCAGGTCGAGCAAGTCCGCCTGCTCGGGACTGTCAGCCAAAACCACTTGAGCACATTCGCGCAGGCGCTTTTCCTCCAGAGCCTGGCGCACCGGCTCCCAGCAATCCAGCCAACCCAGAGCCTGCAAAGCAGCCTCGGCCACGTCAAGCTCCACATCGATCAAAAGCGCAGGCAGGCGTTCGACGGCTCGCTGAGAGTCGGCCTGGGCCAACGCTTTGACGGCTTCGGCCCGCACCGGAGGACGCAAATCGTCGAGCATCTCCTCCAGCCAGTCGGGTCGCCTGCGCCACCGGCCCAAAGTACGGCACAGGCTGATGCACCACCACAGATCCTGGCGCCGAGGGCTCGCTTCCAGCAAGGGCAGGGCCTGTTCAGGAGGCCACTCAGCCAGGCGCCGCAAGGCCACCACACCCTCGGAAACAGACGACAAATAGCGCTGCAGAACCCCCAAAGAGCATACCGTCTCAAGGACTTCGCAGCGCACCCTCTCCTCGGCTTCGGCCTCCAGCCAGCCTTCCGGCAGCTGGCCGGCGGCGGCCAACCAACGACCTGCCGCCGCTCGGGGGCCGACCTGGGGGTGGTGCAGCAAATCCAGCAACAAGGCGCTGGGAGTCTGCCCCCGCAACCCGTGCTCAACCAAGGCCAGACGAGCGCAGGCACCTGCCTCTACCAACTGGCCGGCCAATATCTCCGCATCGTCGAGGTAAGGAGCCACCTGCTCCGGGAATTCGGGCAGCAGCTCCTTTAAGACGGCCTGATCGCGCAGGGCCTGGGCAGCCGCCAGACGCACTTCGGACGATTCGTGGTGCAAGGCTTGTTTGAGCGTTTCCGGGCGAGCCTGCACTCGGATCACCTCGAGCAGGTCCTGCTCAGGGTAAAAGCCTCCCGCTCGCTCCAGGGCAAAGAAACAGCGCTGAGCTACCAACCACTGGCGCTGCTCGGGGCTAAAACTCACCTCGAGCGAAGGGTTGGCGCGCACCAGCGCCTCGATCGCCAGGGCCACCTCATCAGGCTGTCCAAAGACTCGCAAAAGGGGACCTAAAGCCTGTGGGTGTCCAATACGCCCCAGCGCTTCCGCCGCGCTGGCGCCCACGTCGGGACGGCCGAGAAGCGCGCAAAGATCAGGGAGTGCCCGGCAATCCCCGATGTCGGCCAGCGCCTCGAGAGCCGCAAAAGAAAGAAATGCATCGTCTCCCCCCGCCAGTTCGGCCAGCCGCGGCACGGCTGCCAGGGAGCCCTGCTGACCGAGAGCCTCGATCGCGTGATAGCGGACGTTGACATCTTTGTCCTCAAGTAAGACCTGTAGCAGGGGCGCTCCCAGAGGTGACTCCAGTTGCCCCAGCACTACGGCGGCCGCCTGGCGAACTTCGCTCAAGGAATGCTCCAGCAGCGGCTGCAAGCGGGCCAAGGCTGCCCGCCCCAGCGCCACCAGGGTCTGCAAGGCACCGTTAAGCACGCCCAAATCCATCGACTCGACGCTTATCAGCTCGACCAGCTGGGCAGCGGTGACGGCCCGGCGCTCGCCCTGCTCGCTGGCCATCTCGGCGATAGCCTGCTTGCGCCCTCGCCAGTCCTGGTGGAGATCCCTCACTCTTCTTCGACCATGGTCTTCAAGTGGCGCGGTGCTTCAATCGAGTCCTCTTCAAACAACTCCTCCACGGACTCCAGCACTTCTTGGATAGAGTCGGATTGCTCGCGATTGGCCCGGCTGATCAGCTCCATCTGACGGTTTACGCTGTGAGTGGCGGCGGCCATGTCGCGACTGGCGCGCGTCTGTTCGAGCATGGCGCGGCGCAGTTGCTCCGATTGGCGGCGCATTTCCTGGACCGTAACTACCATCTGCTGGGCCGCCGAACTCTGCTCGATGGTCGAGCGGGTCACGCCCGACATCAGCTGGCTTACGTTCAGGGCCTCGCGAGTGACCCGCTCACTTTCGGGGGAAATCTGCTGCAGTGCCTTGACGGTCGACAAAGAGTCCTTGCGCATTCCATCCACGGCTTCAACAATCTGACCGGCCGCTTTACTCTGCTCGCGATTGGCTCGCTCCACCTGTCCGGCCAATCGCTGCACTTCCTGAGTGGCCTTGACGATCTGGCGACTACCCTCGGTGTGCTCGGTCACGGCCTGATTGACCTGGACACTGCTTTTCTGGAGACTCTCGACCGCTTCCACGATGGCTTGCGACTCGCGCATCTGCGACTCGGTGGCCCTACGAATGGATTCGGCCTGATGGGCTGCCTCGCGCACGATAGACAGAGCCTGTCCGCTATCTTTCAGCTGCTCCTGAGTCGAGCGGGCGATCTGATTGACCAGATTGGCGGTTTCGGTTACGCCCCCCACAACCAGGTCCAGGCCGCTGGCCGCCTGCGCAGCCAGCGAGGAGCCCTCCTCGGCAACGCGCAGATTTTCCTGATTGGAGCGAACCGCGTCTTGGGCCGTGCGCTGCAGCGCACGCACGATTCCGGAGATGTCCAGGGTCGCTTTAGCGGCCCGGTCAGCCAGGTTGCGGATTTCCTCGGCCACCACCGCAAAGCCACGGCCAGCCTCGCCGGCGCGGGCAGCCTCGATGGAGGCGTTGAGCGACAGCAAATTGGTGCGCTCGGCGATCAGCCGAATGGTATCGACGATAGCGCCAATCTCTCCAGCCCGATCCTCGAGTTCGCGCATGCTTCCCGCCGATGCTTCAATCGAACTGCGGATGCGTCCCAGTCCCTCGATGGAACTTTGCACCGTGCGTCCACCCGTTTGCGCGTCCTGACTGGCGCGACGCGTCACTGCTTCGGCCGCCTGGGCGGCCTGAGCCACGGCTCGCACCGAATCGTCCAGGCGCTCCACGGCCGAGGCGGCCTGGGTGGTGCCCTGGCTGATACGTAGCCCGTCGGCCTGCACCTGGTCAATGGAACGATCCAGCTCACGCAAAGAACGCGACACGTCATCGACCGTCTTACCCGTCCGGCGCACATTGGCCCCGACCTGCTCCATAGAAACGGCCATTTCAGAGATCGAAGTAGAGGTCTCCTCGGCAGCCGAAGACAGATCGCTGCTGTGCTCGGCAACCAGCGTAACCGACCGAGCCATTTGCTCGATGGCCGCAGCTGTTTGTTCCACAGAAGAAGCCAGACTTTCGGAGTCGCCGGTAATCCGCTTGAGCGAGCCATTGATCTGGCCGACCGCCTCCATGGTCTGCCGGGTCGATACATCCACCTGACCCGCGTTCTCGGCCACATGAGCCACCGAACGGGCCATTTGCTCGATAGTCGACGTGGTTTCCGTAATCATATTGGCCAGACCCTCGGTGGAAACACCCATTTGCTCCACCGTGGCGGCCTGCGGCCATCTGGTTGA
>JALHOV010000342.1 GCA_022842865.1 Vulcanimicrobiota bacterium | reverse complement strand
GGAGTCGACAGCGACACCTTTCAAAGCGGAGCCAATCGGGATACTGATCGAGCGCAACTGGGTGATGGTCGAACCGCTCAAGCGCAGGTGGACCAGAGATGGTATCCCCTCGGACTGAAACCCTCCACTGCAACTCACCCAGGCCGTATTGTCACTGGCAAAGCGGATGTCAAAAGGCTTGGAGCCGGTGGGCAGGGCAAAAGAAATGGGGTTGGTGGAATCGCCATTCGGGAAGACCACCACCTTGTCGTTGCCGTAACTCGACATCCAGATGTTGTTATTCGCGTCAGACTTGACGCCCTGGATGAAGAGCGTTCCACCATCGTAGCCACCAGGAGTGTTGGGCGAGAGGAATTGGTTGGGCGGTGCGATTTCGGTGGTCCCGCCAGCCGCCTGGAGAATTTTGCCCCAGCCGTAATTACTGAGCCAGATGTGACCCCGGGTGTCGATGTCCAGTCCGTAACCCCCACCGATGATGCCACCTCCCACTAACGGGGATCGTGGGGTGCCATTGCGTCCGTCAGCGGGCTGGCCGTTGGGCTTCAAGACCACTGCAAAGTCCCCGGAGTCTCCGGTCCCCTGCACAAAGTTGTTGGTGATCCAGGCGTAACCGTTGCTATCGAATACTGTGTTGGCGGGGCCCGCAAACAGTCGACTGTCATCCCCGGTATCGTTGACCTTTACGCACAGGGTCCAGGCATCCGGCGCAGTTTCCAGATTGGGCTGGTAAGCTTCGGTCTTCTTGCTTTGTGCGTAGAGCGCGCTCGCGTTGTTGGCCGGGTTCCTGGCGATGTTCAGGAGTGCGCCTACGGTGTCGGCCGGAGCGGAGCCGCCGGGCGGGGTCGCCAGTTGAAACAGAGGGGCGGTGTCATTGTTGGCGATTGCGTCGGCCAGGAGATTGGCCAGCGCTCGAGTGGACCGAAGCGAGTTGGTCTGGTCGGCGTTGGGCGCGCTGAGAAGAACGTTCGATGAGGCGCCGGTGATGGCCGAAACCAGATTCTCGTCCATACCTGCTCCGATTCGGAGAGCCAGCGGCTGGCCGGAGATGCGATCGGTCTGGATGAACTGATTAAAGCAGTAGACCGCCCCAACCGTGGTCAGTTCGTTGATCGTGCAAGAGTTGGGAAGGTCGGGCCCGAGCACGGTAACCAGGCGCACCCCCGGGCGGACTTCAGCGGCTGCGTAGAAAATGCGATCGCTATTGGCCTTAGGACTGGTTAAGAAGAAATTGCCCTGGCTGTCGCTGGTGGCGGTCCCTAGAATCCTGGGGACTGCGTCGGTGGCTTCAAACAGGACGACCCGGGCACCGGCCAGAGCGACGCGGTTGGAGGTGCCGCCGGATTGAACGACACCCGAAAGGCCTATCGCCGAAGACGGATTCGAGGCGGGCGAAAGGCTCGGATTCGTGCCTGTGCCGCTGCCGCAGCCGATAAAAAGAAGTGAAAGGAGTAATTTTTTGTTCATTCGCCAGGATTCTCGGTGCACTCCGGGATGCCTTCATCTAAAGACAACCTTGGTCGGTGTCCAAGGCAACGGGCCAACGAAAAGAGCCCGCCACCAGGGCGGGCTCTTTTCGTTTGGAAAACGAGTTTTAGTTCGCTGCCGACTTGGCCACAGCCTTGGTGGGGTCGACTCGCACAGCCGGCGACATGGTGGCCGCCAGCGAGATGGAGCGCAGATAGGTGCCCTTAGAGCTCTGGGGCTTGGCCTTCACGATGGCTTCGAGAAGCACGCGCAAGTTCTCGAGCAGCTTGTCTTCAGAGAAGGACAGGCGGCCGATGCTGGAGTGCACCACGCCCTGCTTGTCGGCGCGGTACTGAACCTTGCCGGACTTGAGTTCTTCCACGGCCTTGACGACGTCGGGTGTGACGGTGCCAGCCTTCGGGTTGGGCATGCGCGGACCGAGGATACGACCCAGGTCCTTACCGATGAGTCCCATCATATCGGGGGTGGCGACCACCAGGTCAAAGTCGGACCAGCCGCCTTTGACTTTGGCCACCAGATCTTCGGCACCAGCGGCGTCGGCTCCGGCGCCTTCGGCGGCGCGGATACGGTCGCCCTTGGTGAAAACGATGACGCGGGGCGTTTTGCCGGTGCCGTGAGGCAGCACGGTCGTTCCGCGCACGGTCTGATCGCTCTTGCGAGGATCGATGCCCAGCTTGATGTGACATTCGACGGTCTCATCGAACTTGGCGAAAGCGATTTTCTTTACGGTGCCAATCGCTTCTTCGAGCGCAAATAGCGCGCTCTTGTCGTAGGCTTCGAAAGCAGCCTTACGCTTTTTGGATTGTTTAGCCATATTTACCTCCGTGGTGCAAACGAGACCGATTTCTCAGTCCCTCCCACAAAATAAATGAAGCCTGATAGAAACTATCAGGCTTCAAACTCTTGCTTTGACTAGGCGACGACTTCCAGCCCCATCGAGCGGGCGGTGCCTTCGATGATGGCGATGGCGGCGTCGAGATCATTGGCGTTGAGGTCAGGCATCTTGATCTCAGCAACCTTGCGCACTTGAGCGGCGGTCACTTTGCCGACCTTCTTTTTATTGGGCTCGCCAGAGCCTTTCTGGATACCCGCTTCCTTGATCAACAAGGTGGCAGCAGGCGGCGTCTTGGTGATGAAGGTGAAGGAGCGGTCTTCGAAGATGGTGATCTCGACCGGGATGATCATGCCAATCTGGGAAGCAGTGCGCTCATTGTACTGCTTCACGAACTCCATGATGTTCACGCCGTGCTGACCGAGGGCCGGACCGACCGGCGGCGCCGGGTTAGCCTTTCCTGCCGGGCACTGCAGCTTCACCATTGCTTTAACTTTCTTAGCCATGACTACTCCTCTATGTTCCTATCTTTACGCTCAGGAAAGCTTTTCTACTTGTCCGAAGTCCAGTTCCACCGGTGTTTCGCGGCCGAAGATCGAAATCAGGACGCGCACTTTCTCGCGATCCGGAGTGACCTCCTCCACCACGCCATGGAAGTCCTGGAAAGGACCGTGGGTAACCTTGATGGCCTGTCCCACGGCCAGGTCGAGTTTGACCCGAGTGGGGGCTTCCATACCCATCAACTGTTTGATGCGGCGCACTTCATCTTCGGGCAGAGGCACCGGCTTGGCGCCCGGACTGACGAATCCCGTCACGCCCGAGGTGTTGCGCACGACATACCAGGATTCTTCGGTGAGGATCATCTCAACAAAGACGTAGCCCGGGTAGATTTTGCGCATGACGGTTTTCTTTTTGCCGTCTTTAAACTCAAGCTCTTCCTCGGTGGGGACGTGGACCTGGAAGATCCGGTCGCGCATTCCCATCGAATCGATACGGCGCATCAGATTATCGCGCACTTTGTTCTCGTAGCCCGAGTAAGTGTGAATCACGTACCAACTGATGCGAGGGTCGACCGGAGGGGGCGCAGCCACAACGGGCACTTCGGCGCTCTCGGCGACGGCCTCAACGGCCTCGGCGACTGGCTGCTGCTCTTCAGCGATATCCTGTTCTTGCTGTTCCATGAATCACTCCTAAGGGTCGGGGCTTTTTAGCGGAAGAACCGCTTTAAAATGGCGTCCAGTATTCCCAGATAGCCGGCGAAGAGGATTAAGGTGACCATCACGACGGTGGTGGCTGCCTGGAGCTCGCGGGTGGACGGCCAGCTGACTCGGCCCATCTCCAGCCTGACGCCCAGGAGATAGGCTTTGAGAGCGGCGGGCGTCCAGCCCGACGGAGCCGCGGCCTCCGGTACGGGGGTCACGGTAGTCGTGCCTCCTCCGCTGGCCATCGCGGCTTTGGTGTCGCTGCGATCGCGCCGTGGACCCGTTCTTTTTTTAGCTGGTTGACCGGCCATCGCTGCGCCTCCTCTGGGAAATCCCCTCTCTATACCGCCCGGAATGCGGCAGCCAAACCTGGCCCTGCATACTCGATGCGATACGCGTGGGAATCCACACTGCTGCGAACTCCGAATATCACTTCGAAGTTCGCCTCTACCAAAAAAAAGAGACCCTTCGGCCGTTCAGTGCCGGAGCACCGAACTTTTTTAGGGCCTTGGAGTCTGCTTTGAACAAACCCCGGGGTTTACTCCGCAGACTTGAAGACTGCAAAGACCCCTGTTGGAGCTGGAGAGCGGGCTCGAACCGCCGACCTCGTCCTTACCAAGGACGTGCTCTGCCAACTGAGCTACTCCAGCGACTGGAGCGGGAGACGAGGTTCGAACTCGCGACATTCAGCTTGGAAGGCTGACGCTCTACCAACTGAGCTACTCCCGCACGTTAACAAGGTCCCAGTGGTCCGGGACTGTGTAACGCTGCTTTTCATACCATGCACCATCCGGCTTGTCAACACTGATCAAGCCTTCTGCACAGGAACTTGGGGGCCAAATTTGAAAATCCATCAAGGTGCTTAAGAAACGGTGATTCGGGGAAATAAGCACAGCAGAATCTTGGAGGTCCACATGAAAACCTATCAATACGCCGCTCTGGCCCTGGCTGCGGCTGGCAGCCTGCTCTTGCCCGCTTACGCCGCTCGGCGCAAATCCGACAAGGGTCCTCACCCGTTGAAGATTTTGAAGATCGTCCAGGATGGCTCTTCCACGATCAGCATGAATGGCGCCTCCGGACGCTATCACCTGTGGATGCAAAACACCACCGACGTCGCCGTCGACAAGGTCGAAGTCCAGATGGAGCTGTGGAGCAAAACGGGCCGTCTGGAAGACACCGTCAAGAAAGAAGTCGGCAATGTGGATGCCGGTCAGAAGACGTTCGTAGACCTGAAGTACAACATCGTCGGAGAAACCAACCTGAAGCCCCGCTTCTGGGTTCTCTACAATGCCGGGAAGGATGCCCCGGTTCAGTTCGAGATCGACGGCGCCAGCTGGAATTACTGAACGCCTAACAGTCGCTTGAGCATCGAGAGCGCGTCCAGAACGCGCTCTTGTTGTGTACCGTCGAGGGTGAGATAGACGGTTTCCTTGCCTTCCGCATACTGTGGATAAGAGCCGAAGCGCACGTCAGCAAAGGCCTCTACCACGGCGTTCAGAGGCAACACAATCTCCAGTTCGCTGCGGTTGAGGTCAAGACGCTCGCTGTAGATCGGTTCCGAGCGGAAACGTTCGGCCAGGGCCGAGAACTTTTTGCGCACGATGGACGGCACGCCCGGGAACAAAAAGACATTGCCCACGATGAGCTGTGGAAAGCGGGCGTTTTCCGGGTAGAGCAGCTCGGCCCCCTCCGGAATGCAACACAGGCGGCTCCGTTCTGGCCCTGGAGGCACGTTATAGAGCTTTTCCAGCAGCAGCTCCAGGCCAGGGCTGTGCACCATCGGGCGGTTGAGAGCCTCGGAGACAGCAGCGATGGTGACGTCATCGTGGGTAGGCCCCATTCCGCCGGTTGTGAAAACGTAGTCATGGCGATCGACCACCCAGCGCAGGGCCTCCACGATATCCTGGGAGTCGTCGGGCACAAACAAGACACGCTTGACTTCCACGCCAAGTGCATAGAGCTGCTCGGTCAGGTAACCGACATTCTCGTCTTTCACCTTGCCGGAAAGCAGCTCTTGACCGATGATGACCAGAGCCGCGCTCGGGCAGATCAAGCCTTGACCTGAACCTTGGCCATGGTGTCACGAAGAGCCTCAGCGGAGGCCGTCAGAGCGGCCTTCTCTTTGGGCCACAGCTCCATTTCCAGACGCTGTTCCACACCCTGACGGCCCAGCCGTGTGGGCACGGAAAGACACACGTCGCGGAGCCCGTATTCGCCTTCTTGCCAGGTGGAAACGGGCAGAATGGCCTTGGTGT
Source organism: Vulcanimicrobiota bacterium (assembly GCA_022842865.1). GTDB lineage: Bacteria > Vulcanimicrobiota > Xenobia > Xenobiales > JADMJV01 > JADMJV01. Next base: position 2,863 of record JALHOV010000342.1, on the reverse strand, counting down.
CGTAGGCAAGGGCTTTGATGACTTCCAGAATGGCCACACCGACCGCGTAGCCAGCGCCCCCCTTGAGCGAAATGACCTCAGCGCCTGATTTACGAGTGCGCTCGAAAATCTTCATCACAGCCGACTGGTCGTATTTTGGCAGGCTGGTGAGGGGGACGCCATCCACGCAGGCAGTCGACCAGAGCGGCACCATAGAGTCGCCGTGCTCGCCCAGAATCAGGGCCTGCATTTGCGGCGCGGCCACCCCGAAGTACTCGGCCAGCAGCGAACGAAAGCGTAAGGTGTCGAGCACGGTGCCCAGGCCGATCACTCGCTGTTTCGGGAATCCGGATTTCTCCACCGAGAGCTGGGTGAGAATGTCGACCGGGTTGGTGACGATGATCAAATGGCAGCGGTTGCTCACCGAAACCTTGCGCAATTCCTCAAGAATTCCCAGAAAGAGTTGCACGTTGCGGTTGATCAGGTCCAGGCGGCTTTCGTCGGGCTTGCGCCGCAGGCCGGCCGTGATGACCACGCAATCGGCTCCTTCCAGCGCTGCATAACCGCCGGCCAGGATGCGCTGGGGGGCGGTGTAGGCCGACCCGTGAAGCAAATCCAGAGCCTGTCCGGAAGCTCCCTGTTGGTTGGCGTCCACCAGCACCAGTTCGCTGCCGACGCCCGCCATTTGCAGGGCGAAGGCGAGGTTGGAGCCGACCAGTCCGGCACCGCCGATGATTCCGATTTTCATGTTCTCACTCCTCAGGGATTTGGCCTGGTGTTTGCTCAGCGGGTAGCCACTTCCTCCGAGGAGTGTTTGAGCATGGCCGCTCTTTCCACCACCTTGATACGCGGGCGGCCCGAATCCCTGCCCTGGTTGACCTCGTGGTCATCCAGCCGCTTCCAGCCAGCAAAATCGACGCGGTGATGGCCGCTCAGATGCTCGTGAACGTCCCTGGTGGGCGGCTTCAAACGGCCGCCCAGGGCGTCGCTCAGAATGGCTTGCGCGCTTTCCTTGGCACAAGGCTTGTTCGTACCGATGACGCCTGAGGGTCCGCGCTTAATCCAGCCGGCCACGTAGACACCGGTCTGGCCCACCACGCGTCCGCCCTGATTGGGAATGATGCCCTTGCTGTCGTCGAAGGGCAGGTCTGCCAGCGGCTGACCTTTGTAGCCAATCGACCGAAAGATGGTGCCGATCTCGATCTGCTCCCGCTCACCGGTGTCCTGGGCCGACAGCTTCTCGTTGAGCTGGTTGCGTCCCAAGGTCAGTTTTTCGACTCGATTTTCCCCTTCGATTTCGAGCGGAGAAACCAGGAAGCGGAGCACCAGGCGTTTTTCGGCACCGGGACGTTTGCTTGCCTGGGCCAACAATTCCAGGCGCTTGGCCACCGCCTTGTCGGGCTCGGCCTGGTGGGCCGCGCGGCTGAAAGGATCGAGCTCCAGTTCATCGCTGCGAATCTCGAAGGAGACGTCTTCCATCTCCACCAGTTCGCGCAGCTCGGGATTCGTAAAGGCGGCCTGCAGCGGCCCGCGCCGGGCCAGGATGTGCACTTCCTTGACCGCGCAATCCTTCAGTGCCTCCAGGGCGTGGTCGGCGATGTCGGTCTTGCTCAGGCGTTCGTGGCCTGCCAGCAGAATGCGGGCCACGTCGATGGCTACATTTCCCACACCTACCACTGCCACGCGAGGCTGGTCGAGCAAAAAATTGCGATCCTTGTAGTCAGGGTGGCCGTTATACCAGGCCACAAAGTCCGTGGCCGAGTAGCTGCCTTCGAGATCCTCGCCGGGCACGCCCAGCTTGCGGTCGCGCTGAGCACCCACGGTGAAAAGCACGGCGTGGTAGGCCTGGCGCATCCAGTCGAGCTCCGTTTGTCCCACGGTCACGTTGCCGTGAAAGTGGATGCGCGGGTCGCGCATGATTTTCTCAAAGACGGCGGTCACGCTCTTGATCTTTTGATGGTCGGGGGCCACGCCGTAGCGCACCAAACCGTAAGGGGTGGGTAGTGCGTCATAAAGATCGACGTGCACTTCGAAGTCCGTGGTCTTGAGAAGCTCTTCGCAGGCATAAAGACCGGATGGACCGGCTCCCACCACGGCGACGCGTAAGTTGCTCATTCGGCAAACCCCCTGGTTTCATCTTTATGCTCAGAATATTTTTGGCTCTGCCCACTTCTCCTGTGGAGACAAAGATCAAGACATCGGCCGCATCGTCGATTAGTAAGAGCCATAGAGCGACAGGCGGCTGACTTTGCCGAAGGGCGTGCGCGGCAGCTGGGGCAGAAGCGTCCAAAGCTCTGGCCGCAGCCAGTCGGGCAGGCGCACCTGCACGTACTGTCTCAACTCATCCACCGATACTTGTTTGCCCGGACGCGGCACCACAAAAGCGTGCAGCTTATCCACCAAACCGATCCCTTTGAGATCGCGAGGGAAACCGGCTGGCCAGCCCAGCACGGCCACTTCCTGGACGGAAGGATGGAGATGGATCACCTCCTCGATGCGGCGAGGATAAACCAGGTTGTCCCCCACTTTGCAACAGTCGGTCATGCGACCGAGCAGGTAGGTGTAACCATCGCTGTCGGTCACGCCCAAATCACCCGTATGCAACCAGCCATCGCGCATCGCCTCAGCGGTCGCCTCCGGCTCCTCCCAATAGCCCGTCATCAGCTGCGGCCCCCTGACGACCAGCTCACCAATTTCTCCCGGGGGAAGGGGCAACCCGGTCGAAAGACCGAGGATGCGACTCTCGGTTTCCGCCAAAGGTAACCCGACCGAACCCTGCTTGCGCGTGCCATTTAAAGGGGAGCAGTGGGTGATGGGGCCCGCTTCGGTCAGCCCGAAGCCTTCGATGACCTGGGCCCGGGTTACCCTCTCAAAACCCTCCTGC
>JALHOV010000341.1 GCA_022842865.1 Vulcanimicrobiota bacterium | reverse complement strand
TGCGCCCACGGGTTCCGGCACTCCGATTGCGCCTACCGGTCCCGGCAATGCGCCCACGGGTTCCGGCACTCCGATTGCGCCTACCGGTCCCGGCAATGCGCCCACGGGTTCCGGCACTCGATTTCCGCCTACCGGTCCCGGCACTCCGATTGCGCTTACCGGTCCCGGCAATGCGCCCACCGGTCCCGGCACCGCGACCTGAGCCTACCCGTTTCGGCATGCCCGGGGCCACTCGACCAGGGCGAGCCAGCCAGCCAGGTCAGAAATCGAACGGTTTTTCGTGAAACACTCCCAGGGGCGGAAGGCTAGTTGCGCAGGCTTTGCAGAGGGGCGGGGATGTTGCCGCCGCGACGGATGAAGCCGGCCGAGGAGAAGCGGTTGACGGGGATGATCGGGCCGGAGCCGAGCAAGCCGCCGAAGTTGACCAGCTCACCGGCTTTCTTGCCCGGCACGGGAATGATGCGCACGGCCGTGGTTTTGCCATTGATCATGCCGATGGCCATTTCATCTGCGATGATGGCGGCCAGGGTCTCGGCCGGGGTGTCGCCGGGCACGGCCACCATGTCCAGGCCTACCGAGCAGACACAGGTCATGGCTTCCAGCTTATCAATGGTGAGGGCGCCTACAGCGGCGGCGTCGGCCATGGCGGCGTCTTCACTCAGGGGGATGAAGGCTCCCGACAGGCCGCCTACCTGGGAGGAGGCCATGGCCCCTCCCTTCTTCACTGCGTCGTTGAGCATGGCCAGGGCGGCCGTGGAACCGTGCACGCCGCAGTGTTCCAGGCCCATCACCTGCAAGATTTCGCCCACCGAGTCTCCGCGGGCCGGAGTGGGAGCCAAAGACAGGTCCACGATGCCCATGGGGTAGCCCAGGCGGCGAGCGGCCTCGCGTCCGGCCATTTCGCCCAGCCGGGTGATCTTGAACGAGGCCAGTTTGATGATGTCGGCCAGTTCATTCAGGGTCGCGTGGGGCGCCTTGCTGAGGGCGGCTTTCACCACGCCAGGACCGCTTACTCCGACGTGAATGACCACATCGGCTTCGCCCGGACCATGCATCGCGCCCGCCACAAAAGGGTTGTCCTCTGGCTGATTGCAGAAAACCACCAGACGGCAGCAGGCCAGGCCCTCGCGTTCGGGGTGCATGTGGGCGATGTCCAGGATGCGCTGACCCATGTGGGCCACCGCGTCCATGTTGATACCGGCCCGGGTGGAAGCCAGCGAAATCGAGGAACAGACGCGCTCGGTGCGATTGAGGGCTTCCGGCAGACTATCGAGCAATGCCCGATCGGCCGGGGTCAGGCCCCGGTGCACGGGCGCCGAGAAGCCGGCGATAAAATCCACGCCCAACTCGGCGGCGGCTTTGTCCATGGCCAGAGCCAGAGGCACAAAGCAGGCCGGACCGGCCGAGGCGCCCACCATGCTGATGGGGGTGCAAGAAATGCGTTTGTTGATGATGGGAATGCCCAGGTCGCGGGCCACTTCATTGACGGTGGGGACGAGGTTGCGGCCCACCCGCAAGAGCTTGCGAACCACTCGTTCGCAGGTTTCCTGAACGCTGGAACTGGCGCAGTCCAGGAGATTGACGCCCAGGGTGATGGTGCGGATGTCGAGGTGATGCTCTTCGAACATCTGCAGAGTGTCGAAGACTTCGTTGCTGGTAAGCTTGGCGCGATCCATAGTCGGGCAAGGTATGCGACCTGCTCGTGCGAACCTCCTGGCATGCAATACTGGCTCTTTAAAAGTGAACCCGACACCTTCTCCCTGGACCATCTGAAAACAATGCAGAAAAGTCCCTGGGATGGCGTGCGCAACTATATGGCGCGCAATTATATGCGGGCCATGAAGCCCGGCGATCTGGGTTTCTTTTACCACAGCCGGGTCGACCCGCCCGGCATTGCCGGGGTGTGCAAGGTGGTGAGCGAGCCCTACGACGACTTCTCGGCCCTCGACAAGAAGTCCAAATACTTCGATCCCAAGTCGAGTGCCGAGAGCAATCGCTGGTCGTTGGTGGACGTCGAGTATCTCGAAACCTTCTCGCACTTTGTGACGCTGGAGGAACTGAAGGAGCATCCCAAGCTCAAAGAGATGGTGGTGACCCGCAAGGGCAACCGGCTTTCGATTTCGCCCGTTCAACCGGCCGAATGGAAAGTGGTGCTGGCTTTGGGACGGACCTGAACGGAACAGCCGGCCATGAAAATCCTGGTGGTGGATGATGAGGAGTCGCTGCGCGAGTCGTTGCGTTTTTTGTTGCAGCAGTCTCAATACCAGGTCGAGACGGCCGCGGACGGTCTGGAGGGGCTGCACAAGGTGGGCGAGTTTCAGCCCGATCTGATTTTGCTGGACGGCATGTTGCCCGGGTTGGACGGAGTGGAAGTGTGCCGCCGTCTGCGCGCCCAGCAGTTCCCGGGAATCGTGCTGATGCTGACGGCCCGCGGAGAAGAAATCGACCAGGTGATGGGCCTGGAGGGGGGCGCGGACGACTACGTGGTCAAGCCGTTCCGCCATCTGGAGTTATTGGCCCGCATTAAGGCCCACCTGCGCAGGCGCGGGCGGGAGGCCGAGCCGGGACTGCGCAGCGGCGATTTGGAGATTTTCCCGGACCGCCACGAGGTCTGGCGCTGCAGTGCCAGGCTGGACCTGACTCCCAAAGAGTTCGCTCTGCTCCACTTTCTTTTTGAGCATCAGCCCAAAGCCGCGAACGTATTCTCAGCGCCTGCTGGGGTTACGAGTTCGACGGCGAGGCCCGGGTCGTCAACGTCACCGTGCAGCGTTTGCGCGAGAAGATCGAAAGCGATCCGGCCCAACCGCGCTATTTAGTGACGGTGCGCGGAGTCGGCTACATGTGGGATGTTTAGCAGCCTGCGCGTGCCGCTGGCACTGGCCTTCTTCTGCACGATAGCGCTGACGCTGGCCCTGGCCGAAATGGTCTTACTGGGAGGCGTGCGTCAGACCTACCTGGACAACGCGCAGGCTTCCTTGGAACGCGACTGTGGATTTGTGGCCAACCTGATGCGCCGACACATGGATCAGACGCTGTTGAGCCCGGCCGCACGCAAAATGATCACCGACGAGATGGCCCAGTTGTCCGTGAACATGTCGGGCAGCATGTGCATCGTCAACTGGCGCGGCGACATCCTCGAGGATAGCGCCCACCGCAAAGGGCAGAATGTGAGTCAGAGACCCGAAGTGGACGCCGCTTTGCACGGAACTTCCGGCCTGCGGTTGGGCGATCTGGAGACCGACCCGACCATGTATGTGGCCGTTCCCATGCTGGCCCAGAAGAAAATCGCTGGCGCGATTTACGCCAGCCGCTCCCTTTCTGATTTGCAACTAACGCTGATGCAACTGCGCACGCGATTTTACGAACTGGCTCTGGTCGTGCTGCTGGGCGGCATGGGTTTGAGTCTTTTGCTGGCTCGCTGGTTGACCAGGCCTTTGCGACGGCTGACGGCGGCGGTGAAGCGCTTTGGGGAAGGCCACCTGGACGAGCGGATCGACATCCGCTCCCGCGACGAAACGGCGATTTTGACTCGGGCCTTCAATTCTATGGCCGACAATCTGGAAGCTCAGCAGCAGACCTTGATGCGCTTCGTCTCGGATGCTTCTCACGAACTGAAGACCCCGCTGGCTTCGTTGCGCAGTTTGATCGAGGCGCTGGAGGCCGGGGCGCCGCGAGAGCAATTTCTGGGCTTGATTCATCGCGACCTGGACCGCATGGAGCGTCTGGTGGCCAATCTGCTGGATTTGCACCGCCTCGAGCAGTCGGCTTTGAAATTCCACCTGGAACCCTTGGACTTAAAGCCCTTCTTGCAAGAACTGGCCGAGGAACACGGGGCTCTCCTGGTGGAGCCCTGTTGCCTGACGGTGGAAACCGATGCCGACCGGTTGCATCAGGTGGTCACCAATCTGCTGGTCAACGCCCGCCGGGCTGCACCCGAGGGAACGGTGCGTATCGGGGTGGGGGAGGGGCAACTGTGGGTGGAGGACGACGGCGTGGGCATCGCCGCGGAGGATTTGCCCCATCTATTTGACCGCTTTTACCGGGTGGACAGCGCGCGATCGCGTCATCAGGGAGGTACCGGCCTGGGACTGGCCATCAGTAAGGGCCTGGTAGAAGGCATGGGCGGCACTCTGCGGGCCCACAGCGCCGGCCCGGGTCAGGGCGCCCGCTTCACCCTGGAGTTCAACTCCAGAAGCGGACCACGTCCTGCAGCGACTCGCGAGCCTTGAGGACCGACAGTTCTCCCTTCCGCCAGCCCAGAACCAGCGGCAACGCCCGACTGCAGTGGCGCGACCACATGCCCATGGTGTAGGCCCCGATGTCGTGAACCACCACCCAATCGCCGGGTTCGATGCGAGCCAGTTCTACGTCGCGCCCGATCACGTCTCCGCCAAAGCAGAGCGGCCCGACCAGTGTCCAGGGTTCGCGCGGGCCCGTTTTGGGGCGTCCCAGGCGGTCGAAGACCTCCATCCGGTTGTACCAATCTTGGGGCGCGTAAGCCAGGCGCAGCAGCATGTCGGCTCCCACGTGCAGCACTGCCATGCTCGAGGGCTCGCCTTCTTTCACGTATTCCACGCGGGAGGCCACCCAGCCCGAGGGACCCTGAATCCAGCGCCCGAACTCACTGATCAAGGGCAGTTGACCAAATCCCGGGCAAGCCTGGCGCAAAGCCGCCGCATACGCTTCGGGCTGCGGGCCTTCGTTCAAGTTGCGGTAGTTGACCGCCAGGCCGCCTCCCATGTCAAAGAACTTCAGGTTGAGCGCCTGCCCGGCCCGCCATACGCGGGCCACTCCCTCCACCAACTGCTCTAGAGGGCAACCTTGCGAGCCCACGTGCAAATGCAGGCCACCCAGCCAGGGAAAACGCTGAAACAGCGCTGGCAGGTCGGTCTCCTCCAGCGGCATGCCAAACTTGGAGCCACGGTTGGCTACGCTGGTCATAGCGATCGAGCCGGCCCCGACCTGCGGATTGACGCGCAACCCGATGGGGTAGTCGGGCTGCAGGCGATCCAGGCGCTCCAGTTCGTCCAGGTTGTCAGCGTTGAGGCGCACCCTCAGCTGCAGAGCTTCTTTGATTTCCCATTCGGTTTTGGCCGGCGAGTCATAGACGATGCGGTCGGGAGCGCAGCCGGCTGCCAGGGCCAACTGGACCTCCTCCCAGGAGGCCGCCTCCAGGCCAGCTCCCCCCTCGACCAGCGAACGCAGCACGCCCACCAGCGGATTGGCCTTGATGGCCACGGCGTGCAATTCGGCCTCAGGAAAAGCATTGCGAATGCGCCCGAAGCGCTCGTGCATGACATCGAGGTCGTGCACAATCACGGCCGTATCGACTTCGCTCAATTGGCTCAGGGCTTTTTGTAGCGCTTCCATCGTTGAGTGATTCGCCTGTTATCGTTTTGTGACCTACGTGAGTCTGAGGTGTGATCTTGCAAGCCTACTATGGCTGCAGGGGGTTGTCCCCCTGAATCATCAGGATAAAGCGAGGTTTGTGTGATCGAACACCTGGAATTCGTGGTCCATCGACTGTTGGAGTTGGTGGGCGGCTGGATGTGCGCGCTGGCCATGACAGTGGTGCTGGCCCTGGCGGCCCTGGCCTTTTTACTGCTGAATCTGTTCAAATTTGACCGTGACTCGTGCCGCGACGCTATGCAACGGATTTCCAAGGCCATCCGCGGTAGTTGGGGCTGGCTCTTGACGGCCGGACTGCTGTTGCTGCAAATCTACGCCCTCTCGGAGTTGCATCAAGGCTTTCAGCAGCGCCTCAAGCAGCAGGGCAAAGCTCAATTTGTGGTGGGGGATGAGGCCGGAGGCGGGCCGACCACCCAACGCGCTCCCAAGATTTCCATGCTGGAAAGCCGAGAGACCGTGGAAACCGTCTCCCTACCCGAAGACTTTGCCAACCTGGAACAACTCCCGATCTGGAGTCCGGAACCGGCCCGCTATGGGGGCGAGCCCACCATTGCCCTGAAAAGCGAAATCGTCAAACAGGGCAAAAACCAGATCCTGACTCGAACTTTCCTGAGAAATCGCTTTGTCTCCAGCAAGTTGCAGGGCTCCGATGTTCGACTGAAACTGGCCTTTCAGGATCCGCGCACGGGTGCGGCCCAGCTTTACAAGGCCGATTTTCAAGCCAGCTATACTTTCGCCAATCCGATGAGCGAAGCACGCCGCATTCACTTCTCGTTTCCTCTCCCGGACAATAGCGGCACCCTCTCCAACTTTCGCTTTCGCATTAACGGGCACGAAGTGCCTACACCCGACATCGAGCAGGGCCTGGAATGGGAAGCCGAGTTGAAGCCTGGCGAAAAGTGTGTGGCCGAGGTGGCCTATCTCCACCAGGGTGCCAAATCATGGTCCTACGACCTGACCGGGCGGCGCGAACCGATTGCCGATTTTCATCTCAAAGTGGAGGGCGACCGGAACGAGCTGAAGTTTCAGCGTGGTTCCTTGTATCCGAGCAGCGTGGCCTCGGGTAAATGGGAATGGGACTTGAGGAACCAGATTACCTCTCAAAGTATCAGCCTGTATTTCCCCTATATAGCCAATGAAGCGATTATGGCCAACCTGTTCGTCTTTGGGCCGCTAGAGATCGTCATCCTGCTGGCTCTCACTCTGGTGTGGTCGTACCTGCGCTATCGACGGGTGGGGCCTTGGCGTAGCGCCCTGGCCAGCCTGGCCACTTGCGGAGCCTATGCGTTGGCTTCCTACCTGGTGGGATACCTGCCCCTCTGGCTTAGTTTAGTGGTCGCCTTCGCTCTGGCCGGCTGGTTACAGTGGCAGACCCTGGGTAGGAGCCTGTGGATCGTGGTGGCGGTCGCCTCGCTGGCGCCTTTCACCTTTCTGGCGCCCGGGCATACCGGCTTGATGTTGACCTCTCTGGGTCTGTTGGTGCTGACCCTGGCCGTGCGGGAAACTTGTCGGCGGGACGCGTGAGTGCTGGGAATTGCAAAACGTTGGGGAATGGTGTTGAATTGTCGGATGCAGTTTCCGGGGGGGCCTATTCATATTCTCGTTGTGGAAGATAGCGAGGTCGACTTCGAGCTGATCGTGTTGCAACTGCTGGAAGCGGATGTAGCGGCCGAGTGCACCCGTGTGGAAACCGCCCCGCAGTTGCGCGAGGCTCTGGCACAGCGAGATTGGGACGCGATTATCTCCGACTACAGCCTGCCCGGATTCTCTGGTCTGGAAGCCCTCCAGATTCACCGGGAAATGGGCGGGGGATGAACGAGGAAACGCGCCTGCGCATCTTCGAGCCGTTTTTTACCACCAAGTCGCACGGCACCGGTCTCGGGCTGGCCAGCGTCTACGGTACGGTGGCCCAGAGCGGCGGCGGCATCTGGGTTCATAGTGAGCTCGACCGGGGCACCACCTTCAAAATTTATCTTCCCTGCGTGCTATCGCTTGAGCCATTTCAGGATGAGGTGCCCAAGCCGGACGCTCTGCGTCTCTTGCCGCCCCCGGAAAAGCTTTCCCATCGCGTCGACAAGCCGTTTCCTGGCGGCGATCTCCTGCGAAAGGTGCGTCTGGCTCTCTCTGCCAAAGTCTGTTAGACCCACCTCACCGATCTGGGCGATTCTAGGCGCTTCCTCCGGCAATCTGGTGGAGTGGTACGACTTTTACGCCTACGCCTTCACGGCCATTTACTTTGGACAGGCCTTTTTTCCGGAAGGAGACGAGACCAGCAAGTTGCTGCAGACTGCCGGGATTTTCGCTGTTGGCTTTCTGATGCGGCCCTTGGGAGGCTGGTTTTTCGGACGCATGGCCGACCGTCACGGGCGGCGTACCTCGATGCTGGTTTCCGTGCTCATGATGTCAGCCGGATCGTTGATGATCGCGGTCTTGCCAACTTATCAAACGATTGGCCTGGCCGCGCCCTGGTTGCTGTTGGCAGCGCGCATGATTCAGGGGCTGTCGGTGGGGGGCGAGTATGGCGCGAGCGCCACCTATATGAGCGAAATTGCCACCCCCAAGCACCGCGGCTTCTACTCCTCATTTCAATATATGACGCTGATCGGCGGTCAGTTGCTGGCTTCGCTGGTGGTGGTGTTGATGGATCATCTGCTGGCCCGGGAGCAGATCCTGGCCTGGGGTTGGCGTATCCCTTTCGTCATCGGCGCCATGGCCGCGCTGGTCGCCCTCTTTCTGCGGCGCACGCTGGTGGAAACGACCACGGCGGAATCGCGCCAGGCCAACGATAGCGGCAGCCTGTCCGCTTTGTTCAAGCATCCGGGGGCCTGTCTCTCGGTGATCGGCTTTACGGGGGGTGGCTCGTTGATCTTCTATACCTACACCACCTACATGCAGAAGTACCTGGTGAACACCGCTGGCTTCGAGAAATCGCTGGCCAACCATGTGATGACGGGCGTGCTGTTCTTCTACATGCTGATTCAGCCTTTGTTTGGGGCCCTCTCCGACCGGGTCGGGCGCAAGCGCTTCATGGTTGGATTTGCCCTTTGGGGGATTCTGACCACGGTTCCCTTGATGACGGCCATCGGCCGGGCTAGCGGACCGGTCGAAGCGGGCTTGCTGATCGCCCTGGCCTTGTGCGGAATCAGTCTGTATACTTCCATTTCCGGTATCGTCAAAGCCGAAATGTTTCCGATTGAAACCCGCGCACTGGGGGTGGGCTTCTGCTTGGTGTT
>JALHOV010000340.1 GCA_022842865.1 Vulcanimicrobiota bacterium | reverse complement strand
CCGGCATCGAACCGGATTCCCTTTTCACTCCCCGTTCTGGGCGGGAAGCACCTCGACGTAGCGAGCATAAGGGATGAGCAGGAGGTTTGTCCAGGAGGATGTACCGGGATCGCCGTACCCAAAACTCTCGTCACAAAACCATCACCAGCGTGCCGGCCAGAATCAGCAGGGCTCCCAGGCCGGTCTTCACAGTCAAAGGTTCGTGGAGAAAGATCCCCGCCAGCACGACAGTCAGGGCCACGCTGAGCTTGTCGACCGGGGCTACCTGCGAGGCGTTACCCAGTTGGAGCGCCCGATAGTAGCAAAGCCAGGAGAGTCCCGTGGCCAGGCCCGACAGAATGAGAAAGACCAGGGTACGCGAGGATAGACCCTGAAAATTCCATCTCTGCTGGCAGCTCACCACCCCAGCCGTCAAAGCCAGGATCACCAGGGTGCGCAGGAAGGTGGCCAGATTGGAATTGATCTCGGCCACCCCGAGCTTGCCGAAGATGGCGGTGAGAGCTGCGAAAAAGGCCGAGCCAAGCGCATAGGACTGCCAGCTGTTCACTCGGCGCTAGCTGACGACGTAATCGCGGGTCAGCACACCGCCTTCATAGGACAGCGTTTCCTCGACGAACTTGTCGACCTGCTCGACCTGCTTTTCGGTGATGTGGGTGAAGAGAATCCCGGCCCAGTGGCCCTTCTTGGGACTGGGCTGGCACCACTTGACCAGGCCCTGCACGTCGAAGGGGGCCAGGCGATGGTCCTCCAGTTCGAAGCGAAGCTTAATGGTGCTGCCCTCGGCCAGTGGCTGGTCGATCTGGAGACGCAGCCCTTCGCAGTGAATATCGTAGGTGACGCACTTGAAGCCAGCCACCTGGGGTGACATGGCCCCCAGCACGCGGGTCAGGCGCACGCGGCTGCGTTTTTCCTCCCAGCTGGCAGGGAGTTCCCCGCCGGAGTTAGCGATTTCCGCCTCCTTGGGGATCAGGGCCTGCAGCACGGTCGCGAGGTCACTGCCTTCCGGCAGGCTGGCCCAGTAAAGCTGCTTGTCGGGGAAGCCCTGGTCGATGTGGACCGGCGCCTCCTTCTCCAATTCAATCTCGGCGTTCAGCAACACCACCGTCAAAGGGCCTTCGGTCAACGGGGTTTCGGACTTGAGCTCCAGAGTCTCGCCGTCGAAGCCGACGACCTCGACTTGGGGCGGCGGGGTCTTGGCGGGCTTGCCACGGAAAGCAGAAAACATTGAGACGATACCTCCAGGGGAAGCTGCTTCTGCGCCCATGGAGGAAAACCCCTCGCTCAGCGCGGAGCATAGGAGTTCATGGCTATCACTTCGGGGTCCACCAAGCTCCCGTTCGACGTCTGCTTCCCTGCCCACTTGAAGCACTTGCTGCGGAGTCTGAGTGAGCAGGTCCAGCAGGGCGATCATCAGGCCTTCCAGCATACGATCAAGTGGACGCTGGAGTTTTTGATGCGCTACTGGGCCGGTGCTGCTCTCGGGGCGTTGGACCGGCTGCACGGCAGCAGTGTGCCGATTCCGCCCCAGCCCGACTGGGCCGAGACCCTGAAGTTGCTGCGTTATGCCGTGATGGCCTGGGAAGGGCACCCGCAGTCCAGCTTCCGCACGCTACTGCGCCTGGGTTTCTTTGAGGCTGGTGACCCTCCGCGTCCGCGTCTGCAGTGTCGCTGGCTGGGCATCGCCGGCGAATGGACGGCCGACGCCGCGCCCGCCGAGCAAGCCGCGCTCTGGGATAGTCCCGTTCAGGAGTTGCCGGGCAGCAACGCTCGTTACCTGGAGCTGATCTCCGAATGGCTGCGCGCCAGCCGTCCCTTGTTCGTGAAGCTGAACCGCCGCTACAAAGTGGAAAACGAGCAACTGGTGGTCAGCCTGGAGGACGGCCGCGGTAAGCAACTGCCTTTTTTGCCCGAGCCACTCTGGGTTAAATACGTGCCCGAGTGGAACTTGGAGCTGATCTTGCTAGCCGAGGCCGCCGCAACCCTGGCCGAACTCCCGCCGGCCCGGGCCGGCCAACCCGAACTGACCGAAGTGCCCCCCGGAGAATGGTATGAGGAGAGCATTGCGGACATTCTGGGCTCGGCAGCCCCGGAGGCCGCGGCGCTAGAGATCCCCGCCCTCTCGCTGCAACTGCAGCCGGCCGAGCCAGACGCTGCCGTGCTGGCGGTCCCAGCCGTGGAGCCAGAGCCGGAGCCCGCCCCGGAGCCGACTCCCAAATTTTCCTCACAGGAACCCTTGGGTCTGGACGACGGCCTGGACGCGCTGCTTGGCCTGGACACCCCCCGGGTATCCGGCGGCCCTCGTTGGCGACCCCGTCCGCTGGAGTTTCCCTCGACCTTGCCTAACGGTGTCCGCCGCCAGATGGACCTGGCTCGCCGCGCCGTGATGGACTATGCCAAACTCAATCAGGAAACCGACGCCTCGCGACGCAACCTGGCAGCCGGCCTCTTGCCTGGCATCTCCTGCCTGCTCGAGCTGACCGCCCGTGTGGCCTGCGCCGGCCTGGCCCAGGTGGCACCGCTACCCGAGCCCCTGCGAGTAGCGCTGCAACAACCGGTGCCGGCCGGGCAATCGGTCAAACTGCTCCACTTCGCCTGGACGGCCCTGATGGATTATCCCAAGCAAGTGGCCAGTTCGCTCCTGCAGGCTTTGTTTTTCGAACTGAACGCCCCCGACGTGCCTCGTCTGCACGCCCGCTGGTTGGGTCTGCCTGACGCCCCTATGATCGGCCTGCAGCACGTCACCTTCTGGGTGCGCCTGGCGGGTGGTCAGATCCAGTCGAATGATTCGGAGTTTTTGGCTCAGCTCCGGGAATTGCTGGATGCGCTGCAGTTGTGGCTGGTCGCTGGTTCGCCGCTTTGGACGGCCTGCGATCCCGATCTTTACATTCGTCCCGACGGGCATTGGTCGGGCTACATCACCCTGGGCAGTGAGCGATTTCAGCTGGACCCCGAGACCGAGGCGCAAGAGCCGCTGGAGGTTCTGCTGGCCCGCTGGCGCCAGGTCTGCTCCTCCCAGCGTCCCCCTTTCTTTGTGCTCGACGAGGTGCTGGAGTTTGTGGAATCGGTGGCTCCCGGCAGTGGCTTGATGGTCCAGGGTCCCAGCGCGGTGGGCAAGAGCTTTCTCATCCGTGATCTGGCGCTGCGTCAGCCACAGGTCGGCACCTTCCGCTATGGTTGGATCCCGGTCAACAGTCGCGACCCCTTCGCTCTCGAGCAACTCAACTGGCGTCTGCACGAGTTGCATCAAGCCGGTTTTCCCTGGCACGCCCTGGGAGCGGCGGCTCTGGCCGATCTGCAGCGGCACAGTTCGCGAGAACATCTATTTGCCCATTATTTCGCCGCCCTTCAGGAGCGCAATCACGGTTCAAGCGAACCCGTCCGCCTGGTGTTGCTGGAGGATGACGTCGTCTTTCCCGACGATCTGCTCTGGTGTCATCTCAATCTTCCCAGTCCCTTCGTATGGGTCGGCGCTTGTGAGGAAGAGCTTCCAACCGCCTGGTCTGCGCCCAATCCCCCGGCGCGCTTGCCCATTGCCAGGGATGACCTGGCCTATCAGAAGTTGGCGCTGGATTTCCTGCAGCAGAATTTGGACTGGCAGAAGCCTCAGCAGATCGAGTTTTCGCGGGCCAGTGGCGACGATCTGCTGATCTTGCGTCTCTGGGTGGGCAGCCTGGAGGCCGGCCTGGTCTCGCAAAGCAAAGAGCTTCCCGATCCTGAAGCTACGCCCGCCTGGGTTATCTCCAAGGTGTTGGACGATCGCCTGGCACGACCCGTCCTTTTTCTGCTTAGCGCCGGGCAGGAAGGATTGCCTCTCGACGAGCTGGGTGAGGCGCTCTGGTCGCCCTCGCTCCGCTGTCTGCTGCAGCACTACTCCTGGCTGGTGGTGGAGCGAGGCGAATCGCGTATTTGCCTGCGTCATCCGCGTTTGTGGGAGGCGGTGGTTGAACAGGGTGGGGCGGAACGTCTCGAGACCATTGGTCAGTTTTGTCAGTATATGGTGGTTAAGCTCAATACCACAGGTCAACTCAACATCAATTTGGAAGAATTGCTCCAATGGATCGCTCAGTCGCGGGCCGGCGAAGCCAGCTGGACGGCTCTCCAGAGCGAAGACTTCAAGCGCTGGAAAGAAAGCCAGATCCATCACTATGACAGCATCGGCCAGGGATACCGCAAAGTTCAACTGGTCGGCAACTGGCTGGCCGTGCTGGATATCGCCCTGCACTGGGGACGCGAGCATGCGCCATTGCAACTGCATCAGGTGCTCGAAGAGCAGCTCTGGAGTTACAGCAGCCGCGCCTTGACTTACCGCGGCCTGGGTCGCCTGCACGATGCCTTGCTGGACGTGGAACAATCCATCGCGGGCTTCCGCCCGTTGGTCGATCAGCGACCCGAACTGACCAATGGCCTGGCTGCCGCTTTTAACCGTCGCAGCGAGATTCTCCGGGAACTCGGGCGCCATGCGGCCGCTCTCCAGGATGCCGACGTGGCCGTGCAGATGTATGCCGACATTGCCGCCCTGGATGCGGCTCGCTGGGAGCCACTGTGGGCGCTGGCCCTGCACCATCGCAGTATGCTGCATCAAGAGATGGGCCGTCTCGAGGAAGCCGAGTCCGACCTGAAACTGGCATTGGACCACTACCAGCCCCATCGGGATTCTTTGCGCTCCCGGATGCGCCTGGATTTGGTGCAGGCTTATCTGAGCCGGGCCCGCCTGGCCGCCCGTCGCGGCGACGGCATTTTGGCCCGGGACGACGGTATGCGCTGCCTGGAGTTGCTGCAGCGCTTTCACGAGAGTTGGACCGAACTGCGCGTCCTGGAAGCGCAGGCTCAGACCCAGTTGGCCGAGGCCCATCGTTTGTTGGAGGACGAAGGTCGGGCGCTGGAAGCTTCTGATCACGCAACCGGTCTCTGGAAGGAACTCATCGACGAGGGCCGCCTGGACCTGCGAGAAGTCTACGCCCAGGAGCTGTGCCGCCGAGGCCAGTTGCTTTATGACGTGGCCCAACTGGATGCGGCTTTCGAAGCGGCCCAAGCCGGCGTGGAGCTCATGTTGCAGCTGGTGGAGTCGGAAGGTCGGGGAGATGTGGCCACCTGGCTGAGCCAGGTGCTCTTGCTGCGCGGCCGCATCTGGCAACGGCGTGGCCGGGCCGAGTCGGCCAAGCGCGACCTATCATTGGCTTTTCATTATGTGACCAACCAGTCCGGTGAGTGGGGGGGGCAGGCCAACAATCCGGCCGTCAATGTACTGGTGGACACAGCCGTGCTGCTTTCCCAGTTGAACCTGCACATGGGTCAGACCGAGCAGGCCGTGGAGCAGCTACGGTCTACGTTGGGATTTGTGGACCTGGGTATCGAGCACACCCAGTTGGAGAATCGGGCCGTACTGGAGACCCTGCTGGGACGAGCCTTGCCCGCCAGCGAAGAAGCTTTGGGAGCTCACGAGCGCGCTTTGGAAGCCTACAACAAGCTGGTGGATGAGCAAGGCCATTACCAGTTGCTCCCCCGCCTGGCCGAGGCGCACCTGGGCCGAGCCCGCACCTACCGCATGTTGGGGGAGGAAGAAGCCGCCCTGGCAGACGCAAACTCCGCCGTCGACCTGCTCACCTATTTGAGCGAGAAGGGTGGCGACCCCGAAGTCTTGCGTCTGCTGCCCCACGCCCGCTTCGAGGCGGCCGAAATTCTGGGATTGCTCAACCAGACCGAGCGGGCCCTGGAGCACTTGCAGGGTGGACTGGACGACCTGGAGTTGATGGAACCGGACTTTGGCCGTGCCGAATACTTCCTGGAGCGCGCTCGCGCCCTCTCCCTCAAGGCCGGCATGGTCAACGACGAGCAGGCGGTGGAATGTCTGAGCGAGGCGATGGTGCTGGTCGCCAACGCCAGCAAAGAGGGCGCTGAAACCCAGTTTCTGGAATCCGACATTCGCCGCCATCGTGCCGAGGTGCTGCTTCGTCTCGGTCGCACCGCAGAAGCCGTGGACGAGATGCTCGGGCAGCCCGGCACTTTGGACGAGCAGGCCCGCAAAGAGCAGATTGGCGGTCTGCTCCAGACCATGCTCAGCCAGGCCCACGGCGTCCAGCAACGGGAGGGTCGTGAAGCCGCCGTCAGCGCCTACGACCGGGTGGTGCAGATGGCTGAACTGCTGCGCCACAATGACGATTCTAACGATATTTCCCTGATGCTGGTGCGCGCCTTCCAAGAGCGGGCCCTGGTGCGCTGGACCGACGAGCATCCCGAGGTTGCCTTGGAGGACCTCAACCGGGCTCTAGCTCTGGCGGTCGTGCTCGGTGAAGCGGGAGCCCCTCTGTTGGCTGGTCTGTTCGAAGCTCGGGCCACCATTTACTATCGAAATTCCCAGCACGGACCGGCGGCCGCCGACCTGGGTCGTGCCCTGAACTATTTGGGGGATGCAGATGCACTTCGCAGCATCCAGTGGTTGTGGATGCGCGCCAGCGGGTCCCCGCTGGACGCCTCCACCTGGCTGGACCTCCAGCAGCTCGAGGAGTCCCCAGGCCTGCCCCAGGAAATGCAGTCCCCTCTGCGCCTGCTGCAGGCCCGCTGGTTGATTCATCACGGAATGCCCGCCCGGGCTGTCCGGCTGTTGGGCGACTCGGTGGCGGAGATGCAGCGTCTCTACCCGCAACTTCCCCTTCAAGAACAGAGCTCGGCTTCCCACAAGATCTCGGAGTTGATGCTGCTGCGTTTTCGCGGCGAGCCCTCGCTGCAGCCACTGGTGGAGTGGGCGATGTGGTTGGGGGATCACCTGGGGCAGCAACCGGAACTGGCTCAAAATTTGGAACTATCCGAGGGTTCAGCCTGGCTGGAACAAGCTCCACAACCCGAGCAGGAGCGCTTCGCGCAGATCTGGTTGGCCATACTGGCTGAACACAGCGACCTTCCCGAGCAGATGTTCGCCCTGGTGCCGGCCTGCGCGCGCTGCCTGCGCCTGGATGACTTTGACAGCTCCACCTGGATTTCGCTCATTGACATCATGGACAAGCGGGCCGCCGACGAGTCTCTTACCCGTCTCAGCTGGGAGGGCAAGACCTTGCAGCATTTCCTTTCCTTGGAACGCTCCGAAGTGGGCAAAAACCCGGATCTGGATATGGCCTTGTTCGAGTGCATGCGCCGCTGGGCCGAATTACCACCTCACCGCTTGGCCATGGCCGACCTCTCGGCCGATTCCCTGCACGAGTGGTTGGGAAGCTAACAGGAGCCCGGTCAGGCCGTCCCAAAGGACTGCCCATGCAGTATCCGATTCCCCCCAATGAGACCGAACGACTCCAGGCCTTAGAGGAACTGGGCCAACTCGACAGCCCGGCCGAAGAGCGTTTCGATCGCTTGACCCGGTTGGCGCGAGACCATTTCGACGTTCCCTACTCGATGGTAACCATGCTCGACAAGGATCGGCAGTGGATCAAATCCTGCCAGGGGACCACCGTCAGTGAAAGTCCGCGAGAGATTTCCTTCTGCAACTACGCGATCATGCAAGAGGAACTGTTCACCATCCCGGACATGCGGAAAGACCCGCGCTTTGTCCAACACCCGTTGGTCACGGGGCCCGAGGAGATCCGTTTTTACGCCGGTATTCCAGTGCACACCGCTTGCGGTCATCGCATCGGCACACTTTGTATCCTGGACGATCAGCCGCGCCAGTTGACCTCCGCCCAAGGGCAAGCCATGCGGGACTTCGGCGCTCTGGTGGAGTCGGAATTGCAGCGCCAGCGCCTGGCTCAATCCGAGGAGGCTTTGATTCGGGCCCTGGGCAAGGAAAAGGCCCGCAACGCCATCGACGAAGAAACGAGGATGTGGAATCGCGAACACATCCTGAAGGTGCTGGAGTCCGAGCAGCATTTTCAAGGCCAACAGGGTCAGGCACTGGCGCTGGCCTGGCTCAGTCTGGACCCTCCCGCCAACTGCGACAAAAATTCTTGGAATCAGGTCAGTCAGCGCATCCGCCGTGCGGTGCGCCCCCTCGATTCGGTAGGTCGAACTGGCTCTCGGGATTTTCTGCTGATCCTGCCCAACGCCGTCAAGGACGAGATGGGCAATATCGCTCGCCGGATTTTGCGCACCGTGGCCACTCCCACCGATAAGGCCGCGGTCGGCAGCCTGTTTTGGCCCACCTGGCTGGGCCTGACCACCGTGATTCCGGGGGAGCAACCCGAAGCCGCCCTGGCTCGTGCCTCGGCCGCCCTGGACCGCGCCCGTTCGGCCGAGCCCTTCTCCTACGCACTGGCCGAAACCAACCTGGTCCACGGCGTCAGCCTGGAAGAAGCTCTCCAGGAAGCTTGAGGGTCACCCGGGGCACTTCGCGCTGCCCCGCCCAGAAGAGGCAAAGCCTCGGCTCACCGGGGGAACTCCGCGCTGCCCTGCCCAGAAGAGGCAAAGCCTCGGCTCACCGGGGCACTTCGCGCTGCCCCGCCCAGAAGAGGCAAAGCCTCGGCTCACCGGGGCAACTCCGCGCTGCCCCGCCCAGAAGAGGCAAAGCCTCGGCTCACCGGGGCAACTCCGCGCTGCCCCGCCCAGAAGAGGCAAAGCCTCGGCTCAGCGAGTCTAGAACTGGACCAGGGGTGAGTTGATGCCCTGGCTGTAAACGCTTGAGCCCGTCGAGGTAGTGGCTACCATTTCCCATTTTGCGGG
>JALHOV010000339.1 GCA_022842865.1 Vulcanimicrobiota bacterium | reverse complement strand
GTCGACCCAGGCTAGACAGCGTATTGGCCAGTCCCAAAATCGCCTCTTCAAAGGCTGCGGAAATGGGCATCTCGCCCAATTTACGGTTTAGTTCGGCTTCATAGGCCTGGATTTCGGGATAGCTGACTTCGAAGGGGGGCAAGACTTCGATGTTTCCATCCAGCCGATGGACGCGAGCCCCTCGACGAATCAGGTCTTCGATCGATTTTCGACTTTCTTGGAGCGGCGGCCCCAGTTCTTCGCGAACCGCCGTGCAGCTGTAGACGGCGCTGGCGTGGATCTGGCGGTCCGGGGTCTGGACAAAGACGTAGGGATATTGCTGGCAGGTCAGTGGCTTCGCTTCGTAACCCATCTCGCTGTGGATCGAGCAGAGCAAATCCTCTTGGAGGAAGCCGCAGCGAGGGTGGTCAGGGCCTTTGTTGATGACGAACTGATCCTCGTCTCGACGAAAGGCCTGGCCACGCTCCTGAATGACGCGCAACTCCAACGGATGTCCCTTGAGAGAGGTGACGACCGAGTCTTCCACGCCAATGTCCCAGCGGTTGAAGCAGCCGCGCCCACACTGAACGCACTCATAGGAAATCTGCGGGTCGTAGTTGACTTGCATATACAAAAAGCCCCTGAACGGTGTTGTCCTTGTGTTCAAGGGACCGTCAGGGGCTTCCTTTTCGAGGTTCTTAGCGCTTCCAGCCGTCCGAGAGGAAGTTGGTGTGAGCGCCGTAGACCTTCCAGAAGAAGGCGATGCGGGAGGCAATAAGGCGCTGCTTCCATTCCGTCATCTTCTGCATGAGGGCCTTATAGTCGTTGAAAACGTCCTGGGCTTCCTGGCGGCGCGATTCCCAGATAGCCACTAGCGGGTCTTTGGGGGGCGACGGCGGGGTGTTGCCGGAGGCGTCTGCGCTAGCCGCAGTGGCACCGGCGGCTGCGGTCGGCACGCCGACGGGGGGGGCGGGCTGCAAAGCAACTGCCGGTTGCAACGGGGCGGGGGTCAGCGGAGCGACGGCCGCTTTGATGGGAGCGCCAGGTCCGGCGGCTTCAAAGCTGGGAGTGCTGTCGGGACGTGCCACCATAGGAGTCACCGCCTCGGCGACCCCTTTGGCGCCCGCGTAAGTCTTGGTCAGGGCCTCGAAGCGGGACTGCTGTTTGGCGGTCCAGGGCTGGCCCTTCTTCTCGAGTGAAGTCATCGACATGGCCGCGTCGGCCGTGTAGGCGCCCATCTCAGTGGCGAACAGCCATTCCTTCTCTTTCGAGTTGAGGTCGGTGCGCTCATCCACCCTGCGCGCGATGTCGCGAATGGCACTCTTATCGTCGTCGCTCTGACTTTTCAGGCCGGCCAACCCCGTTTTGAATTCGTCACGGGCTTGAGAAAGGGGCTTTCCGCTAGTTTCCTGGGCGGGAGCTGAGCCATCCATGCGCACCGAGTCGTTGGGCAGCGGTGCCGAGCCAGTCAAAGGAGCGGGCCGCAGAACCGGGGTGGAACGGATCGAGCCGATTTCCTCGGGGCCGCGCAAGGAATTGATGTTGCCGATGTTCACGGGTCGTACTCCTTACAAAATCGAGCGGATAGCTTCGGAGTGGCGGGCACCCTGAATCCAGCGGGAGGTGCAGACGTCGGTCCAAAGGAGCCCGGTCGTCTGACGAAAGTTTTCCATGTCTTCTATGGCCTGCATCTGGTCGGCCATATAATCCATATAGAGTTTGCGCCACATATCCTGGAGGGTCTTGCGCTGGTCTTCCAGTTCGCGCAAGCGGTTGGCGAAGGCCAGTTGTTCCTCGTTGTAGAGCGGCTTCTGCGGATCTGGTTGCGGACTGCCGCCGCTGGAATTGTCCTCTTGAGAGGTCTCTTGAGAGGTGCTTTGCGCCGAGGGTTCGGAGGTCGACGGGGTCGGGTTGGCGCTGCTGGCAGACACGGTGCTGTTGGCGGGCACCGAGCTTTCGGGGGAAGCGGACTTGCTGGTTGAGCGTGCGCTTTTGTCTTTGGCGGCGGTCAGATCGACCTGGTCGTCCTGGCCCGCTGTCAGCTTTTCTTCCTTGCTGACCCCGCTCTTGGTGCCGGCTTTGAGTTCGGCGCCCAGTTGCTGGGTGGCTCGGGTCTGCAGGCTGTCATCGTTCTGCTGCCGGATTTTTTGTAGGTCTAGCGTGCTAACGCCCTTTGAAACGGGTTGCATTTGTTGATCCTCCGCGAGATGCCATCATCTTAACCCACGCGCGTAAGTTTGGGTGCCCAAGCATGTTAAATCTTGGACAGGTCGATGATCTTCCTGGGTGGTGGGAGTCCCTGAAACAAAAAAAAGGGCACCTTGCGGTGCCCTTTTTCGAAGGCTACTTTTTACAGCAAGCCCTTGACCTGGTCGGAGTTCTTGTTTGCGGATGCCATCTTGTCCTTCTGGACACCAAAGGTGATGTCGTTGATGGAGGTCAACAGCTTGGCAACGTTGGCGCGATCGTTTTCATCGGCCTTGCGAAGCTCCAATTGGGTCTGACGCTGCGTCGACTGAGCCTGACGCATGTCGGTGATGAACATCTGCTGGTCCATCGCCTGCTGGTTAAAGTTGGTGATATTTCCACCGCCACCTACTGCCATTTGAGTATCCTCCAGAAATAAGTTTTGTTCGTTGGTAGTAGTATCACCCAAAGGGTGGGTGATGTAAAGACATGCATTCGTAAACAGATCGTAACAAAGATGTTGCGAAGTTAAGAAAATCCAACCGAAATCCGAAAGGCACGGAGTGGCTGCAAATCCTAAGTTCCGCCATTACTGCCCTTCCGCTGCCCGGTCCTGAGCCATTTGCATCATGACTTGCTGGGCGTGTTTGCCGAAGTCGTTGTTATAGCGCATCAGGTCCATCAGCGACATCTTGCTGATTTCCGCAACGCTTTCTTCCACAGCCTTGAGGAAAAAGTCGAACTCTTCGTCGGTGGCAGTGAAAGGCGGCGATACCCGCACGAATTGCGGCATGTGCATCATGGATGCCACGATCACGTGACGCTTGCGGGCGTAGTCCTGCATGACGCTTCCCATCGAGGGTTGTTTCATTTCTAGACAGCGCATGAGGCCTGCTCCGCGATGGGACTTGAGGGCTTTGGGATACTTCTTCACCCACTCGTCTAAAACCGCCCCGAGCCGGTCGCCCAACTCGATGGCGCGATCGAGCACGCCGTCGTCCGTCATCACATTCAGAGCGGCCAGGCCGGCCGCGCACGACATCGGGTTGCCTCCGTAGCTGGAGTTGTTGAACTGAGGTCGGTCACGCTCGCCGTAGCGGACCTTGGCGTTATAGACCACGGCCGCAATGGGCATGATGCCGCCGGAGAGTATCTTGCCGACGCACAGAATGTCGGGAATCACTCCCGACGGAGTGCAGCCCCACAGGGTGCCGGCACGGCCCAGGCCGCACTGGACTTCGTCAAAGATCAGGAAGGCGCCCACCTTATCACAGTGCTCGCGCACCGCTCTGAGATACTCGGTGGTGGCCACTTCGCAGCCGGAAGCCCATTGAACCGGCTCCAGCACCAGCGCGGCCGTATCCTTGGTGACCGCTTTGCGCACTTGCTCGATGTCGTTGAAGCCGATGACGGCGCTGCCACCGACCGGGGGTTCGGTCCCTTTGCGCCAGGCCTCCAGCCCGGAAATGGAGAGGGTGGCGATGGACATGCCGTGGTAGCCGTAAGTCGTTCCCACAATGCCGGGCTTGCCCGAGGCAAGTCGAGCCAGTTTGAGAGCCGCTTCGAGGGACTCGGTGCCGCTGTTGGCAAAGAAGACCTGGTCCAGGCCGTCGGGAGCCAGTCCGACCAGTTTCTTGGCCAGTGCCGCCGTGACCGGGTTGAGGAACAGGCGTGAGGAGAGTCCGACTCGATCAATCTGCTTTTTGACCGCGTCCACCACCTTGGGATGGCGAAAACCCAGTCCGAAGACGCCGCCGGCGCCCAGGCAGTCCATCCAGCGCTCGCCCGATGGCGAATAAAGCCAGGCGCCTTCCGCCCTCCATTCCAGCATTTCCTCTCCCAACACACGCACGTAGAGAGGAAGGAATCGATCGATGTGGTCCTCATAGGCGCGCAAGGTCTCTTCCATAAGCTGCTTGGCTTGTTCAGGAGAGAGTTTGTCAGGGAGTTCGTAGAGCTGGGAGAGCAGGTCTGTCTTGGCGACGCTTTGCATGTGGGAGGGTCCCAATCTTTAAGATATCCCCCTTTTCTCTCAGGTTGGAGCTTAACTCCTCTATCTAAGACTTCCTAAAGCCCCGATGAGTTCACCAACCACCGTGTGATGGTCGCGTCCGAAGGGGGGGAGCAGATAGAATCCGCGGACTTTGTGGCGGACCTTGTCCATGAGCTGGCTGGCCATATCGATGCCGCGCTGCTGACTGTCGGCTTTGGGCTCGTCCGGGTCAAAAGCATTGAGGACTTCCTCAGGGATGATGACGCCGGGGATCTTACCCGATGCAAAAAACTCGGCATTGCGCCGGCTGACCAGTGGCATAATGCCGACCAGAATCGGTATCTTGAACTCGGCCGTCACTTCCAGCATGCGATCCACGTCTTCTTCTCGATAGACCGGCTGGGTATAGAGGAACTGTGCGCCGGCCTCGATCTTGCGCTGCGCCCACTTGACTTGGGCGGTCAGGCCGCGCACAGGATTGAAGCCCCCTCCCACGCAGAAATTGGTTCGAAAGCAGGCTGTTTCGTTGAACAAGCGACCTTCGTTGAGCATCCCGATCAGGCCCATCAAGTTCACCGAGCTTTTTACGTCGTTGACCCGGCTGGCGTATTTGTCGTGGTCGCCGACGTTTGGGTGGTCTCCTGTGACAGCCAGCACGCCTTGAATGCCGGACTGCCAGGCTCCCAGGAGATAAGACTGGGTGGCGATCAGGTTGCGGTGCGAAGTGGATAAGTGAACCAGCGTAGGGATGCCGGTCTCGGCCTGCAGTCGGCTGGCCGAGATGACGGGGTCCACGGTGACTTTCGCGCCGGCGTTGTCGGGAATGTCGAACAGGTGAACGCCGCGTTGGGCCAGGTAGCGGCCCGACGTGAGGAAGTCCTCCAGTGAAGTGGTTCGACCCGGGCGCAACTCGACGCTGACCACCAGTGGCACCCTGGAGAAGACTTCGGCGACCGCGTTGGGAGGCGCTTCGGGAAGGGGCGCCGGGCGCGCCGGGGTGTAGATGCGAACTTCGCTGACTCGGCGCCGTGGAGGTGGTTTCAGGTCTCGAACGCTGTCGGCCACCTGGGCTATGTGACTCGGATCGGTGCCGCAGCAGCCTCCTACCATCACCGCCCCGGCTTCCACCAGACGTTTGGCGTAGAGCCCGAATTGAGAACTGTCCACGTTATAAACCACCCGGCCCCGGTCGATTTCGGGGGAGCCGGCGTTGGGCCGGGCAAAGAGTGGGACCGCCGTCACCCCGGCCAGAATTTGCAGGGTCTCGAGCACGTCGTAGGGACCACGGCAGTTGGCCCCCAGCACGTCCACCCCGAGACCGGCGAATTCCCGAACGTCCGCGCCGGTGCCAGTGCGACCGTTTTGCACTCCGCCCACCGAAAGCCAGACCGGCCTGGCGTACTTGCGGGCAGCTTTGAGGGCGAGCCGGGCCTCAGCGATATCCTGAAAGGTCTCGAGGACCAAAAAGTCGACGCCGCCTTCGACCAGTGCGGCCATCTGCTGGCAGAAAATCTCTTCCTGTTGCTCGTCACTGAAATCATCTCGGGCGGAGTAGATTTCCAACGGCCCGACCGAACCGCCCACCAATTTGTCACCAGCGCACCGTCGCGCCAGGCGGGCCCCTTCCAGGTTGATTTCGTGCACCTGATGGTCGCGCCCGTGCCGGCTCAGCTTGAACACATTGGCGCCGTAGGTATTGGTGAAGAGCAGGTCGGCCCCGGCCTCCAGGTAGGAGCGATGCACCAGCGCCACAATCTCGCGAAAACTCGGGTCGACGTTCAGCCCGTCAATACAACCAGCCGACGTCCCCACCAACGCCTGCAACCGCGTCCCCATCGCCCCATCCCCAACCACTACCTTGTTCTTGAACATATCCATCGTTGGTCTTGCTTTTTGCTGACGCTGCAGAAACGCCTTTGTCTTTCCGTGGAAGGGAGACCCGGGGGACAATTGGAGACTGGGAGACCGCCTGGTGCCCAGCTCAGCGGAAAAGCTCTTATTGCTTTTGGGGGTTGATTGGCACCAAGCCTCAACCCAGACTCTAAAAAAGCGATCTGCGCCGAAACTGGCCTTGCCGTTTCACTGTTTCCCTCGTCCCCCAGGTTTCCCGGGTCCCCTTTTTCAAGGAATAGCTTGGTCAGAAAGGTAAATCAGTGGTGGAACATGGAGTTGTTGGCGCCCATTTCCCCGATTTGACCGAGGATGCGGGCGGCGAAGCCCTGGACGTCGCCGCAGATTTCCGGGCCATACATGGCTACAGCCAGAAACGTGGCCACGATTTTGGGCACGAAGGACAGGGTCTGCTCTTGCACCTGGGTGACCGACTGGAACATGGCCACCAGCACGCCTACGATGATGGCGGCCATCAGCATGGGCCATGAACACTTCAACATCAATTCCAGCGTCTCGTTGATGATCGAGAGCATGAAGTCTTGATCGAAGTGGTCAGCGGCCGCCAGCGTCATGTACATTTACATCGTCACCATGGCCACGGAGTTGACGTTGACTTTGGGTGCAATCTCATTCCAAGAGAGCAACACCAGGTTGGGGAAAGAACGTTCCACCAGTTTGCGCAGGGCCGGACGCACCGGCGGCGAGGTCAGGAGAACCGGCTGTAGACCACGCTCCTGGAGGGTTTGCACTTGAGCAGCGATGGCTTGCAGAATTTCCTGGCCCACGTTGGGGTCCAGGTTCAGGAAGCTGCCGGTTTCGCTGCGGTGGATGCTCTGCTGAATGGTCTGTTCAATCTGGGGGTCGAGGGTGATCACGTTGATGGTGCCCTCGTTGTTCATGTATTCCTTACAGATGGTGCGTGACAGCGAGACGCGCACGAATTCGGTGAGCATTTCGGGGTCTTTGGTCATGTGCACATTGTCGGCCATCGTTTCCAAAATGGATACGAGGTCGCGGATGGAGACGCGCTCTTTCACCAGGTTCTGCAGCACTTTCTGCACTTCACCGAGTGACAGTGCGTCGGGAATGACCTCCTTGACCACGGCCGGGTGAGTTTTCTTGATGGTGTCGATGAGCGCCTGGACTTCCTGACGGCCCAGCAGGTCGTTGGCGTGGGCGCGCACCACCTCCGTCAGCTGGGTGGCTACCACTGAGACCGGGTCGAAGATCATGCAGCCGAGACGCTCGGCGTCACCGCGCTGCTCAGGCGAAATCCACACGCCCGGCATACCGTAGGTGGGGTCGACCGTTTTGGTGCCGCGCAGATTCTTGAGCTTTTCCTCAGGACCGATGGCCAGGAACTGATTGACCTGCACCTCGCCTTGAGCGACTTCGATGTCCTTGATTTTGATGACGTAGGCGTTGGGTTTTAACTGCAGGTTATCGCGGAAGCGCACGCCGGGAACCACGATGCCCATTTCCAGAGCGATGTGGCGTCGAATCGAGGTGACGCGTTCGAGCAACTTGGCGCCCTGGTTGGGGTCCACCAGTCCGAGTAGACCACGGCCCACTTCCAGCGAGATGGGGTCCACCTGCATCAACTGCACCACCGACTCGGGCTTTTTGGCCTCGGCTTTCTTCTGCTCTTGGGCCTGAACTTCAGCCACTTCCTGGACCACTTCGGTCTTGGTGGTGAGCACGTGTTGGGCGTAGAAGAGCACGCCGCCCAGAATGAAGAAGGGCATCGGGGGGAAGGCGAACAGGCCGGCCACACCCAGGCCGCCCAGGCCCATCAGAGCGCCGGCCGCCATTTTCAAGGCTTCCGGTTGGGCCGTAATTTGCTTGGCCATATCGGAGCCGAGGTTGCTATCCGATGCGGCGCGGGATACGACCATGCCCATCGCGGTCGACATCAAGAAGGCGGGCAGGGTGGTAATCAGACCGTTTCCGATGGACAAGATGGCGAAGGTGTTGAGCGCGTCCATGGCGCTCATTTTGTGGTAAATGATACCGATCAAAATGCCGCCGACCACGTTCACGACCATAATCACGATAGCGGCCATGGCGTCGCCTTTGACGAACTTACCGGCACCGTCCATCGAACCGTAGAAGTCGGCTTCGCGCTCGATGTTGCGTCGTTTCAACTTGGCCTGGTCGGCGTCGAGCAGTCCGGAGTGCAGGTCGGCGTCGATGGCCATCTGCTTACCGGGCATAGCGTCCAGGGTGAAGCGGGCGGCCACCTGGGCGATACGTTCAGCACCGTTGGTGATAACCATAATCTGAATCAGAATCAAAATGATGAACATAATGAAACCGACGACCAGGTTACCGCCGACCACGACGTCACCGAAGGCCGGTATCAAGTGGCCGGCGCCGATCGGTGCCTTGGTCACCGGGTCTTTGATGTAGCCGTGTAGCAAAATCATACGTGTAGCGGATACGTCGAGGGCCAGTCGGAACAGGGTGGCCACCAGCAACAGGGTGGGAAATACGGCGAACTGCAGGGGTTCGGAAATGGTGATGGAGATCAAGATGGTGATGATCGAGCCGGCGATGTTGAGCACCAGCAAGATGTCCAAAAACCAGGGAGGCAACGGGATGATCAACATCATAATGATGCCCAAGACGAGGAACGCCACCATGACGTCCGACATCCTGAGTAGC
>JALHOV010000338.1 GCA_022842865.1 Vulcanimicrobiota bacterium | reverse complement strand
ACTTTCTCCCGGCCGACTGGCTGGAGCCCTTGAAACGGGCAGCCGGGCGCTACTTGCCCCAACTGGCCGACTTTTCTCCGGCCCTGGGCCGGCTTTTCGCCGTCCCGCCGGGCGACCGCGAAGAAGATCCCGCTCATCATCTGCTGGCTTTATCCAACTTTCTGGTGCAGGCCGCCTGTCGCCAACCTCTGCTGGTGGTGATCGAAGATCTGCAATGGCTGGACCCTTCGAGTTTACGAGTCTTGCGCGCTGTCGGAGAGCTCTGGCCACAAACCCGTTGCTTGCTCCTGCTGAGCGGGCGACCGGGTCACCTACCCGATCTGGGACGAGCGACTTTAACCTTGGAAAACCTCAGCGAGGCGGCTTTGCAGCAAATGCTGGAAGAAGCCCTGGGAGACTGTAGCGACCCCCGATTTTTCCAGCAAATCCAGTTGGCCAGCGGCGGGAACCCGCTGGCGGCGCTGACCTTGCTCGAGGGAGCGCTGGACACGGGTCGGGTGGTTCCCCACTGGGGCCGCTGGCGACTGGAGGGCGACGGTCTGGAACTGCCCGGTGATGCGGTCGATAGCCTGCTCTCTCGACTCCAGCAACTCGAGGAAAGGCAACTGCGCTTATTGCAGCGGGCCGCCGTGTTGGGTTTGCAATTTCAGGCCCATCACCTGGAGTTATTGGAAACCGCCGTGCACAGTTTGCTCGACGATGCCCGCCGCCTGCGTCTGATTGAAAAGCTGCCGGGAGACCGCTACCGTTTTCTGCACGAGCGCATCCGTGCTCGGCTGCTGGAAGAACTGAGCGCCCAGCAACTGCGAGAACTGCATCAAGCGGCGGCCGAGGCGCTGGGCCCGGAACAACCTTTCGGGCAGGCGCACCACCTCTGGCACAGCTTTCCCTGGCCCAACCCGACCGTCTGCTGCGAGGCGCAGCGCAAAGCCGCACTGTTTGCGGCCGACCAGCACGCCTACAACGAAGCCTACGAGCTTTTCGATCGTATGGAGAGTTCACGCCCCGAAAGCATGTCCCAGACCGCCGAGTGTGCCGAAAGCTTTGGCTACGCCTGCTTTCAAACCGGCCGCTTCAGCGAGGCTCTGGTTCAGTTTCGCGCGGCCTTACCTTTGTGTAGTAGCGGGCTGGCTCGGGCCCGCGTCTACCAGCGCCTGGCCCAAGTTTACATGGTCGAGATCGATACCGAGCAAGCCTGGCCTGAAGTGGTGCGCGGACTGGAGGCAGTAGGAATTCGACTGTCAGACAGCGGCTGGAGCCGGGCGAGCTCGATCGTTGCAGACCTGGTGGGCGTGCTGAGCTCCCCTCTAGGCAAAAGCCAGGATTCGGAGTTGCGCGCCGTCGTCCGGCTCTTTGAGATCGGCGTCCAGGTTTGTTTTATTGGGGGCAAAATCGCCCAGGTCCTGGAACTGGTGGTGCGCGGCCTGCGCCTGGCTCGCCAGCTCGGGCCGTCCACCACCCTGGCCGCCTTCTACGTCAATGCCGGTGTCCTTTTGAGTGCGGCCGGATGGAACCGGCTCTCCCGACGCCTGCGCGAAGCGGCCGCCAAGATGGCCGAGCAAGCCGGCGATCTGGCCGTGGTCGGCCGATGTCAGATTCTGTCAGCCATCGCAGGACGCATGGGGGGCGATGACGTGGGGGCGGCCCAACAGATCGACCGTTGCCTGCTCCAGTTCGGCGCCTGGGTGCCCACGCTGGACTATCTTTTCGGAGTGCTGGAACTGACTCACAATTACCATTTTCGCGGCCTGCTGCAAAAAGCCCATGAGTGCGCAATGCTCGGAGAGCAACGAATTCGCGAAAACCGCTTCCCCCTGGCCGTCACCTCCAATCTGGCACCGGTTTACGCAGCCGTGGGACGGCACGCGGAAGCACGCCGCTACAAGGACATCAACCGGCAATACTTCGACAAGGGGATCAGCCTTCTGGGCCGATCCGCCTTCCTGGTGTCCTCACTCCATGCCGAACTGGAGCGAGGTGAGCTGGGCACGGAGGTGGATGAACTCATCGAGCAAGCCCGGCAGACAGGCCTGGACCCAGATTTCGGGCCTATTCCGCTGCGCGCTTTTCGCATTTTGGAAGGCCATGTGCGCTACCGCCAGGCCATGGCCCAGAAAAGTCGCCTGCCCGAGCTGAAATCGGCTCTGACCCGCCTGCGCCGGCACCGGCGCCACACTCTTTTCGACACACACTATCGGGTGCTGGAAGCAGGCTATCATCGCCTGGCGGGTCATAGCGAACGGGCCCGCCACCTGCTGGCCCAGGCGGAAAACCGGGCCCACGCCACCCAGAACTATTGGGTCATGATTGAAGTGGCCAAACAGCGCGCCTATCTCTTGCGCGATCAGGAACTCTATGAGGCAGCTAATCTGCAGGCCCGGGCCGCTGCCGCCATGGCCGCCGAG
Source organism: Vulcanimicrobiota bacterium (assembly GCA_022842865.1). Lineage (GTDB taxonomy): Bacteria > Vulcanimicrobiota > Xenobia > Xenobiales > JADMJV01 > JADMJV01. The sequence goes on along the minus strand of JALHOV010000338.1, from coordinate 6,330 downwards.
CTCGGCTGGATCGCCCAACTGCACCGCATCGAGACCGAGTTCTCGCTCCATCTGCGTAGCCAGACTCCTTCCGATCGCGAGTCTGGTTCCCAAAGCGCCCTGACCTTGCGATTGCAGCGCAACCTCAAGGCGCTGCTGGAGGTTACCCAGGCCACCGCCCAGGTGCTGGAGGTGCCGCGCATCAGTAACCTGGTGCTGGTGGAGGTGATGCGCATCCTGACGGCCGAGCGCGCCTTTCTGTTTCTGATGGAGGGCGACGAATTGCGCTTCCAGTGCGGACGCGACGCCGACGGGCAGGTGCTGGCCCTGCCGCCCAATTATGCGGCCAGCGTGGTGGACCAGGTCAAAATCCACTCCCGGGCCACTCTCTTGAGCGCCGGTGAAGACGGCCAGATCAGCTCCTCGGCCAGCATTCAGACCCACGACCTGCGCAGCATCCTGGTCGCCCCCATGCTCTGGCGTGAGCGGCTGGTCGGCGTAGTTTATCTGGACAATCGATTGTCCAAAGGCGCCTTCAGCGGCGATGACGTGGAGGTTTTGCAGGCTTTGGCCAACCAGGTGGCCGTCTCGCTGGAAACGGCCCGGGCCGCCCGCCTGGAACTGGAAGTGCGCGGCGAACGGGACCAACGTTTGCTGGCCGAGCAACTGAGCGAGATGGTCGGCTCGCTGCTCACCCATCTGGATACTCGAGAGATCCTGTCCAGAGTGCTCGAATCGCTGAACCGGATCGTAGGGTTTGGAGAAGCGGAAACCTTCCTGCTGGAAGACTTGAGCGCCGGTTGGGAGGACGTTTTGCAGTCCAACCGTCCTGTTCTACGTCAACAGGACTGCTGGCTGGGCACGGCTCTACCCAGTGCTTCCGGTCCTCTCGGCGTGCTTGGACTGCGCCGCGACCAGCCCTTTTCCCGGGCCGAGGTGGAACTGGTGCACACCCTGGCCAGCTATGCGGGCATCGCCCTGGAAAATTCCCAGCTTTTCTCCAGCGTGCAGCGCATGGCCACCATCGACGAGCTGACCGGCATTCTGAATCGCCGCCAGTTCCTTAAGGAAGCCCATGAAGAACTGCAGCGGGCCGATCGCCTGGGCCACGCCGTCAGTCTGGTCATGTTCGACGTTGATCACTTCAAGAAGTTCAATGACACGCACGGGCACGCCATCGGCGATCTGGTGCTGCGCACCGTCTCGACCCGCTGCAAGGACTGCCTGCGCGGCATCGACCACCTGGGCCGTCTGGGCGGCGAGGAGTTCGCCGTGCTGCTGGTAGGCACCGGCCTGGAACCCGGCTGCGTCACCGCCGACCGCTTGCGTCAGGCCATCTGCAATCAGCCGTTCCCTTCCTCGCAAGGGGATCTCTCGGTCTCGATCAGCCTGGGCGTGGCCGAGCGACAACCCAAAGAAAACCTGGATCAGCTACTGGAAAGAGCCGACGTCGCCCTGTATGCGGCCAAGCGCGGCGGCCGCAACCGCGTAGAATCTGGCTGAAATTTGTCCCCAGCCTGCGGTCGCTCGCAGCAAGCTGCTGTGGGAGGACCCCCGCAGGGGAGGGGCCCACATACGACTCCCGCGTGCTGTGAGCACCAGCCGCTTCGCGGACTGGTTAATTTTGGTCAACAATCCCAGGGGTACAGGGGCGGAGACCAGAAACTAAGCGAGTGAAGATCGGCCCGCTGCATATTTCGCTGGGAAACCCCCCCTCTCCGATGGCTCGCCAAAGCACTTCGGGCCCGGTCGATTCTTTGGCTTTGGGCGGCGGCAACGAGGCGCCCATCCTGATGAAACCGCAAGCGGCGACTTCCTTCCCGCGGCTCGATACGCAGGGCTTTACGCTCGCAAACCTGGGCGGCAGCAGCCCTGCCCGCGCCGAGCTGCAAAAATTGGTGGACGGACTACGCGACGGGCAGAAACCACCCTATTCCAGCTATCTGGTCACGGGCAATACTGGGGCCGGCAAAACCACCCTGGTGCGAGCTCTGGCGGCAGACCTGGAGAAAATTAGCGTGCCCACTTTGCACGCCGACGGAGCCGACTTTAGCGACGGCGGACCCCGAAAACTGCGCCAGCTTTTTCAAGAAGCCCAACAGGCGGCCCTGAAGAGTCCTCACCAAACGGCGGTTGTGCACATTGACGAGATTGAAGCGGCGGCTCGCATCCGATCCAAGACGGCCAACCTGGCTATGCGAGTGAGTGCGGCCGTGAGTGGGGCCCTGGGCGGACTGGCCGGACTGGTCGGACTGAAAGAAATGTCTCCGCCAGACGACTCGGCCGAGTCCCATCAAACGCTGGCCACCCTCACCAGCCTGATGGAAAAGAACACCAACCTCATCTTCATCGGCACCACCAGTCGCTCGGACACCATGGATTTTGACGCCAGCAAGCGCTTTCAACGCGAGCTGGAGATCCAGACGCCGTCCGGTCCGGAAGAGCGGCTGAGCCTGCTCAAGTCGATGGTGGCGCGAGAAAAGCTGGAAGTCGAAGCCGGCGTGCTGGTGGATATGGCCCAGGCCACCATCGGCTCCAACCCGCTGGGCCTGGAGAAGAGTCTGCGCCAGGCGAAAGTGCTGGGCGATGGCAAAATTACCGGTGACTCGGCCCGCGAAGCCCGCCTGCAAGCCTCTTTTGGAGTGGCCCGGCCGATCACCAATCCCGACTGGATGTGGCGCCTGACCATTTGTCACGAGATGGGACACGTGGTGGTGCGCCATCTTTTTGAGGACATGGCCAAGGACCATCCTGACCAGCAACCCAAGGGCATTGACGCCGTTAGTTTCGCTCCGCGCGGTCCGGCCAACGCGGCCGTTTTCCTGAAGTCCAGCTCCAACCCGGCCAGCACCTTTGAATGGTATATGGCCGAAGTGGCCTCCAATCTGGCCGGACGCACCTCCGAAGCGCTCTTTGGCAACGGCCACACCAGCGCCGGACCCGGCAGCGACATCACCCACGCCTCCAAGCAAGTCAGAGAAGCCATCCGCGAAAAAGGCATGGGACTGACGCTGGGACCGGTCAATCCTGGCAACTCAGGTTCCGCCTTTGATGAAGCCAAGGCCTCTAAAGATCAGGAGCGCTTTACCGCGGTAGCCGATCAGATCGCTACCAGCACCGTCGAGTTCTACCGAGACTTTACCGAAAGTTTCGCGCAGGAAATGCTGACCCACCGCAACGACCTGAGCAAGCTCACCCTGTCGGGCCAGGACCTGCAGAAACGTCTGCGCGCCTGGGAAAGCGCTACTCCGGAACGAGCGGCCCAACTGGTGGCTCTCAAGGACCAGATCCGCCAGGCCATGGCCGAGATCAAACCGGCCACTTCCCCTGGACTGAAATAGTCGTTGGAGGAAGTCCTACGCCAGGCGCTGGCCCTGCGCGTGCGCTCCCTGCGCAAGGAGGTTCAGCGCACTCTGGGGGACCTGGGCTGGAGCGGGTCCGAAAAAGCGCTGCACGACCAACTGCAGCAACTGGCTGAGCGCGGCCTGGTGCGCCTCGACCACGAGATCGAGCTGATTTCCCCCGGTCAACTGCATCTGGCCACCTGCGAGCTGACCCGGGAGCATCCCGAACTGGTGACCCGCCATGTGCAATTTGCCTCCTGGGGGGCGCTGCGACTGGACAACCGCGTTCGCCTGCAGGTTTATCTCGATACATCGATCAACCAGACTTACGGGCTGGGCGAATTCTGGGCCAGCCCGTATTGGGCGCCGCCCTGGGATGCGGACTTCTTTTTCTCGCGCCGCCCCGAAAATCAGGCGCTGCTCCTGAGCGGCCTGCGCCCGGCCCTGTGGGCCCAGGGCATTTGGGATGAGCGTTTTGAATTGCTGCGCGACCTGCTGGAGGTGGAGGTGCGCGACGAAATCACCGTGGAACTGGCCCTGGCCAGAGGCCGCCTGGAAGTGGCCGAGGGCTTTTTAAACAGCACCCTCAAGCGCAAGGGCTACGACCTGCCGATTCTGTGGATGCGCGGCAAGGCCCAAAAAGCTTACGAGCGGGCCCTCAAACTGATCAGCCGTCGCAAGCCGGGCCTGCCGGCCGTGCCGCCGCTGGTGGCAGTGTTCGCCCGCCTGGCGGCGGTGCGCGCCCAGGACCTGGAACTGCTCAGCGACGATCGCCTTTCGTGCCGAATTCCCAGCCTGGACCTGTTTTTCGGGGAGCTGGGCCGACACCTGGCCGGCCGTCCCAGCCGCCTGGCCGACCTCACCTTCGAAGGGGCCGGGTTAAACTGGTGTGTGCCCTGGAGTTTGCGCACGGCCCTGCCGCAAAGACTGGAACCCGATCCGGCCCGATTACAACAGCTCCTGCGCCACGGTTTGCACGGCTGGGCCGAACAACTGCAACAACCGGCTCACCCCTGGGGCGCCGGCATCTCCCGCCAGGAGGGTTGGCGCAGCTGGCTTTCCCTGCTCGAGCGGCGCGCCCGCCAGGATAAGCCCCCTCCGGCTCAGGCGGGAGAACTGTTCTGGGAGGTAGGCCAGCAAGGTCTGCGCGCCCTGCACCAACATCAGGGAGAGCGCCACGAGCTGGGGTTGGCCCAGTTGATCCGCAAGCCCCCCGACTATCTGACCGACGCCGACCACAAAGTGCTGGCCTCGGTAGAACGCCGCCAGTGGGGGCGGGAGGTGATGGTCATGGACGCCACTCCGGCTGTGCGCGCCCTGCTCGGGCATCCGCGCGTGCTTTTTGAAGGCGAACCGGTGCGCCTGCACGAGGTGGAGCAGAAATTGCAGTTGTTGCGCACCACCAGCGGTTACAAGATCGACCTCAAGCCCCGCTTCGGGTCGGGCGACGGCTACCGGCTGCGCTGGAAAGAAGCGGGAGTGGTGGAAGTCTGTTTTCCTTCGCGCTGGAACGAGCTGCTGCAGCCGTTGTTGGAAAGCGGCCAGGAGATTCCCCTGGGCGCCGAGGACGAAATGGCCGCAGCACTGGCCCCCTGGCTGGAGAAACTGCCGGTGGAATACGGGCCCGGCGTGCGACCGCTGGCCCAGCCGGTGGAGGGAGGCGAACTGGTAGCCCGCCTGATCCCGCAAAAATCCGGCCTCCGCTTCAGCTGGGCCTGGCGCGTCAATGGCCCGGCAGGACCCGGCTTTCCCCTGCTGTCTGGTCCGCCGCGCGAGGCCCTATACTGGAACGGCCAGCTTCTCCAGGTGGATCGCGACTTTGCCCGCGAGCGCCGGGCCCTGGACGAGGCCCTCCAGCGCTGCCCCCAGCTACCGGAAGATCTCGAGTGCGCTTTTTCCGACCTGGAAGAGGCCCTGGAGATCGTCTGGCATGTGCAGCAGTCCGGACTACCCTGCGAGTGGCCCGAGAGCGCTCCCTGGCGAGTGCGCGATCCGGTGCGTCGGGGGGACTTTCGCATTCAGGCCGAGTCGGAACGCGACTGGTTCAAACTGAAAGGGCAATGGCGCGTGGACGAGCATCTGGTGCTGGAGCTAGGACGCACCCTGCAACTGCTGCGCACCTACCCGGGTCGATTCGTACGTCTGGACGAGGGCGACTATGTGCAGGTCGGCCAGGAAATCCGCCAGCAACTGGAAGCCTTGGAAGAGCTGGGGGACGATCTCAAGGTTTCGCCGCTGGCCGTGCCCGCTCTCTCTGAACTGGATCTGGAGCTGGAGAGCGATGAGCGCTTCCAGGAATGCCTGCAGCGCTTTGCTCTGGCCGATCCCATCCCGGCGCAGCCGCCGCCCACCTTGCAACTGGAGCTGCGCGATTATCAGTTGGCCGGTTTTCAATGGCTGGCCCAGAGGGCCCGGGCGGGCGTAGGCTGCTGCCTGGCCGACGACATGGGGCTGGGTAAAACGGTGCAGGCTCTGGCCCTGATGCTGCTGCGGCGCTCGCAGGGCCCGCATCTGGTGGTCTGCCCGACTTCAGTGATGGCCAATTGGCGAGACCAGATCCTGCGCTACACGCCGTCTCTGCAGGCGGTTCTCTACGAGGGCAAAGAGCGAGGCCTGGAAGAACTGCAAGTAGGTCAAGTCATCATCCTGAGCTACCGCATCCTGATGCAAGATCTGGAAAAGCTCAAGGCGGTGAAGTGGAACGTGGCCCTGCTCGACGAAGCCCAGTTCATCAAAAACCCCGAGTCCAAGACGGCCCGGGCCGCCTACGCGCTCCAGGCCGCCGTGCGCGTGGCCACCACCGGCACGCCGGTGGAAAATCGGTTAAGCGAATTGTGGAGCATTTTCCGCTTTCTCAATCCCGGCTTATTGGGCTCGCTGGCCAGCTTCCGACGTCGCTTTGAAACCAACCTGGCCGTCAATCTAAACGCCAGCCAGCGCCGCCTGAAGCGCCTGGTGTCCCCGTTTCTTTTGCGTCGCACCAAGTCCGAAGTGCTCTCGGAGTTAC
>JALHOV010000337.1:5887-8772 GCA_022842865.1 Vulcanimicrobiota bacterium | reverse complement strand
CGTAGGACGAAAGTCTCGAAGGGGTGCGCGAAGTTTTTTCAAAGGGGGCTGCCTATGATGAAGCTGTATTACTCCAGGCAGTCCCGAGCCACCCGGCCCCGTTGGGTTCTGGAAGAGTTGGGTCTGGACTACGAAATCGTTCCTATGGATCTACGCGCTGGCGATCAGCGCAAGCCGGAGTTTCGCGCTCTCAATCCGCTCACTCAAATCCCCGTCCTCCAAGACGGTGACCGGGTCATCTGTGAGTCCGGGGCCATTTGTCTGTATCTGGCCGACCGTTACCAGCCGGGAACGCTGGCGCCGGCCCTGGATCAGCGCGCAGACTACTATCGTTTCTGCTTCTATATTTACAACACCCTCGAGCATCAACTCGTCGAGATCTTTCTACATTCCCGCTTTCTGCCGGAGGAGCAGCGCAAGCCCGAACGAGTCGAGCAGGCCAAAAAGTTGGTCCGGGTGCGCCTGCAGATTATCAGCGACCACCTGGCCAGGCGGCCTTACATCACCGAGGACCGCTTCACGGCCGCCGACGTGCTGGTCGGATCCGCTCTGGATTGGGCAGCCATGCAGGGTCTGCTGGGAGACTTCTCCGGACTGCGCGCCTACGTCGAGAAACTCAAGGCCCGCCCCGCCTACCAGATTGCCCACGAAGTGGAGGTGGCCAGGTCGTGAAACTGTTTTACGCACCTCAGACCCGGGCCTTTTCCTCTCGCTGGGCCATGGAAGAAGTGGCTGCCCCGCACGACTTGATTCGCCTCAAGTTTCCTGACGAGCTGAGCAACCCGGACTTGCAGAAGGCCAATCCACTGGGCCAGATTCCCACCCTGGTGGACGGCGACCAGGTGGTGACCGAGGCATCCGCCATCGCTCTTTACCTGGCCGACCGCTTTCCTCAGGCCGGTCTGGCTCCCGCCGCCGAGGAGCGCCACCAGTATTACCAGTGGGCTTTTTTTGTAGGAGCCGCATTGGAGCCGCATTTGCTGGAGTTCTTTTTGCACAGTGAGCGTCTGCCCGAGAGCGAACGCTCGGCTGAACGGGCCGTTCAAGCCAAAGAAGGTTTTGTGCGCGCTCTCGGCATCGTCAACGATCATCTGGCCACGCGCCAGTATTTGCTGGGCGACCCGTTTAGTATGGTGGACGTGATCCTGGGATCGATCTTGGGCTGGGCGAAAATGATGAATTTGCTCGCAGGCTTTGAGCACGTGCGCGCTTATTTCAAGCGGGTGAGTTCGCGTCCGGCTTTTTTGACCGCGTTTCAATAGTTGTCCGCCGACCGGCGGAACAATGGGTCAGGGTCAGCCACCACAGCCAGGCTTCTGCAGCGGCTTTTGCCACTGATAGAAGACCTGGCGGGCGCGTTCTTGCCCGTCTGTGTCGGGAGTAATATCTACCCCGCCTAAGAATCCGCTGTAGGCGCCCTGGGTTGTGCGGCAGACCACTTCCACCTGGGACTTGCCCATCCAGCGCGGCACGTCGGCCCGAGTGACGGTGATCTGTTCGGCCTGAGTTTGGCGCGCCAGAAATCCGGAAGGCGTCAAAAAAACCTCGACGTTCTGGCCCTCGCAAGTAAACTCGACAAACTGGTCGCGCGGATCGCGATCCTGGGACGAGTTGTCCAGGCTTTGGTAATGCTTGTAGGCATCCTTGGCGGTAGCGGGCGTGGCCCGGCCGGGTAACGAGATCTCCATCCCTGGAGTCTAGCGCCTGGACCCGAAGGAAATCTGAAAAACAACAGCTAATGTTTCACGTGAAACATGAGTAAGCCCAAACCACCCGATAACGGATTTGCCGTATTGCCCATCAGCCAGATCCGCGCCAACCCGCTGCAGCCTCGCCGACGCTTCGACCAGGATCGCCTGCAAGAGCTGGCCGACTCAATCCAGTTGCACGGGGTGGTGCAGCCGGTGGTGGTGACGCGCGAAGCCGAGGGTTATCGGCTGGTGGTGGGGGAACGACGCTGGCGCGCTTCGCGGCTGGCCGGTCTTCAGGAGATTCCGGCCCTGATCCAGGAGTTTGCCCCGCAAAATCTGTTGGAAGTGGCCCTCATCGAGAACCTGCAACGCCAGGATCTCAATCCGGTCGAAGAAGCGCGCGCCTTTCAGTTTCTGCTGCGCGAACACAAACTGACCCAGGACGAACTGGCCCGGCGCCTGGGCTGCAGTCGACCGGCCGTGGCCAACGCCATTCGCTTGCTCAGCCTGCCCCCATCCATTCTGGGCGACCTGGAAGCGGGCGTTCTCAGCGCCGGCCATGCTCGAGCGGTGCTCTCCTTAGATGGAGAGCGAAATCAGCTGCGGGCCTGGCACGAGATTCGCGAAAAGCAGCTGTCGGTGCGCGCGACCGAGGACTTCATTCGGAAATTGCATGAACAGAAACCGGCGCGCAAGGGAAAGAGCCTGACCCCGGACTGGGAGCAGATTCAGCAACAGCTGGGCCAACAATTGAACGCGGTGGTAAAGATCCGTCCCTCCAGCAAGGAGAAAGGTAAGATCGAACTCTATTACCGAGATCAGAGTCAATTGGAAGGGTTGATGGAGGTGCTGATCGCCCTCACCGAGTCAAGTCGGGGTTAGGTTGAACCCGCCGTCGCTGTCCCAGGGCGTGGTCTGCGACCAGAACTGCTCGCCCATCTTCTGAATGACCTGGCGCTGGCCGGCGGCGGTCGTTTCTAAAAGGCTCTCTTTGTCGCTCCAGCGCAACACCTGTCGGTGTCCGGGCGAGGATTCCCAGCGATACACGGTGTTGGCGCCTTTGGCTTTGACGGTCCACTCGGGACCGAGTTGCGGCCCGCTTTTGAGGCGAGGATCGGCGAAACCGGTTACCGGGTGAGCCAGGCCCGCTTGACGCAGAGCCTGTAGGAGAGCGTCGTCCACGCGCTGCTTGCC
>JALHOV010000337.1:0-5877 GCA_022842865.1 Vulcanimicrobiota bacterium | reverse complement strand
CTTCCAGCTTTTCACTGTCCCCGGCGTCGCGCTGTTTCTGGGTCCGTCCCTGTTTTTCCAATTGCTGAGCCTGCAATTGCTGGGGTACGCTCACCATGGCGGCTCCCATGTTGAGTTGCGGGCCGCGCCATAAGCCGTGATTGGAGGCGGTGGCGCGTTCGGCCTGCTCGGCTCCCCCTTCGAGAGCCTGACGGTCGGCGTCTTTGCGGTTCTCGACCTGGTCGTCCCTGGGCTCCTGGCTGGCGACTGCGCCCGCCTCCGTTTCCACAGCCGCTTCGGCTACGTCGCCCTCGGCCTTTTTCTCGGACAGCTCGTCGTCCCCGTCCACTTCTTTCTCGAGGAACATCTTGAAGGGGTCGCGGTTGCCAGCTTCTTTGGTGTTCGTCTCCGAGGACTTGCCGGTGCGCGCGATGTCTCCCAGGAACAGGGCCCGGTCGAGCAGGCGGCGCTCGCCCCGGTGGGCAGACTCGGGCAGCTGCGGCCCCAGGGCCACTAGACCTTCCTCAACTGGCGGAGGTTGAGCAGCAGGATGGCGACCGCGCCGACGCAGTAGAGAAGGCAATCATCGCGCGTCAAGGTCGGGTCGAAGGCGGCCATCAGCGGGCTCATCTGGGCCAGGCGCAGGTCGCCCAGCATGTAGGCCTGCGGCAAAAGCAGCACGACCACGGCGCTGATGACTCCCCCTTGGAAGGCGGAAGTGACGCGCGGGCTAGAGCGAAACATAAAGCCGATCCAGATCAGGGCGGCGATCAGCAGGGTGGGACCCTTCAGTACGCTCTCGAGCATGGCCCACCCCACCAGCGTCATCACGACGGCCACGCGGGCGTTGTTTACGGCTCGGTCCGGTTCGGCCAGACGGGCGCCGATCCACAGTCCCAGCGAGGAGAAAAAAATCATCGAAGTGAGACCGACGGCCAGGAATCGCTGGAAGCCCCAATCTTGGACAGGCACGCCTAGAAGCCAGAGCAGGCCGGTTACGGCCGCGAACAGTCCCCATTCCAGCAGCAAGGGCACAGACGAAACGCCCATCTTGGTCAGCAGCAGGCCGACTACGCCCCCGGAGCGGGGCAGCTGCCGTACCAGGGGAACGGAATGATGCTGGACTTCTTCGGCCATACTGGCAGCGCAGCTAAGACAAGCGCGCAGGCAGGTGAGTCCGATCAGCCAGAATCCGGCCAGCTCAAAAGAGCCGCGTCGCTCGGGCAAGAAATCCAACCGATAGGAAGCCAGGGCGTGGTGCAGCAGCGGCAAGCTCAGGGCGACGGCTGCCCAGAACAAGCCAGGGTAGCCTCCCGTCCGGCCCGGGGCTTTGCGAGCCAACTGGAGGCTCCATTCTCTTTGCAACATGACCATGCTCAAATCAAGCTTACTTCCTTCAAAGGAGGAGTCGTCAAGCTCCTCAAATTAGCTCCCTTCTATCATGATTTTTCTTGAGCTCTATTGCAACCTGCAAGTCTAGAAAAGTTGGTCGCAATCTACCTGACCAAGGCTCGAGCTGTAGAGTTATGTCGCCATTTCCTGGAGACGATGGAAGACAGCCTTTCCCGTTTTGACTACGGCCGAGCTCTCGAATTAGGCGGAGCCTGGCTGGACCGCATTGAGGAGGAGGCGGCTGACGACCCCTGTCTGGCCGATCAGAAAGCGGCCATTCGCCTATGGCGATCCGAGCTGCTGGTCCAGTTGCAGCGCTGGGACCAGGCCTCACAGGAGCTGGACGGGTTGCTGTGCCGGCGTAGCGCCATCACCCTGAAGCCACTGTTGGTGCGCGCCTTGATTCTTTCGGCCCAGATTCATGGCATGTATGGCGAGCAGGAGCAGGCCCAGCAGGCTTTGATTTTATCCCAGCAGTGGGACCCGGAGGGACAGTTTGCCCGCTCCTGGCAGTTGGAGAAGGCGCGCTTGTTGGTGCGCGCCGGCGAGTTACGGGAAGCTTTGCGCATGTTGCCTCAGCTGGGCGACGACGAAAGCGATATCGAGCGTGGCCGGGTGCTCTTCCGACTGCATCGCTTTGGCGAAGCCGAGGAAGCCTGGCTGCACGTGGCCGAGCGGCCGCGCTCCCGTCCCGACCGCTGCCAGGCAGAGGCCTGCCGCTTACTGGGGCTGCTTCACCAGGAGCAGGGAGAGCCACAGCAGGCCCTCGAGTTTTTGGAGCAGGCGTTGCGTGCTTACTGGCACCTGCAGATGTGGATCGGCGTAGCCAAGTCCTACGAGGGTCTGGGACAGGTCTGTAGCGACCTGGGCAAGATTACCGAGGCCCTTCATTTTACCTATAAGGCGGAGCGTCTGAGCCGGCGTCTGGGAGCGGAATCCGAACTGGCGGTGGTCTACGGCCGCCTGGGCAACCTCTGTATGAAGCTGGGGGATTATCCGCGGGCGATCCGCTTTCACCAGCTGGATGTGGAGATGTGCCGGCGTTTTGGTAATTATCGCGCTCTGGCCTATGCTTTAAGCAGTCTGGGTTTGTCTTATCGCGCCCAGGGTGACAACCAGCAGGCCTGTCAACTTTTTTCCGAGAGCCTGGAGCGGTTCTTACAGTTGGGTGAACGCAATCCCGTTTTGCGGGCGCGCGTCGAGCGCAGCCGAACCTTGATCGAGCGAAATTTGCTCGAGGAAGCTGGCCAGGATCTGCAGGCGGCCGGCTGGATGCTGGGGCAGGGCACCGGCCCGGCCGACTCGGCCCAGATCTACATCTTGACCGCGCGCCTCGAGCGCCTGCGAGGAAAACTGCACGAATGCAACCGCAACCTGGTGCTGGCCATGGAAGTCCTCAACGAAGTCCCAAAGGACGCCCCGTTGCGCTGTGAAGCTCTGCGCGAGCGCGGGTATTTATGCCTGGCCCGAGGCGAATTGGAAGGAGCGGCTCAATCTTTCGCCTCGGCCGCGGCCTATGCGCGTAAAGGCGAACAGCAGTCGATCTGGTTGGAATGCCTGGAGCAACTGGACCGGCTGGATGAGTTGCAGGGTGCCGAGGCGGTGCTGGAGGGCCTGCACCGCAGCGCCCGCGATAGTGGCGAGCACACTATAGGGGGGGCGCGTCCTCTGGGCTAAGCGGTTTGGTGGTGTTCGCGGCCGGGGCGTCGTCGGGCTGAAGCAGGGTGGTGACGCGCGCCTCCGATTTTTCCGCCAGGGCCGCAGCGCCGGCTGGTTCCATCAAGCCGTGGTGAAGCCAGCCGCGGAAGCTGACGCCAGGCACTTCCAGCGCTTTCTGGGTCGGCGCATTGGCGGGCAGGTCGTTCCCGGCCATCAGCATACGCAGCATGTCGGTGGTCATTGGGAACCAGTTGAAGCCACCGAGCAAGCCCGCGGCAGTGCTCATCAGCAGGGGAGGCAGAGAGAACAGCCGGGTCTTGTAGCCGCCCGCCTCGCAAATCAAGTGCAGCAGCGCCTTATAGGTGTAGACCTCGTCTCCGCCCAGGTGATAGACCTTGCCGACGCTATCGCGGTTTTCCAGGCAACGACGCACCGTCTCGGCCAACTCCCAGGTGGAGATGGGCGACAAGCAATACTCGCCCTTGCCGAAATAAGGGAACAGGCTCATCTTGGAGAGATTATCGCGCAGTATTTTGACGAAGTTCTCTTTGTTGGGGTTGCCACCATAGACCACCGACGGACGCAGAATCGTCCAGTCCAGGCTGGAGGAACGCACCGCTTGCTCGGACTTGGCTTTGGAGCGCATATACTCCGTGTTGGCGTGCTTTTCCACGCCGTTGGCGCTGATGTGGATAAAGCGCTGCACACCGACTTTGCCACAGGCTCGCACTAAATTTAGGGTGGCCTGGTAGTGCAGTTTTTCGAAGGTGATCCCCTTCTCCGGAAAGGCGCGCAGGATGCCGATGCAATGGATGCAGGCTTCGGCTTCGCGCAGTTGGGCCTCGAAAGTGTGGGGCTGCAGGATGTCGCCCCGCACTTTTTGCACATTGCTGACGTAGAGATCGTCCGGGTTGCGGCACAGAGCGAAGACATCGTGTCCGGCCTGCTGTAGATGTCGGACCACTTCCCTGCCGATAAACCCCGTGGCTCCTGTTACAAAGACGCGCATGCTGTGACCTTTCTCACTGTGGACTCAGATCTTCTACCCGGCGGCGGCCGCGTAGGGCTCGCCCCAGAGTGACCTCATCGGTGTAGTCCAGGTTCCCCCCTGCCGGCAGTCCCTGGGCCAGTCTGGTCACCGAGGCATCGGTGCCAAGCTGACGCGAGAGATAGAGGCAGGTCGCTTCTCCCCCGACCGTGGTGTCCAGGGCCAGGATCACTTCGGCAATGCTTTCTTCGCGGACCCGTTGCAGCAACTCGTGAATGCGGACTTTGTCGGGACCGATGCCGTCTAAAGGCGAGAGCAACCCGCCCAGCACGTGGTAGCCACCACGGTATTCCCGCGTTCTTTCCAGGGCCACGATGTCTTTCGGTTGCACCACCACGCATAGAACCCCCGTCTTGCGTTGGGGGTCTGAGCAAATCTGGCAGAGTTCCTGTTCGCTGTAGTTGAAGCAGCGCCGGCAGGGCCGAATCTGGCTGCGGGCCGTGCGGATGGCCTCAGCTAAACGCAAAGCCTTCGGCTCTGCCGTTTCCAGCAGCCAGAAGGCTAAGCGCTGTGCTGATTTCGGTCCGATGGTCGGCAGCTGTTGGAGCGACTCGACCAGCTCTTCCAGGGCTTCGGGGTAGTCCAATGAGGTCTAGAAGAATCCGGGTGGAATCGGCAGACCTGCGGTCAGTTTGGACATTTTGTCGCCTGACATGGACTTGGACTTCTCAATGGCGTCCTTGACCGCGGTCACAACCAGGTCTTCGAGCATGTCCACATCCTCTGGATCGACCGCTTTGGGGTCGATCTTAATCGACATGAGCATCCCATGGCCGTTGACGGTGGCTTTCACCATTCCTTGTCCGGCGCTTCCCTCGACCGTTACGGTCTCGAGTTCTTCCTGCATCTGGCCCATCGAAGCGGTGAGCTTTTCTTGCATCTTCTGCATTTTGCGCATCAATTCACGTTGCATGACGGCTCCTTGAAATTAACTGGATTTGCTGGCGAAGACCTCGCGAATCGCTTCTACGAGTTCGTCTAAGTTGAAGGGCTTGACCAGATAGGAAGTGGCCCCCATCTGATAACCTTTGAGAATATCGTTGTGCTGGTCGCGGGCCGTTAGCATGAGTACGGGCACGCCTGCGGTCTCGGGGTCATTGCGAAGCGTTTCCAGGACCTGGAAGCCGTCCATGCCGGGCATCATCACATCGAGAACGAGCAGATCGGGTTTTTCCTTTGCGAAGAGCGCGAGAGCTTCGGGACCACTCGAGGCGCTGACTACGTTAAAGTCTTCCAGCTCCAGATACTGACTGAGTGAGCGAAGAATGTGCTCATCGTCGTCCACCACTAAGATTTTCGGGGTTTCGCTCATTGGCTCTGCTGCTCCTAATCCGACTGGGTGTCATTCGCCGCATCCAAGATGCGACCTCCGAACAAGCCGGAGGCTTTCTTGACCAGGCTCTCGTGTTCTTGTTCTTGCACGGGGCCTTGTTGAGCTCCGTCGATTAACACTTCGATGCGCACCTTGCTTTGCATAAGTCCGCTACTTACCTCTTCGAGCAGGCGTACGTTGCGCGAGATGTATTCGTAGTGGACTTTGTGAGTGGCCGGCAGGGTGATCTTCAGGTTCTCCGGGGAGAAGTCCCGGAGTTTGGCGTCCACCATCATCGCTTTCAGGCGCTTGTCTCGGTCGTGCAGAGATTGAATTAAGTGGGGCCAAAAGTCCTTGGCCTGCGTGATGGCTTTGCCGCCGTTGGGCGATTCAGCGGGCGGGCGGAGCGGGGCGGCCTTCGCCGGTTCCGGGCGCGCGGGCGCGGGCCGCTGTTCCACCGGGGGGTCGTAGTCAACTGGAGGCGGGG
>JALHOV010000336.1 GCA_022842865.1 Vulcanimicrobiota bacterium | reverse complement strand
AAGCTCGTGCTTCAGATCGAGAACACGCCGGTCGGTGTCCCCGTCGCCCCGCTCGGCGGCCGTTTCCCAGTGGTTGTCGAAAGTAAGCCGAGTGGCATCCTCAAAACGGACCAAAAAGAGGGGGGATTCCGCCGCCGGGTTCGCAACCGGGCAGACCGCCAGGTGGACGAGCAGGTCGTTCCCCTTTGTCTTGGGCACCACCGCACGTCGAAAAACGGCGACCTCGGAACTGGAGCATTCGCGCAGTGCGCTCATCAATTCACGCTGCAACCCCTGGCGGGCCATCCTCAGGACATTGGGTGTTTTGGTTTCTCCGGGCGAAGGCTCAAGATACTCGCCCGCGCGGCCGTGAAGATACAGGATATCGCCCCGCTCGTTGACCAGAACCGCCGGTTCCACCAGGGAAAGAAGCGCCTCCTCGGTCATTTCCCGAAGAGTCCGCTGGGGGGAGAGATGAGAGGCCAGTTCCCGCGGGATGGCTTCCCGAAGCGGCCGATAGACGGAGGCCAGGGCGGAACTGGCGCGCCGAGCCGGTGGCCCGGAAACTTCCGTGCGCAAAAACAGTCGCGCCTTCCGATCAAAAGTCTGGAACAGGTCTGCGTTCTCTCCCACCGCCTCCGAAGTCCCCAGAAAAAGAGTTCCCCCTGGCTTCAAGGCATAGTGGAACAGGGGCAAGAGTCTCTTCTGCAGTTCACTTTCCATGTAAATCATCACATTGCGACAGACAACCAGGTCCAGCCGCGAAAAAGGGGGATCGCAACCCATATCGTGCACGGAAAACACCAGCATGTCGCGAATGGCGGGATGAACCCGATAGCTCAGCCCGTTCGGCTCCAGAGTGAAGAACCGGTCCAACCGCTCCGGAGTCAGATGGGGAGCAATACTCAGGGGATACACACCGGAGCGAGCGACGCTGATGGCCTGTTGATCCAGATCGGTGGCAAAGATCTGAACTCGGCAAGTTTGTTGGGAAAGCTCCATCTGTTCTTTCAAGAGAATGGCCAGAGAATAGGCTTCTTCGCCGCTGGAACAGCCCGCCGACCAGCAGCGGATGGTCGAACCTGCCGGCCGATCGGCAAAGAGGGAGGGTAGGACGCGATTTTCCAGAGCCAGAAAGTTCTCGGGATCGCGAAAGAAACTGGTCACCCCAATCAACAGGTCCCCGAAGAGCAATGCCACTTCCGACGGCTCTTGCTCCAAAAGCTGCAGATAGGCTTCCAGACCGGTGAGCCCGTGAGCGGCAAGCCGCCGCTCGATGCGCCGCAGAATGGTGTTGGACTTGTATTCAGAGAAGTCGCGGCCTGTTTGGTCCCGTAGTTTGATCAAAATCTTGCTCAAGGCCATTCGGTCCCAGGCCGTTTGCAATCTCCAATGGGATGAGCCGTTCAGGCAGGCCAGCAGTTGGGCAGGCATCTGGGCTGGACTCAGCTGGTAGTCCACCTGACCGGTCGCCAGCGCGCTTTCGGGCATGGATGGATACTGGCAGGTGTTGAGGCGTTGGACCATCACCATTCCGCCCTTTTCCTTGATGGCCCTGACGCCGTCCGCCCCATCCCGGCCATTGCCCGAGAGAATCACACCGATAGAGCGCCAGCCCTGATCGTCAGCCAGGCTAAGGAAGAAGTGATCGATGGGAAAGCGCTGACCGGCCGGTTCAGCCGGCTCCGTCAAACTTAGCTGGCCACGGGCCAGAGTCACGTCGTGTTGGGCCGGCAACAGGTAGATACAATTGGGCTCCAGGCGAACCCCGTCCACCACCTCCAGCACCTTGAGCGAAGTGTGTCGTTGCAGCAGCTCCGCCAGCACGCTCTTGGGTTCAGAGGCCAGATGCTGAACCAGCACAAAGGCGATGCCGGGCTCCGGGTCGGCGGGCATAGCCGTAAAAAAGGCTTCGAGAGCAGACAACCCGCCTGCGGAGGAGCCGATGCCCACCACCGGAAAAGCCTGAGGCGCTTCGCAGGCCTCCAGGTGGTTAGCGACAGAGCGTTTACGGGCGGCCAAAATTCATCTCTCCCATTCTTTGCCGGGCTTTCTCGTCGGCCGCGGTTTGACCTGGAAGCTACCAAATTCCGGGGATCAATCGAAAGCGCACATGCATTTGATACTCCCGATAGCCGGCCAGACGCTCGTTCAAAAAAGCTTCCTCGTATCCCAGGCGGGTGACCAGCGTGTAGACGCAATGCAGCCAGGGTAGCACCGCGCCACTGGAGTGCAGCATCCAGGGCAGGCCACCCAGCATCAAAATCA
The DNA here is from genome assembly GCA_022842865.1 of Vulcanimicrobiota bacterium. Classification (GTDB taxonomy): domain Bacteria; phylum Vulcanimicrobiota; class Xenobia; order Xenobiales; family JADMJV01; genus JADMJV01. The sequence goes on along the minus strand of JALHOV010000336.1, from coordinate 6,551 downwards.
AAGCCCCGTATCCGGGATGGCGCACCCACTCGTAGGGTCCCGTTTGCACCACCGACTGCGCCTGGTCCCTTTGATGACGGACCTCGGTCTCGAAAAAGGGGTTGTGATACAGGCATGCCCAGAGCAACAGGGTCCCGGTCAGCAGCGCCAACAAACCGCAGGCAAAAAGCACCGGATCTAAGGGCAGATGGGACCGCCCCGACTGCACGCCCGCCACCGCCAACAAAAGCAAAATGGACATCCTCAAGCGTCGCAACAGCGACCCATCCCAACTGGCGGGCTGGAGCCCTGGGCGCAAGCGACGGCTCAATAAGTCAGGCCGGGTCAGCGACAGGAACAGCACGGTGCTCAGCCAGGACAGGCCCACGGCACGAAGGCACCAGCGGCCTGGCACCCAATCCAGAGTTCCAGCGGAAACGAACAGGACCAACACGGCCAGCAGCGGAAACCATCGCATCGTCCGATATTCCCTCTTGTCCCCCTCGACCCTGCTCTGGCGTAGGGAACCCGCCCCCAAACCCCGAAGCCGCGGCCATGGAAGAGCCACTCCTCCCCCGTAAGCCCTGGAAAGATCCCCAGGCCCTGCAGAAGCGCCTGGAGCAGGCGGCGGAAGCCATGCGTCGCGAGGAAGCCAAGGTGCGTCGCGTCTCGGGCTGGGCCACTCTGGGTTTCGCGCTGGCCCTGGGCGTCATCAGTGGCTGCACTCCCACTTCCGTCTACGGCGGGCCGCCTCCCAACCTGCGGCCCACCCCCAGCGCCAGCAGCAGCGCCACCCCCAGCCTCGACGAGCGCCCCGCCGCAGAGGTCTATGGCGCTCCCCGTGCCGAGGCGACTCCCATCATCAATCAACAACCGTCAGGCAAAGTCTACGGCGCGCCCCGCTCTCCCAAGGACCGGCCCTGACCGCTAAGCGAGCCTACGAGCGGCGCAGCTACGCCGTCTGGGAGATTACCCTCGCCTGCAACCTGGCCTGCAACCACTGTGGATCGCGGGCGGGTAAAGCTCGGCCCAACGAACTGACCACCGCCGAGGCCCTGGAGGTGGTGCGCCAACTCAAAGAAGTCGGCATCGACGAAATCACCCTCATCGGCGGCGAAGCCTTCCTGCGCCGAGACTGGTTGGAAATCGCGCGCGCCATCGAAGACGCAGGCATGGCCTGCACCCTCACCACCGGTGGTTTCGGCATCTCCAAAGAGCTGGCCCGTCGCATGGTCGCGGCCGGCATCCGCCAGACCTCGGTTTCCATCGACGGCCTGGAAGCGACCCACGACCGTCTACGGGGCAAGAAAGGCTCCTGGAAAGCCTGTTACCAGTCGCTGGAAAACCTGGGCGAGGCGGGCATGCGGGTGGCCTGCAACACCCAGCTCAACCGCCTGACCGCGCCCGAAATCCACCAGGCCTACGAACTCCAGCGCGGGGCCGGCATGAAAGCCTGGCAATGGCAACTGACCGTGCCCATGGGCAACGCTGCCGACCAGCCCGACATCCTGCTGCAGCCCTACGAACTGCTCGACCTCTTCCCCCAGTTAGCCCGCCTCAAGCAGCGCGGCGACGCGGACGGCGTCTTCATCGCCCCCGGCAACAATGTCGGCTATTACGGACCCTTCGACCGTATCCTGCGCAGCGAAGGAGACGAATGGCACGTCTGGGCCGGTTGCCAGGCCGGCCAACACGGACTGGGACTGGAGGCAGATGGTACTCTCAAGGGCTGCCCCTCCCTGCCCACCCGGGCCTACAGCGGCGGAAACATCCGGGACCACAAAATTCGCGACATGATCCTGAATGCACCGGCACTCAATATCAACAGCCAAAATTCGGTCGAACACCTCTGGGGTTTCTGCCGAAGCTGCGAACACGCCGACCTCTGCCGCGGCGGCTGCACCTGGACGGCCCACGTCTTTTTCGACCGGCCGGGCAACAATCCGTATTGCCACCACCGGGCCCTTAAAATGGCCGAGAAGGGACTGCGCGAGCGCTTCCGGTTGCGAGAGAAAGCACCGGGAGAACCGTTCGACAACGGCGTATTCGAGCTCATCGAAGAACCCGTGGAGGTCTGAAATGAGCAACAAAATTCTCGAACTCGGCTTGAAAGTGGCCCTCCAGGGCCAATCTCCCAGTGCTCTCAAAAAGGCCCTCAAGAAAGAGCCCGCCAGCCCTCTGCGCAGTCTGCTCGACCACCTGGAACAGCATGAGGAGAGGTATCTCAACGCCGCCGGGCAGCTGCGCAAAAGCAAGGCAATTCTAGCCGGGCCTCTGCTCATCGACCTGCTGGAAGAAACCAGCTCCGGAGCTCGCCGAGAAGACCCCATCCTGGCTCCCTTACGCAGCCAGCTAGACCTCCTTTGCGACCTGGATCGCCGCCTGTCCGAAGCCAATCAGCGCGTCACCCTGATCGACCGCATCAACGTCTTCACCGACTCCCCCGCTGAGGCCGAGGTCAAGCAGCTCAAGAGCGAACGCAAAGAGACCCTGCGTCTCTTGAAGCAGGCTTATAAGGACTACCATTACCATTGTGATAGCTGGCGCTCCCAACAAGAAACGTGCTTCCTCCACGACCGGCTGGCCGCGGTCATCGAAGCTTTGGCGTTGGTGAGCACCCGGCGGGGCACCTCCAGTTCCTCCATCCAGTGCCCCCTGAACCACGCTGAGACCCTGATCCCCAGTTGCGACTGGCTGATCGAGCAGCAATCCCAGCGACACGGCTTCTCCGGGGACTACGAGAGTCTGGTGGAGCAAGTTTGCGCCGCCAAACCCCCGGCCGACGGGGGTCGGACCCTCCCGGAGCAACTCAAGGCCCATCTCGGAGAGGCGCTCAACGACGCCGTCAAAGCCGCCCGGCTGGCCGCCAGTGAACACCAAGAAGCCGGCCAGGTGACCTTAAATGCCCAGAAAAAGGTGACCCTGATGGACAAAATCAACATCTTCACCACCAGCCCGCGCGAGCTGGCCGCCAAAGAGGCCAAAAGCATCGAAGACGAGCTGGCCGCCACCGTCCAACGAGCCCAGGACAGAATCCGCGCAGTTTTGCTGAATGGGCTGCAGAATTTCCCCGACGCCAGCCTCTATTATATGTTCGAGCAGCTGCGCCAGGACTGCCGGGCCGTGCGCGCCATCTGCTGCTCCCGGACCGTCACCGTCGGCTCCGGCGAAGATGAGACGGAACGGACCGAGTACTATTGCGAAATTGTCGGCCTGCCGGCTGCGCGTCGCCAGGCCGAGTTATGCGCCGGCAGCTGCCACCAGTATCACGGGCAGATGCACGGCCTCTACACCCACCTCACCCGACTGCGCGCCTCCCATGTCCACGATGAAGCTCTGCGGGAACTGATAAAATCAAGCATGTAGCCGTAGCGTGAGCCACCAGCTTGCCTTCCGCATTAAAAATCTTGGCCTCACCGGTCGCCTGGCGATTGCCCAAATACCGCGACCCGCTGAATATTACGGAATGGCAACACAAAATTAATAAACCCAACTCGCTTTTGACCGACGCTTAGCGCTCCGCTGCTAATCTCAACGTATGAGCCATCACCCCTGTTCTTGTGGTCACGAGTTCGAAAACGCCGACGCGCTCCTGCGCCACGCCGACATCACCGGCCACCCGGTCGTGCTGGCCAAAACCCAGAAAGCCCGCCAGGACACACATTCCATCGAATGGGCCCTGGTCGTGCTGGCCAACAAACGAGCCGAGCAAGCGCATTTCGAAAACCAATTGCGCAAGCCGCAGACCATCCCGTTCTGGGCCCGCGTCAAAAGGCTGGTCGGATTGGCCGCCTAGGACCTCACCAGCGGCCCAAGACCACCGGGGAGAAGGCCTCGATGGGTGAGAAAAAACCCCACACTGCTCCCACGCCCATCGCCAGTGGGAAAACCGTCGACTCACTTCGTGGTTCGCACGCAAAGAACTGCCACGGGGTTTGCCCGACTCGAGCCGAATAGCATCGCATGGACACCTTGCAACTGGTCATTTTCAACCAGACCCGTTCTCCACAGTGCTGTCTGGGCGCGTGGTGGTCCTGGCAAGGGGAGATTTCTCAGCTCCTGGCCGCCGCCGGCCAGCTCGTCAACGGGCCCAACCCCGGTTCGGTGCGAATCTTCACCGTATCCAGCCAAGAAGGCGTCGACCTGCCCGGACAGCACGACCTCAGCTGGAACGAAACCCTGGAAGGTGAACAAGAACTCAAGGCAACCGAGGCGGCCAGCTTGCTTCAAGGAGGCCACTCGCTGCAGCTATTCCTCTACAACGGCGACAGTGATTGCATCTACCATCTGCTCGCCTTGCCCCTGGCCCCACCCGCGCCCTGGCTAACCAGGTAGTCGAGCTCCCCTGCCGAAACCTAAGGAGTGGCCACCAATACCGACATCCATCATCCCCTCGCCTACTCTTTCGGGCTGGTCGTAGCCGGCTACCTGATTTTCGTCCTGCCCTGTTGGGGGGTCAGCGTGCTCTGGAATCGGCTCGTGCCAACCCGCACAATCAACCCGTGGATCTTGCCCAATCTGGGTTGGCTCTTTGTCGGATTCTGCTTCGCCGTCCAGTATTTCTCAGGCAAAGGCGAAATCGACGACCCCATGTTCCTGACCGGCTTCTTGCCGGCCGCCGTGGGCTGCCTTTTCGCAGCCTGGCGCTGGCGCCGCCCCGACCCGGTGACAGAAAGCCTGGGAGTCAAGCGCGACTAACGCCGGTTCTTCAAGAGTCCTCGTCTTCGATGCATGCCTCTAGAATCACCGCGACTTCCAAAAGAAACTCGCGTGCAACTTTTCCGGCGTATTCGGCACTTCGCTGTATATAGTCGACCGACTTGAGCTGCTCGACCATGACAAATCCAGTGAGCCCCGAACCCAATGGGACAGGTAGATGGAAAGCGAACCTACGGTCGGTATCGGTGATGGGGCACATCATTGCTAATCCAAGACGTCGGTTAAACGTTTGGTTGCTCAGGACCAGAGCAGGCCTCCGGCCCTTTCGCTCTCGCCCTGATTGTGGATCGAAGGTAACCCAGCAGAGGTCCCCCCGACGTGGAACATACCGTTTCGCTACCACTCCTCGCGACCCACGGGCTCACCCCAATCCATTTCTCCGGCTTGGTAATCTTCGGGAATCTCAGCCACAAGTTCGGCGATGGTGACACGCTTGGGAGCGGCTTTCTTAACAATAATCTGTTCCATCACCACGGAGATCTCTACCTCGTCTCCCACGCTCAGCTTTGCCAGACGAAGCAACTCCTGTGACAATCGCAACCCCTGGCTATTGCCCCACTTCTTAACTCGACTCTGCATCTAGCCTCCAGCTCAACGGATATCCCTAGTATATCCACACGGCGGTTCAGGGTCCAGAGCAAGGACCAGGCATTCCGCAATTTCAGGTGCGCCGATTCCGCCGCCCGGAACGACCCACCCGTCAGCCGAAAGATGCGCCACCCCAAAAACCGCCCGGCCTGATGCAGAAGCTATTCCGGCTCTTGATGCGGTAAGCGAAAATAGGTGTAAGTATCGCGTGGTCCGGGGTATCCGGCGAACTGCCGGATACGCCCGCCGCGCTGAAAACCGAGTTTCTCCAGCACTCGCACCGAAGCCAAATTGCGCTCGCTTACGTAAGCGGTCACAATCAAGCCGACCGCCTGATCGCACACCATCCGGGCCGCCCGCTCGGCCAGGCCGTTGCCCTGCAGGCGCGGCAACACCCAATAATGCAGCAGTGCGGAATGACCGAAGGCATCCGGCTCCAAGCCCACCTCCCCCACCGGCTCCCCATTCAGAACCATCACCAGGGAAGACGAATCCACCCGTCCAATCCAGTTCTCGGCCGCCCGCCGACCACAACCCTGGCGCAGCCCGATCATGCGCCGCAGCGCCGGATCCGAACAGGCCTCTTGAAGTAACGGAACATCCTCCAGACACCAGGGCCGCAGCGCAAAATTCACCCCAAGATTTTCCCCAGCCTCACGCCACAGCCTGCCGGCTCACGCACACCCCAGCACCCATTCGCGCGCCCCCCACACGTGCGCCAGCTCGCGCACATGCGAGCAAAAATTCGCGCACCCCCACACGTGCGCCCACTCGCGCACATGCGAGCACCAGTGGGCGCGCCCTACACACGTGCGCCCACTCGCGCACATGAGAGCACCCATTCGCGCACCCCCCACACGTGCGCCAGCTCGCGCACATGCGAGCACCAACTCGCGCACCCCCCACACGTGCGCCAGCTCGCGCACATGCGAGCAAAAATTCGCGCACCTCCAGACAAGTGCGCCAGCTCGCGCACATGCGAGCACCAACTCGCGCACCCCCACACGTGCGCCAGCTCGCGCACATGAGAGCACCCATTCGCGCACCCCCCACACGTGCGCCAGCTCGCGCACATGCGAGCACCCATTCGCGCACCCCCCACACGTGCGCCAGCTCGCGCACATGCGAGCACCAACTCGCGCACCCCCACACGTGCGCCCACTCGCGCACATGCGAGCAACAATTCGCGCACCCCCCACACGTGCGCCAGCTCGCGCACATGCGAGCAAAAATTCGCGCACCTCCAGACAAGTGCGCCAGCTCGC
>JALHOV010000335.1:6311-8803 GCA_022842865.1 Vulcanimicrobiota bacterium | reverse complement strand
CCACGCCAGTTCCTTGCGCAAAGGGCTGGAGGAGAACTCGAATTTGCAAGAGGTGGCTGAGGCTTCAGGGAATCCGCGCCTGCGCTCGGAGCACCTCTGGTCTTGGATCTTGCGCGGTTCTTGTCAATCGGACAGCGACGCCGGCCGCCTCTTTGAGGCCTTCCAGCAAAAGCATCCGGAGGTTCTGCTGCAACTGTATCGCAAGCAGCTCAATGAGAAGGCAGAGATGATGCTCAGACGGGCCCCCGACGAGAACCCGGGCTGGGACGGCGAGGCCTTCGCGCAGATGCTGGGATGCGCTTATTGCCGTTCCGTGTTCCCTCGTCTGGCCGCTTTTGAACAGCAGGCCGTGCTCAAAGCGGCTCGCTCCCGATCGGGGTATGCGCCCATCGCTCGTTTGCTTCAAGAAAGCCCCTACCTCGGGAAATAAAAAAGGCTTTTCCTTGAGGATTCGCTTTTAGCCGAAGAGCCAGGCTACCAGGGTGCCGGTTCCAAGCGCGCCCATCACGCCCGCACCGGGCATACCGGCCAGTCGGGGGGAGACGCAGTCCCCCCTAGCTCTCGATGAACAGCCGTCCCAGCAGTTCGTCGAGCACGTGGGCGGTGGCTCCCCAGACGATGTCTTCGTCCAGTTCAAAGAAGTGGATGGCCAGTCCGGAGATCTCGGGCAGGTCCCAGATTTCTTGATGGTAGGCGCCTTTTTCCCAGAGGCGGGCCAGGGGCACGCGCAGGATCTGCTCGACTTCGTCGGGGTTGGGCTCCAGGCTGGGCGGTTGGGACAGCCAGCCTACGAAGGGCAGAATGGCCACTTCCAGCTTGCGCGTGGAAAAGGGGCTGAGGTTGCCGAGAATCTCCACCTCATCGGGGTTCAGGCCGACTTCCTCGAAGGCTTCGCGCAGAGCCGCCGCCTGGGGCGACTCGTCTTTCTCCAGGCGACCTCCGGGAAAGGATACCTCGCTGGTGTGGGAGCGCATGCTGGCGGCGCGGCGCGTGAGCAGCACGCACAGGCAACCGTCCTCCTCAAAGAGAGCGCAAAGCACGGCCGCTTGGATCGGGTCGGGCCATTCATCCCGAGTTACGCGAGCCAGGGCTTGCTGGACCCGTTCTTTCGTCAGCAAGGGGAGGTCGGCGACTTCCTGCCAGCGCGGTGCCGGCCCGAGCTGAAAGCCATCCGGCCGAGGGATTTTTTGGATCTTCACTGTGGATCGGTTAGGTGCCTGGGGCGGTTTTCCTCGCCGTCTTGTCGAATGCCGAGGCCGTGTCAGCGAAACGGTTGAGCGAACTGATCGGGCAACTGCTGGGGGAGAAGCCTTCCGTTCCCTATCGATTGGAAGAATTCTCGAACAGGATCGATGCTCTGCTCCAACGCTTCCAGAGCCAGGACCGCCTGCAGACCTTTTATATGCGCTACAGCCTGCGCATGACGGAAGTGACTTACCAACGCATTCATCAACCCGCCCCCGGGCCGGACGACCAGGTCTTGCTGAAGTTCCAGTCCCGGCTGAAGCCCTACCCCGAGGCCAGCCAGGAGTTTTCCCAATGCTCGGTCGACCCCGCCTCCAGCCTGCGCCGGGCCGAGACGGTGCATCGCCATCTGGGAGGTCACGGGCGGGTGCTGGCCTTAGGCGATGACGATGCCACCGGGCTGGCCTTGAGCTTGCTGGGAGATTATGAAATCCAGGTGCTCGACATCGACCCGCGCGTCATCGCCTGGTTGGCCGAAATGGGGATTGGCGGGGAAGTCCACGACCTGCGGGAACTTCCGGACTCCTACTCGGGGGCGTATGCTGCAGTCATGACCGATCCGCCGCGCGATCTGGAGTTGGCCGGTGAGTTTCTGCAGGCCGCGAGCCGCTGTCTGGCGCCGGGGGGACTGCTCTTCTGGTGCGACCATCCGGACTGGAACCTGGCCGCTCTCACTCTGCTTCGGCAGGCCCAGGGGCACGGACTGGAACTGCTGGAGGAGCATCCCAACTGGCACTGCTATGTGCCCCATGTGATCAGTGACACCACCGCCCACCATTTCCGAATCCCGCCCCAATGGTTTCATGACCTGGTCAAATATGCCCGAGTCTGGTCCCACCTGTATGTACTGCGCAAAAGAGTCAGTCTTTGACGGCCAGGACGTGAATGGCCTTGACGATCAGTTGGATCTCGTCGCCGACCTTCAATTGCAAGTCTTGCAATGATTCGGTGGTCATGACGGAGGCCATGTCCGCCGGCAGCGTGATTTCGAACTTCACCATAGACATGACGTCGCCGGTCTGAATGGATTTGACTTTGGCTTTGAGGTTATTGCGTGCACCGTATTTCATAGCCGTCTCTACACCAGGGCCGGCAGCATTCCTCGCAGAAGAAGCGCTCCATGATGAATGATTCTGAACAAAAACTCTTAGCCGACGTCCAGACTCACGGCTGGCACTTTGTGCATGTGCGTGGAGATGCTCAGGGACCCGGGTATAGCTTTACTGTTGGATTGTATCGGACGCACG
>JALHOV010000335.1:0-6301 GCA_022842865.1 Vulcanimicrobiota bacterium | reverse complement strand
AGCCGGAAGTTTCCCATCCAATCATGGGCCTGGCCGTGGAACAGATCAAGCAAGGGCACGCCTACCGGGATGGCTCCCGCGACGACACTTTGCTCGATGGCGTGGATTGTTTGTTGCGTAAGGTTCCGCCCGAGTTGCACCGCAAATACCTTGGCTACAACGTCTGGTTTTATAAAGACCGGCCCGAAGGTTTCCCGGCCTTGCAGATTCTCTGGCCGGATTCCCAGGGCCGCTATCCCGGTCAGGAAGGCTTTGAAATGGACGCCATGCAGCCTGCTCTCACATGAGAGTCGGGGTGGTCCAGCTCAGTTCGACCTTAGAAACGCAGCGGAATCTGTTGGTGGCGGCCGAGATGATCGCGAAGGCCGCGACGGCCGGCGCCCGCCTGGTGGTCTTGCCGGAAGTGTTCAATCGCCGCGGAGAAAGCGCCCGCGTGCGCGAACAGGCCGAAGGTCTGGATGGACCCAGTCTGCTTTGGGCAGCGGAGCAGGCGCGCCGCCATGGCCTCTGGCTGGTAGCGGGCTCGATCGCCGAGCAAGCGGGCGCGGCCATTCATAATACCTCTTGTCTTTTCTCTCCCGGCGGCGAGCGGGTGGCCGTCTATCGGAAAATCCACCTCTTCGATGTAGACATTCCGGGAGCGGTGTCCAGGGAATCGGCCAATGTGACTCCGGGCAGCGAATTGGTCGTGTCCCAGGTGGAAGGTCACCTGCTCGGTCTGACGGTGTGCTATGACTTGCGCTTTCCAGAGTTGTATCGTCGGCTGACGCTGCTGGGGGCGCGCATCATCACCGTGCCCTCCGCCTTCACAGAACGGACCGGACGGGACCACTGGGAGGTTCTGCTGCGCGCGCGGGCCATCGAGAACCAGGTCTTCGTGCTCGCTCCCAATCAGTTGGGCACCACGCCGGGTACCCCCAGCAGTTACGGACGATCGATGATTATCGATCCTTGGGGCACCGTGCTGGCCCAGGCCGGGGACAGCGAGAGCATGATCGTGGCCGACCTGGACTTCGCGCGCCAAGATGAAATACGCCTGCGTCTGCCAAGTTTGCAGCATCGCCGCCCCGATTTGTATGCCTGGCCGGATCCGACCGAAAATCGTTAACAAATTCCGGGCTTCGGTAGTACTTTGGGAGAAATCGCTCCCCTAAGCTTCCTCTACGAACACCAAGGAGGAACACAAAATGCCCACTCATACCGAACTTTTTCACCTGGCCGGAGTCTGCAGCTATTCTCAATCCTGGACCCCCATCTGGCGCCCCGGGGAGGAAGAGATCACCCGAGGCTGTCTGGTCATCCTGGCCTCGGAAACCAATCAACAGCCGGTTTTTACCGAAGTGGTGGCCCAGCCCCTGGATTTTGACAGCCAGATCGCCTGGCTGGACAAATGTTTCAAACAGGAAGGAGCACCCGTTCAAATGCTGGTGCCGACCGAAGAATTTGCCGAGGTATTGCGCAGGCGCTGCCCCAATTCCGAAATTTTTGTCGACCCGGCGCCTCGCCATCACGGTTGGATCCGCGAAGCCCTCTGGCCCGCCGACGCCGAATGTATTCCTTATTCGATCCTGGACTTATTGGGCGAGAAGAAGGCTCGCGAACTCTATCTGGACTGCGAGCATTTCCTGGTGCTGGAGCCGTGGAACACCATCAAGGATCACGAGGTCTTTCGTTTGACCAGTCACGGCAAGGAATATGGGGTGGTGGTGGGCGGCTCTACGCGCTTCCAGGATGGCGGCATCAGCGTATTCGCCAGCGTTAAAGAGGCCATGAAGCAGAGTGTGCCCCCGGTCACCTGTTTTGGTCCCGGCAACCCCCTGTTGGTCCACTATCAGGACCTCAATTTCTTGGAGCGCTCCAATATCCGCATTCCGCAGAGATTGCCGCGCTTGAAGTTTCCCATGATCCATCTAGACAAAAAGGACCGGCATGCATCTTTGAAGGACTTGCGCTTCCTGTTGCGCCAGCTGCCGGAGATGGTGCGCACCGGCAAAAAGCTGCTGGAAGGCGGCAAACGGCGCCTGGAATGGACCAATGTTCGCATCAAAGAGGGCCGCGCCGGTCTATTTCCCGCCTATTGGGATCACGGAATCGCGTGCTAGCGGCGCGAAGCGGCCTGGCAGCTCACCTGGTATTTTTAGCTTAGGAACGTCAAGCTTGAGCTGGCGGTTACGCAAGGGTGAAGATTCGCGACTGGAGCAGTATGTGGCGCAGCCTGGACCCGGGCTACCCGTCCAATCTGGCCATTGTGCTTTGGGCGGTCCTGGCCGGGTGGCTGTGGGGCTGGTCGGCCGGTCTTTCCGTCTTCTTCGCCTGGGCCATCGCACGCGAACTGGATCCCGACCGTCCCCCCGCCGCCCTGCTGGCCGCCTTGCTGGCCACCCTTTGGGGTGGCTACTCCAGCGGTCTTTTTTTGCTGCTGTTGGGAATGCGCTTCGTCAACCGCACTCCTGGGATGCCGGCCCGCTGGTTGGATTCCTTGTTGCTGCTGGGCCTGGCCTGGTTGCGCCCCCAGGCCGCCTGGATTGCCGCCGCTGCCTTTTTTCTGGACGCGGTGCTGGATCAGCCGTTAAGGCGGCACCTGGTTTTCGGGGCGGTGGCCCTGGTTAGTATGGCCTCCAGCGATAGCTTCTCGGGAGCAGGCATGTCTCCTGAGTTGAGTTGGGGTCTCCTGCTGTGCTTGAGTTTCCTGTCGGTTTGTCTGGCGGGGGCGCCTGAGAGTCGCGGCGACGAGGGGGGACGCCGGCTCGAGGGTTCGCGGGTCTTTTCGGCTCAACTGCTGGCATTGCTGTGTGCTCTGCTGAGCGTGTGGTGCTGGCAGTCCAGCGGAGTCTACGCCTGGTGGTCGCTTTGGAGCGGACTCTACGCAGTGGTTTTCTGGCGCGCTTTCCATTGGGCCAGAGGCTCCTTAATCAGTGTCCGAGGGGGATTTGATAGCGATTGTGCTTGAAGGCCAGTGTGATGCCGCTGCGGTCGATCTTGGCCACTCGATAATCGCCTAGTTTGTCGCCTTGAGCCACGATAAAAGTGCTTTTCTCCCCGGCCACGATGGCTTTGGGTTGACGAGAATTGGTGACCAATCCCAAAACGTTCAATTTCGGAGCGACCTGAACGACTTGCACCGGCTTTTTGGCGTGGACGCGTGGGGTGATTTCGGGCTTCTGCGTGTGGGTCGGCCGGTCGCCCTCCAAGATCACGCCCGGGCTCTTTTGGGACAGATCCACAAAGGGATCTCGCTCGGTTTTGGGCTCAGCCCACGCGGTTACGCTCATCAGAACAAAGGGAATGGCAAATATAATCTTATTCATTGGAATTGGTCTCTCCCCAAGAAAATTTGCGTTCCGAATTCAGACCTGAGCCCCGTCGCCGCCGTCCGTGGTTTATTCCACGTCTTGAAAATTCATCTCTCGGGATCCGCCCCCCTCACATTCCAGGCAACGATAGAGGCGGCGCCCACTCCATTCTTCTTTGCGAACCGGCACGCCGCAAATCCAGCACGGTCGTCCCAGCCGGTTGAAAACCCAGTGTCGATAGAGGCGGCGGGTTTGCCCGCCTTTTTTGGCTTCGCTGACCAGCTCGGCAGGAGTGGTGATGCCTTTGGTTTTCAGGGAACGACGGGCCAGGCCCAGAGAGGCCCGAGCGAGCCTCACTTGCTGTTCTTTATCCAGGTCCTTGGGGCGCATCTCCGGGCTCAGGCCGGCGCAAAAAAGAATCTCGCTGCGCAGATAGTTGCCCGGGCCGGCCCAGAAGGTCTGGTCGAGCAGTAGAGCGGCCAATCGCCGGCCAGAAAATTGCTTATTCTGGATTCGCTGGATGAGATCCGCTAGCTTTGTGCCCGGGTCGAGCAGGTCCGGGCCGAGCCGGCTCAGATAGGCGTGCTTCTTCAGTCCGGCCGCGTTGAGCAGCTCAATCTGGGTGGCGCTGTAGAGGCCGGCTTCCTGGTCGGCGGTGGCCAGGCTGAGGCGCAACTGGCGGTTGGTCTTGTGCTGCTGGCCCGGCTTACCGAACATCCAGCGTCCGTAAAGCTGCATATGGGCATAAAGAGTCAGGCCGCCCTCGAAGGTAATGAGGAAGGCTTTCCCCTGCGCACCGACTTGCTTGACGCGCTTGCCCTGCAGTTCTTCGAGAGCCGGTAAGTAGGGGGAGAGAAGACGAGGCCGTTCGCCTTTCAGAAACTGAAGACGAACGGCCTGGGCGTGAATCTCAGGTCCTTCAGGCGAGGCTTTGCACCACCTCGACGAGATGATCGGCACTGATGCCGAGTTCCTTCATGACCTTGTCGCCGGGTGCGCTCATTCCAAAGCGGTCGATACCGATCACCTTGCCCTGCAAGCCCACGTATTTCCACCACAGGCCGGTGGCGCCGGCTTCGATGGCCACGCGCCGGGTGCAACTGGCCGGCAGCACCTGTTCGTGGTAATGGGAGTCCTGCTGGTCGAAGCGCAAGAAGCTGGGCACACTGACCACGCGCACGCCGTCGCCCAGAGTTTTGGCGGCTGCTACGGCGTGCTGGACCTCGCTACCGGAGGCCAGCAAGATGGTCTTCAGCTCGCCTTTTTCCTTGATCAGGACATAGGCGCCCCTGGCTACGCCCTGACGGCGCTCTTGAGGGGACGCGTCGTTGAGCATGGGCACAGCCTGGCGCGTCAGCGAAAGCAGCGTGGGGCCGTTCAGGCGAGTGAGGGCGGCAGCGAAGGCTCCCGCCGTTTCTTCCGGATCGGCGGGACGAATAACGTCCAGGTTGGGCACCAGTCGCAGAGCGCTGACGGTCTCCACCGGTTGATGGGTGGGGCCGTCTTCACCTACGCCGACGCTGTCGTGGGTAAAGATGTACAGGGTGGGTAAGCCTGAGAGGGCGGCCAGTCGAATCGATCCGCGGCAGTAGTCTGCGAACACGAGGAAGGTGGCGCCCGATGCGCGGAACAGCCCGTCATAGGCGATGCCGTTCATGATGCCGCACATGCCGTGCTCGCGAATCCCGAAGCGGATGTTGCGCCCGGCCCAGTTTTCCGGGCCCCAGTCTTGCGAAGCGGCGATGTAGTTGAGCGTCGAACCGTGCAGATCGGCGCTGCCCGACATGAGCCAGGGCACGGCCGCGGCCATGGGTTGCAGCACTTCCTGGCCGGCTTTGCGAGTGGCGATTTTGCTGTCGGCCGGGAATTCGGGCACCTTGGAGAGCAGGTCGGCCGGGGGCTCGCCTTTCAGCGCGCTCTGCAGCTCCTTGTCTTTCTCCGGGTTGGCCTTCTGCCAGGCTTGGAAGCTTTTGACCCATTCGTTGTAACGGGCGGTTTGCTGTTTGCCGTGTTCAGCAAAAAAATCGCGGGTTTCCTGACTGACGAAGAAGTGCTCTTCGGGCAGGCCCAGCCCTTTGCGGGCGGCGTCGATAAACTTGGCGCCGCCTTCGCCGTGAGCTTTGGCTGTGCCGGCGACCTCGGGAATGCCCTTGCCAATCAGAGTCTTGCAGATGATCAGCTGGGGTTTGCCGCTGCCCGCTTTGGCTTTTTCGTAGGCGGCCAGGAAAGCCGTCATATCGTTTCCGTCCACCTCTTGCACATCCCACTCGATGGCTTCAAAGCGCTTCTGGGCGCTTTCGCTTTGGGTGGCCGCGGCCAGGGCGTCCAGGGTCACGTCGTTGCTGTCGTAGATCAAAATCAGGTTGTCCAGCTTGAAGTGGCCGGCGAAGCCCACCGCTTCCATGGCCACCCCTTCTTGCATGCAGCCGTCGCCGGCCAGGCAAACCACGTGGTGGTCGAAGATTTTGTGCTCGGAGGTGTTGTAGCGAGCCTCCGCCATTTTGGCCGAAACGGCGTAACCTACGGCGTTGGCGATTCCCTGTCCGAGCGGTCCGGTGGTGGCTTCCACGCCGTCCGTCCAGTGGAATTCCGGATGACCGGGAGTCTTGGAATGGAGCACGCGGAATTTCTTGACATCGTCCAGAGTGACCGCGTAGCCGGCCAGGTGCAGCCAGCTGTAAAGAAACATCGATCCGTGCCCGGCGCTGAGCACGAATCGGTCGCGGTTGAGCCACTTGGGCTGGGCGGGATCGTAGCTGAGCGCGTGGCCGAAGAGTACGGCCCCAATCTCGGCGCAGCCCAGGGGCAGACCGAGGTGGCCGCTGCTGCAGGTGTGGACCGCGTCCATGGCCAGTCCGCGAGCTTCGTTGGCAGCGCGCGCCAGGGCTTTTTCATTGATGGTTAGGTTTTGCGTCGTCATCCCGGACCTTTCCTTAAAGAGGGGGCACGAACCTTTTTGCGGGGGGTCCAAGGGGGAGGCGCAGCCCCCCTTGAACTTTAGGATGCGG
>JALHOV010000334.1:3809-8812 GCA_022842865.1 Vulcanimicrobiota bacterium | reverse complement strand
TACTGGTGCAACTGGTGCAACGGGTCCCGCTGGTGCCAATGGAACGAACGGCTTGAATGGTGCCGTGGGTGCCACCGGTGCTACTGGTGCAACGGGTCCCGCTGGTTCCAATGGAACGAACGGCTTGAATGGTGCCGTGGGTGCCACCGGTGCTACTGGTGCTACTGGTGCAACGGGTCCCGCTGGTGCCAATGGAACGAACGGATCGAATGGTGCTACGGGCGCAACCGGCGCCACGGGCGCGACAGGCGCTGCCGGAACTGGAGCCTCGGCTTTTGGCGATGGATCGGCTGGAGCGTTGACGATTACAACCACTACCGACTGGAATACGGGGGGGCTTCCTTCTGGTGGCAATCTTCAGTTCACCAACTTGACCATCAATGCCAATCAGACCCTGACGGTACCGAGCGGCGTCACCATCCGTTGTTCGGGAGCATTCACGATGGGGGCGAATGCCCGGATTGTGACAAGCAGCTGGTACGCTGTACCGCCGGGAGTCTTGGCCATAGTCAGCGGCATAACCAATGGTCCAGCTGCATCAGGCGGGACAGGAGGTGTCGCGGCTGCGGCGCCCGCGCTAACGCCGGGTGCGGCGGCTTCGATTTTCCAAACTCCCAGAAATGGGGGAGGCGGCGGTGGAATTGGCAGCAGCCTCATACCTGGGGTAGGCGGTGGCACGGTTGCTATTCGGGCCGCTAGCGGTTTGACGCTGGGGAACGGAGCCTCCATCGAAGCCAACGGCGGAAACGCAACCGACGCTACGACTGAGTTCGGAGGTTCAGGCGGTGGTGGCGGTGGCATCGTGATCCTGAGTTGGAGTTCAAATGGCATTAGCCTGGGGACGGGCGCCGTGGTTCGCGCTAACGGAGGAAACGGTGGACTTGGAGTGCGTCGCGGTGGCGGCGGTGGAGGCGGGGGACTGATTCGTTTGATTGGCCCCGGAGCAAGCGGGGTTCCCGGAGTCACGTTTGTGGTCAACGGCGGAGCTGGAGGCGGTGCCACGACGCCTAGCATTACCTTAGTCGCCCCGGTCTCCGGCGGGCCTTCGGGCGGATTTGGAGGGAGCGGCGGTTTCGGTGATGGGACGGTCTACACTCCCGCCAGTGCTGGGGGAACAGGTCAAGTAATCCCAACCAACGTGGCCAACCCCTCTGGCCTTTTCTACTAGCTTCGCCAAACCTCAGCGACTCCAGGGACCGAGGCGAAGAACCGGCATTGGGTTTATGCGACCGGCCTCTCATTCACCAGGGGAAACGGTGTCCGCGCTTTTCTCATAAAAGCCCAGGTTTGTTCGCAGACGAGGCAATTCCCCTTCCACTTGGCACTGCGACAGCAGTGCCTTGCCCCAAAGGACCGCTTCCTGATGATGTCCGGTATAGTGGCAGGCCAGCGCCAGCTCATCCAGTGGTCTCCAGCCGTAGGCGTCGACTTCCAGAAAAAGTCCGTCCTGCGGGAGCTTGCGCAAGTGGGCTTGGCGCGCCCAAACCAGGGCTAGCTGATACTTACCTTGCAAACGATAGTGGCGGGCCAGCTCCAGGGGGGCTTCGTTTCGAGTTGGGTCGACCTCAAAGGCGGCCTGGTAGCTGTTAATGATTGCATTGGCTGAAGCTCCCAGGCGCACAAGCAAGCGGCCCATCTGCAGGTGACTACAATAAATCTCCTGGCTCCAGCCTCCTAACAGCGTGCGCTGTCGATAGGTCTCAACGGCATCGCGAAGACGGCCGCCATCCCGGTAACTTTGGGCCAAATAGAATACCGTACGAGGGTCGCCGGGCCGCCGCCTCAATTCTTCCTCGAGAAGCGCTGCGTCTCGGTGAAAGCGAAACGGGTCGCGTGCTCTGGCACTTTCTCCCTGGGCGCAGTGATAGACCAGTCCCCCCAGTGTTCCCCCCTGATTTGCGTTGGGAGCGAAGGGTTGTTCATGCACCACTCCCTGATAGCACCACGGTAGCGAGGTCCTGAGTAGCTGCGGACGCAGATGAACAATCCCCTCATAGTGGATCTCCAGAGCATAACTGTCATGAGTGAGCTCTGGCCACCGAAATTCGGACTGCGCCTCAATCCAGTCGTCGGCATCCACGACCAGGTGATAATGGCAGCGCTCTCGGTTGTATTGCAATGATTGGTTGCGGTTGTGGGCAAAGTTGACCCAGGGGCGGTGGAGCAGTTGGCCTGGCTTGTCTCGAAGTAGTTCGCCGATGAGGACTGGAGTCCGATCTAAGGACCCCGTGTCCACAATCGTCCAGGTATCGATCAGCGGCCGAACCGAGCGTAAACAGCGTTCAATGACCGCTTCCTCGTCTTTGACAATCATGCAAAGGCCGATCATCGGTGATTAGCAAGAGACCAGAGATGAGAAAAATACTGATTGCCCTCCTGGACTATGGCACGCGCAAGGTAGGAGAGTCTTCCCACGGATGGATGCTCCTGGCAGATTTCTGTTCGTCAGAGTATGCCTGGGACGATTCCCGATACCGTTCCCGACCGAAGGCTAGGGACTCGAATCAGGCTAAAAAAGTGGTGCAGGGCCAGGGACTCTAACCCTTGGGCCGCCTTTATCAGGATCTGGGCGGCCGTCACTTGCGATGACGATGACTCCAAACGCGAGCGACACCACGATTTTTCGCAACCCTTGAGCCGAGATGCCGGTTGTTGCTACTAGTCTAGGGTTTCTTGCTCTGTTTAGACTCGCCATTCTTTTCGGTGCCGGGTTGGAAACATCTGACGGACATGGAGTCCAGCATGCTGTGTCCGACAGCCCAAGATGTAATGTCTGAGTCACCCGAACCGAGCAGCCATCCGTCTGATTCCAGGCCAATGAACTTGTTGCCATGGCTATAAAAGGCATTCAGCGAGTCGTTGTCTTTTGAGCAGGCAGGATCGATTCGGAGGCGACTGCCAGCTGATTCCCAGGTAGTGGTCGGGCCGCTCTCGGAGCAGGACACAACAGTCCCGGGCGCGCCCTCTGCAAAATGGCACACTCTCAGGAATCTCCGGTCAGACCAATTCTAAGGGCCTGAAAAATTCGTGAATTTCTAGCCGCGGAGGTTGGCTTCTTGACCTTACGTGACACGATGGGGCTCGGATTGCAGCTCGAGGACCTGCGTCCCTGGCTGTATCGCGGCCTCCTGAGCATACTCAATGGGGCCAATGAGTAAGGCCTACGGTAGCGATGGCAGGCGGAGGCGAAAAGGAACCTGGCGCCGTCCGAGCTCGGCCACTGCTTGCACGACGCTCTCATAGGCCGCGTCCGGATCGGGTTGAACCGTAACCGACTTGCCTCTTAACTGGGGCAGGAGCTGCTCCAGCGAGCCCTGGCCCAACGGGTGGGAGTCGCGAAGCAATCGGTAGACCCCGTCTCGTGAGACTTGCAAGACCAGGCTGGAACTTTCGGCCCCCTGTCCTCCCGGGGGAAAACTGGCGCGCACCGACCGGGGTGGCGAAGAGGCGCACACCAGGAAGAGCACCAGCAACACCAGCAGCACGTCCATCAGAGGAGCGATGTTGATCTCGCTCAAGCCGCTCTCGCCCGCCCGCGACCGGCGCCGCCTCCTCAAGGCTCTTGCACCCCCAGTTCCAGTTGCTGAAAACCACGGGCGCGCAGTTGGGCCAGCACGGGAGCCACCTGAGACCAGGGAGCGGCTCGCGGCATGCAAAGCAAGAGCGGCTTGCCGGCCAGAGGGAGGCCGTCCAGGCGGCAGGGCTGTCCGTCCATCTGAAAGGAACCGCGGCCATCGCCCACCAAAACCCGATACTGTTGGCGTGCTGAGGGAGAATCGACCACCCGAGGCAAATCCTGCCGGGAACTTGCATTCATGGGCCCGGCGGCCAGCACGAAGGTAATCAGCAAGACCAGCAAGACGTCGGCCAGCGGCGTCACATTGATGGTCGAGAGAGGTCCCCCGGCCGAAGCAGAGCTAAGGCCCATCCGGCCTGCTTTGAGCCCACTGACTCAGCAAAACTTCGGCCAAACGAGTGCGCTGGCCGATGGCCGCCTTCAAACCGTTAAAAACCAACACCGCCAGGATGGCCACAATCAGCCCGGCCGCGGTCGTCACCAGGGCCTCGCTGATGCCCCCGGAGACAACATCCAGACCGGCATTTCCCGACTTCTTCAGACTGGCGAAGGTGTGCATAATTCCGATGACGGTGCCAAAAAGTCCGATAAAGGGCGTAATAACAGCCACCGTGCCCACGTGATCCAGGCCCATCTCCAGTTCTATCCGGGAGCGGTCCAGAGCCGTCAGCAGCTTCTCTTCCAAAGCTTTGCGGTCCGTGCCCGGGAACTCCAGTCCCAATTCTAAGATTCGATAGATTTGGGCCCTTTTATCGGACAACAGGTTCTTGGCCTGCACCGGGTCGGCCGGCAAATCGGGCAGGCTGCGCACAAAGCCCCAGGTATTCACGGCGATCCAGCGCTCCAGCCCGAAGGCGCACACGTAAACCGAGCAGAGCAGCAGTGCACTGATGGTTGCCCAACCAAGGGGAGTCAATTCGAGATTCATGGCAGCTGCAGGTTTTTGCAAAAAGCTCATGAATCCTGGTGCCATGTTGTTCCCGTTCAGCGCCATCGTGGGCCAGAATGCTATGAAAACCGCCCTCTTGCTCAACGCGGTCGACCCCAGCCTGGGTGGTGTGCTGATTCGCGGCCACAAAGGCACGGCCAAGAGCACGGCGGTGCGCAGCCTGGCCGGATGCTTACCGCCCCTCAGCGACGGCCGCACTTTCCCTCTGGTCGAGCTTCCCCTGGGGGCCAGCGAAGACCGCCTGGTGGGCACGCTCCACCTGGAGCGAGCCCTGCAAGAAGGCGTCAAGGCGTTCGAGCCCGGCCTGCTGGCCCGAGCTCATAGCGGCATCCTCTACGTGGACGAAGTCAATTTGCTGGAGGACCATCTCGTCGACCTTTTGCTGGACGTGGCCGTGAGCGGGCAGAATCGGGTGGAACGAGAGGGCATTTCTCACGTTCATCCCGCCCGCTTCATCCTGGTCGGCACCATGAATCC
>JALHOV010000334.1:0-3799 GCA_022842865.1 Vulcanimicrobiota bacterium | reverse complement strand
ATCCCGAAGAGGGGGAGTTGCGCCCGCAGTTTCTCGACCGGTTTGGCCTTTGTGTGGAAGTGCTGGGCAGCTCGGATGCCGCTGAGCGCCGCTTGGTGCTGGAGCGCTGGCTGGCCTTTGAAGCCAATCCCGAAGGTTTCTCCGCGGAGTTTGCCTCCAGCGAGGCCAAGGTCAGAGAATCCATCGAGCAGGCACGACAGCTCTTGCCCCAGGTCGAGCTGTCGGACGGCCTCTTGGAGCGAGCCCTGCAGGTCACGGCGGAGGCAGACGTGCAGGGGCATCGCGCCGACATCGCGCTGGTCAAAACCTGCCGGGCTCTGAGCGCTCTGGCCGGCGACCGGATGGCCCGCGAAGGACTGCTCACCCAGGCGGCCCGCCTGGTGTTGCCCCACCGCATGCGTCAGAACCCCTTTGACACTTTAGAGCAGCAACAGCTTCGATTGAATTCGCTCTTTACGAACCTGGCTGGAGCTGGCCGAGGGTAAGGTAGCGAGCGCCCAACAGCTGAGCCAGGCCGCGCATGCGGCCCAGGCGCACGGGTCCGGCTTCCGTGTCCACGGCCAGTGTCTGGACCCCCAGGGGAGCCAGACGAAGGGCCTGACGTTCCACTTGCTGAGGGGCGCTCAAGCCTTCCTGAGTGGACAGATTGGCTCGACCGTCCGATAAGATGACCAGCATGCGCGTATGCTGCAGGCCGAGCAACACCTGTTCGGCCAGGGCCAGCGCCTGCCCGAGCGGGGAGCGTCCACCGGTGACCATTTCCTGCAAGCAGGCGCGGGCACGTTCGACGCTGCGGGTGGGCGGCAGCACCAGCTGGGCGCGTCCCCGCGTCACCCCGATCAAGCAGACCTGGTGACGCTTCTGGTAGCTGTGCAGAAGCCAGTGCAAGACCAATCCTTTGGTGGCCTGCATAACTTTCTGGCTGTTCATCGAGCCCGAAGAGTCGACCACAAAAACGACCGTGGCCTGCTCCACTCGCTGACGCTTCTTCACCCTTAAATCTTCAATACGCAGCGGCAACGGTCGGCCCGGCCGGTTCAAAATGGCCTGCATCAGGGTGGCCGTGAGCGCCAGCTGGTGGGGCGGATCCACCCGTTGTGGGCGCACGGCCGCGAGCTCGCGACCGCGTTGCGAGCTGACCTGACGACTGGCCAGCTTGCCTTCCCGACTGCGCGAACCGGGGCGGGCCTGCAACTGGAGATCGGCCTCGAAGCGGTCGGGCCGGTCGGCGTCATAGCGGCGTTCCGGGCCGGATTTTCGAGCACCCGGCGGGGGATCGGGCGGGCTGGGGGGCTGCTGGGCTTCGGGGGGCGGCGGCGCTTCGGGCGGATCCGCCAGTTGCGATCGATGGCGCAGCACCCAGGGCGCCACCCGCTCCAGGTGCTCGAGTTGAGCTTCCGGCTTGCCCAGCCAGCCGGCCCAGGCGCGGGCCGCCTCACACAGAAAAAACTCGCCCCGGTGGCCCTCCAGATGATGCTGCCGGACCAATCGCAGCGCCTCCTCACGCACCGCCGGGGATAAAGCGGCGGGATGTCGTCGAGCCTGCTGCAAACGTGCGCGCAACTGTTCTTGGGCGGGCGCGGCCTGGGCACAGAAGCGGGCGGGATTTTCCTCAAAGGCCAGCCGGCGCAAAACCACCTGGCGACGTTGCTCGGCGGCCAGCAGACCGGCCACTTCGATGCTCAACCCAAAGCGATCGAGAAGCTGCGGGCGCAGCTCGCCTTCCTCAGGATTCATGGAGCCGACCAGCAAAAATCGGCTGCGCACTGGCAGGCTGAATCCTTCGCGTTCCAGCCGATAGCCGCCCTGGCTGCTGGCCTGCACTAAAAGCGAAGTCAGGGCCTCGGGCAGCAGATTGATTTCATCGACATAAACCACGCCACCGTGGGCCGCTTGCAGCAAACCGGGTTGCAGGGCTAAGCGCCCGGCCAGCGCCGCTTCCAGCTCCAAACTGCCCAGCAGGCGGTCGACCTGAGTGTTGAGCGGCACCTCCACAAAGGGGGCATCCAGCAGCTCCGCCAGGGCCCGAGCCGCGGTTGTTTTGGCCGTGCCCCGCTGGCCTTCGAGCAGCACGCCGCCCAGGCTCATGCTGAGAGCGCCCACCAGCAGAGCATCGCAGATCTCTTCCTGACCGACCAGCGCGCTAAAGGGATAAATCGAATGCTCGCGCATATTCCTCCACCATCTCCGGCCCTCCCGAGGCCACTACCCGTCCCTGTTCCAGACGCAAAACCCGCTGAGCGCAGCAAGAGGCAAAGGGCAGGTCGTGGCTGGCGCAAATTAGCCCTCCGCCCGCGCGCACATAGTCCTGCAGCAGATCCAACAACCGGGCCTGGCGAGTCGGGTCCAGGCCGATGCTGGGTTCATCCAGGAGCAACAGGCGCGGTTGCTGGGCCAGAGCCTGCACCACCGTGAGAAACCGGCGTTGACCCAACGAGAGCGAGAGCGGATGACGTTTCTCCAGCCCCGCCAGTCCGGCGCGCTCCAGCCAGAGCGAATCGGGAACTTCCTGCTGCACCTGACTCAGCAGTAGCTGCCGGTCTGGATGTTGCAGCACCATGCGCCGTCCGGGGCCTTGCGCCCAGCGCTTGAGCAGGGTGGTTTTGCCGGCCCCGTTGGCGCCCAGCAAAAGAGCGCACTGGCCCTGGCAGAGACGCAAATCGCCCTCCTCGAGCAGCACCTCGGAGGTGCCAAACTCCTGCAGCACGGGCAGTTGAGGGGATGGGCCGGCAGCCAGAGCCACTCGGCGAACCCCTTCGACCCGCGAGTGAACGTCGGCGTGCTCGATGACCAGCAGGGCCACTCCCTGGTCGCGCAGCCGGCGCAGCAGTTGCAAAGTCTGCTCGGTGGCCGGACCGTCCAAATAGGCGAAGGGTTCGTCGAGCAGCAGGCAATTGCGTTCCATAGCCCATAAAGCGGCCAGCGCCAGGCGCTGTTTCTCGCCCGACGATAGGCAACGGCTGGAGCGCTCGCGCAGTCCTTCCAGGCCAAATAACGCCAGCGCCTTGTCCATGCGCTCGCTCATTCGGGGCGGCGCAAAGGCCAGCGACTCCATGCCAAAGGCGATCTCGTCTTCGACCGAATCCATCAGCAGATGCCACTCCACGTTCTGCAGCAGCACGCCCGGCTGGGCCTGCTCGTGCCAGTCAACCTGACCGGCCACTCTCGCCGAGGTGGGCAGCCCGGCCAGGACCGACAGCAGGGTGCTCTTGCCCGAGCCGGTGGGGCCCGAAAGCCAGACCCAATCGCCGGCCTCCAAGGTCATGCGAAAGTCCGTCAGAAGGGGCGCCTCGTCCGGATATCCCAGGCTTTCCAGCTGAACCTCTAAAAGCGGCAAGCCAGCACCAAAGCCAGACCAAAGCTCATCAGCCAGAGCAAGTCGGCGACTTGCCAGCGGGGAGGACGATAACTGCTGCGGCGCCGCTGCAAGTCAAAGCCACGCAACTCCAGAGCCATAGCGGTCTTGTCGGAAAAATCCAGAGCCGAGAAAAGAATCGGTAAAAACCACCCCCTCCATCGGCCCAACTGGCGACCGTGCAGGCTGGCGGCCTGTTGAATCTCTTTTGACTCCTGCAAAAGCCATGGAATGAACCGATACATCAAGAGCAGGGCCAGGGTCAGGCTGTTGGGCGCGCCCAGTTGGGTGAGCGCCCGCACCAGGTCGGCCGGGCGGATGGTCAGCGCGGTCAGCGGGATGACTCCCAGGAACAAAGTCAGGCGCAGCCCGTAGAGCAGGGCCTGACCCGGGTCGTCCAGCAGCCAGCCAAACAGCCAGGCGCTCAGGGCAATCCAGCCCAGG
>JALHOV010000333.1 GCA_022842865.1 Vulcanimicrobiota bacterium | reverse complement strand
TCTGACCCAGGGATACCTTGATCCCCTGTTGCTCAAGCCCGCGCTGCAGTTGGCCAAAGAACAGAAAGACAAGCGCGCCGCCGACTTCGAGCTCAAGCTCAAGAGCCTGAACTAGCCTTCCTCGCACAATTACCTTAGAACCGGATGGATGCGTTGAGGAGGACTCGGCGTTGTTGCACAAAGCGCGTGCCGCTAAAGGCCGAGTAAAAGTTCAGCAGGGGGCGACTGTCAAAAACGTTGAGCACCTGTAAGCCGGCCGACAGGTCGTCTTCTGGACGGTACTGCACATTCAAGTTGGCCAACAAGCGCGGATTGCGCTCTACGCTGATACCGTAGGGATTGATGCCAACCGCCTGATATTGAGGAATGGCCGGCTGGGGAAAACCACTTCCGTAGAAGCCGTCGACGGCCACCGAAAGACCGTTTTCCCACAGATAAGAGAGCCCGCCCGTCGCCTGCACACGCTGGTCGTGATCGTTGTAGTCGGTCACCACGGTGGCAAAAGCGCCCGGGGTCAGGGGTCGCGCTTCGCTCAGGGTGGCCGCCAGGAAGCCGTTCCAGCCTTTGGGATTATGCGTGTTCAGGCTCAACTCCAGACCCTGATAGCGAGCCGTGGCAAAGTTGACGGGAGCGTAGAGGGGCACGTTGGAGTTCAGAATGAGCAGGCCGATGTCGACCTGATCCTTGTAGTCTTTGCGCACCAAAGCCGCCTTGGCCGTCATGGTGTCGTTCAACTGGGTTTCGTAGCTGAGTTCGTAGGTGGAAAGGCGTTGAGGGAGCACCACCGTTTGCCCGGACACGTCCAACTCCAGTGGCGGCGCCTGGAAGCTGCGATTGTAGGAGAGGCGCACGACGTTGCGGTCGTTGGGGGCCCAGGCGACGTTGAACAAAGGGCTGATTTGCCCGGTTTTGACGTCCAGGCCGTTCTCGAAGGTCTCGGCCCGCAAGCCATAGTTGACAGTGAACTGGTCGTTCAAAGGGAAAGTGTGATTAAAATAAACGGCCGCCGTCAAACCACGACGCTCCAGGTTGGTGGCAAAAGCCACATCTCCATCGGGGAGCCCGCCACCGCCTCCCGGGTCGAGCAGGTTCACGTTCTGCGAGGAGCGGATGAAGTTGGCGTTGAGGCCAACGCTCATAAAGTTCCGGTCTCCGTAACGCTCGTTGTAGACCAGCGAGGGCTGCACCTGTTCGATAATCAGGTCCGTCATCGGGACGTACGGTGAACCGGGATTGGTGGGATCGGAGGGCAGGCCCGAGTCGGCCAGATCCTGACTGATGGCCGCATCGAAGGGCACCCAGGGAGTAAAGATTCCGTTGCTACGCACTCGTTGGCTGGATTTCAAGTAGGAGACCGCCATCAGCAAGTCCGCATTGTCGTCCACTTTGCGCTTCCAGGAGATCAGTCCCATGGAATTTTCGTCGACCTGGTCCTGGCGCACCCCCGCATCGAAGTTCTGCTGGGTTTGGGGCAGCTGGTATTGGTTCTTTTGATAGGAGAGGGTGCCGCTTAAGGTGTCCATATCCGTGCGGCCGGTCATACGCATCATAAAGCTCTGCGTGTTGCCGCGGTTATAGAGTGTCTGCTGATTCGGATCCGGCGCCTCAAACTGGAGGTTGGTCTGGCTCAATTTGCCGCCTAGGAAAAACGAAAAATTGCCTTCCTCGTTGCGTCCGCCGGCCTTGAGGACGTTTTCCACCTGTCCCAGATTGCCGACTCGGGTGGTGGCCGAGAAGAACGGATCGACGTCGTCGGGAGTCTGGGCATCGAGCACCATGCCGGTCTGTCCACCCTGAGAGCCATCTTGAGCCCCGGTGCGCACGCTGATGGACTCGAGGAACTCGGTGTCGATCGGCTGGCTGGTGGTGCTGGCCTGGGGAATAGGGACGGCTACCCCATCGAGGGAGAAGGCCACCGATTTGTGCTCGCCGCGCACGTGCGTCTGGCCCATGCTGTTGCGCTGCATGCCTGGCACCGTGGTCAAAATACCCTGCAGCGAACGCTCGGTGATCTGACGGTCGAGAAACTCTCGATCGCGTTTTGTGACCGAACCTTCGGTCGGATTTTTGGTGTCGATGAGCAGTTTGGTGTCGCGCACAGAAAACGTGCTGTCCCCTCCACCCGGCTCGAAAGACGTTTGAAAAACCGTGGGTTGATCGGCGACGATCTGAACCACCGAGCTCTCGCCGCCAAACTCGGGGTGACGCAGCTCCAGGATGTACTCGCCCGGCTCCAGGCTGGGAAAAAGCACCTCGCCCCCGGGCCCGGTGGTTACCTCCACCGTCTTCAGGTGGCCCCCACGATCCGTCAGCATGACCTTGACCCCGGCCAGCGGAGCGCCGGTATCCCCGCGCACCACCTTCACCTGGAGTTTTCCAAAACTCTGTGCCGCTGCCAGACCGGCTAGCAATAACCACACCTTGAAAACATTCTTCACAGCGGGCGATTTTAGACGAATCTAAAATTCGCGTCAAGGCCTGAAATTATCTGACTTTGCGTCAACGCGAAAAGCCCACCCAGAATACCAGGCGGGCCGGATTGTGAAGGGCCTCTATGCTTTAGGGAACCGGTGTGGCAATCGGAGTGGAAGGCATGTCCACCGGGGCTTGGCCCGGGGTTTCGGTTGCGGTTGCTGCCGGGGTCTCCGTGGCCATGGGGGTTTCCACGCTCATCGGGGTCTCTACCGCCGGTCCGGGAGTGGCCGTTCCTTCGTGGGCCGTGACGGCGTGGCCGCCCCCACCCGGGATGTGGGGATTGGCCTCGTAGAGATAGCTACGCGAGGCATACTGGTAGACCATGGTCATGAAAGTGCTGACAAAGCAGAGAACGATGATTCCGATAATGGCATTCTTAGACATAAGCGCGCCCTTCTGCAGCACCCTGTACCATCCTTTTAATCTTTCAATCGGAAAGGTATCCAAGGTTGCCCAGGATTTCGTTGCGTTTGCGCACGGACTCCCGACAGGGCTGACGCCCGGCCAGCCAGTGCAGCACACGCACGGCCATCAGCTCCGCCGAGCGTCCGTGAAACCATCGATGAATCGGATTGAGATAGAGGCGGCGCGAGCCGTCTGACTCGGCCACGCGCAGCGGCCACTCTCCACTCTCCGCCTCCACCTCTACCGGGCAACCCCACCATTGTTCACAGACCAGCTGCACGGGAGCATAGACCCCCCGCGCTCGTCCCAGCCATTCCGCCTTGCGGCGGGCCAGTAGCAACCTTAAGTCGGCTTCGGTCGGCTCGAAATAAACGGGAATGGGTCCGGACTGCGCTTCCACGGGTAGGGCCTCCCACTCATCCAGGTGGTCCTCCAGTAAGTCCGGTTGCTGGAGAAAGCCGTGCAGGAATTTCCAGTAGGCAGACAGGGCCGGCGTCACTTCCGCCCAATCTGGCCAGGCCTGGCCCAGCAGCCGTTCGCTCCAGTCCACTTCCAGGACGTAACCGGGCCACTGCTTGCGAGAGCGCCGATGTACTTCGCGCCCGCGCCAGTGGACGACCAGATGCTGCTCTGCCCAGTGGAAATCGGCGAAAACTTTCAGGTCTTGCCACTCCGACTGGTAACTGGACTTGGGAGCCGGACGGGCCGGTTCCTGATGAACGTACTGCCAGGCCTGGCGCAGTCCTTCGCGGTAATCCACCAGACCGCGCATCATGCGCGAGGCGGTTGCCACCAGTGTGGAAGGTAATAATGGCAAGGGTCGTGAGGGAAGGACGTCGAGCTGCTGGCCCCAGTCTTCCTCTTCGAGCAGGTAGGGAAGCTTGCCCTCATCCTCGCTCCAGGCGCTTACCCAGTCACCGACGGAAAGGCTCTGCCCGCGCGGATCCTTCAAGAGAGGCTGGGCCTGCAGTTGCTCCGCCCAGGCTTCCTGCAGGCCCCAACTCCAGAGGGCCATTTCCAGACGATAGCGAGCCGGTGTTCGGGTAAGAATGGCGGCCTGCACCTCGGCTCGAAGTTCATCGATAGCCTGTTGGAAAACGCCGTCCCGCCGCACTCGCCCATCCTGGTTCAATTGCAGGTCATCCAGATTGAGACTGGCCTGAATCTGGTAGCGCCAATCATAGCTCAGGGCTTCCAGGGGACGCATCTCTCGATGCAAGCGCACGCGACTGGGTCCATTAAACTCGCGCTGGAGACCCCAGCAGCGAGTCGGGCGGTGTTCCTCCACCAGATAGTCCAGGGTTGGCAGGGGCAGCTCCTTGAGAGCCGGCGTTTCGGCCGTTTCTTGGCGTTGACGGAGGGCTTTGCGAATGTGCGAAAGATTGGCCAGATGGGACGGGCCCAAAAGCAGCTTCAGCCAGTGCAGCTCGCGATGGGTCAAGAACAGAATAGGTCCCGCCCCGGATGCAATAGGGTCGCCCAGCACGTAGCCGAGCCGCCCCTCGTCGCGAACGTAATTCAAGACCCGCTCCAGGGACCAACGCTCTCCGTCAATCTCGAAGAGGGGGAGTCTCAAGAGCTGCAGGCGCACCCGGTCCAGCTCCATATCCTGAGAGAAATCTTGCTCGAAGGCCAGCCGTTCCCAGAGAAACTCCCGAGGAGCGCCTCTCTCAAAGCCAAACAGACGGATGCATTCCTGAAGATCGTCTAACCAGCGTCGACCTGCTGGATCTTCCCAGAGCTGAGCGAAAGTCGTCAACACCGGAGCCTCGGGCCAATCGACCACTACTTCCAGGCGAAAGCTGGAGGTAAACTCCGGTCCGTTGACCAGCGGCCAGGCATACTCCATCAGCAGATGACCCTTGCGCAACAAGCGCAAGTAGCAGCGATTGGCTGCCCCGGGCTGAAGGCGCAGACCGATTTCCCCGCCCTCAAGGGAATCTCGAATCAGCCATTCGCCGGCTGGCAGAACGGCCGGCTCCTGACGGCTCAGGCCATGCTCCACCGCCATCCAGGAAGAGAGATAGTCGCTCTGGGCATCGACCAGGCGTGAGGGACCCCAGATCGCTCTCAACTCCGAAGCCAGTTCTTTGGCGATCAACCAGACATCGCCAAAGCCCTCCAACATCCGCACCACGCCGGCGTCCTCCAGCACCCTCACCGGCGGTCCTTCTTGGAGGGCGGTCACGGCCTCGGCCAGGGTGACCATCCTTTCATCCAGGCGCATCACAAAATCGCCGCAACCCCCCAAAGAAGGCCAGCGTTCTCGGCCCAGCCAGGCCAGTAGACGCACGGCCAGCAGCCCCTCTCCCGCCAGCATGGTCGGCCCGATCAGCCTGGGAACGGCTTCCTGTATCCAGCTCAGCGCCTGCTCCCAACCTGGCCCCGACCGAGTCACTTCGGACCAGTCTCCGTTGGGCCATAAGTCCGCGTGGTCCACCGCCGCCACGATACCCTCCGGCAAACCGTCTGGGGACCCGGGAAAAGTGACTGTCCCCAGGCGGCGCGAGGCGCGGTAGCCGGTCACCTGCACGGTATTGTATTTGAGGCTGCGCAAACCAACTTCACCCCGCCCTTCGGGCAATGGCACCGAGGCCACCAGGTCATCCCGGTGGGTCAAGGTGACCAGGCGAGGGGGAGTGTCTCTCCAGAGGTCATGCCCCTTCTGATAGAGCTCCAGGCGAGTCTTCCAGGCACGACGCTGCTCTTCGCCCTCCACCAGGCGGTCTAGAAGGCGCCAACCTCGATCACGCGGGATCCAGCCTCGCAAAATCCAGCTTTGCCAACGTCCGTCCTCAAGAATACCGAGGCAATCCTCCAGGCTCACTCGCTCGGGGCCGATAGGAATCAAGGGCGTTTGCTGGAGTGGACCCGGGTCGACTCCGGGAGCCAGCAACAAATCGTAGGCTCGATCCAGAAGCCATTCCGGGCCACCCTCGCGCAGCAGTTCGGCAAACCAACCCGGCAAACGAGACCATAGCCAGGCCAGAAAGTCATCCCAAACGGGGTGGTTCTTCTGTGGCTCGGTCCAGGTGGAATTCATCTGAAGGTCCGGGTGCTGCACCTTTCCGACCAGGCCTTTGGGGTATTTTTGCCCGAGGGGGAGCGAGGCCACCCACTTGGAATCGAGGAAAACATCCAGCTTGGCGGCCACATCGGCGCCAAGCAGGCCGATAGTGCCCTTCCAGCCTGCCTCCAGCAGGGGAAAGGAATGCAGCGCGTTGGTCAGGTCCAGGCTCTCGGGGACGCGCCCCGCCCACTGCAGACGGTTGTCCTCGCGCAGGTCGAGTTGCTCGAAAAGGTCCAGGCAAGGTCGCAGTTCCTGAAAGCGAGATCGCAAAATCTTGGCGAATTCGCGTCCCATGACCACCACCGGTGGAGCTCCTGGTGGCTGTCGTTCCGGGACGGATTCGCAGTAGTAGAGTGGCTTGCTTTCCGCGTAGAGCTGATCCAGTTGCTTCAAACTTTGGTTGGGATGAAAGGCCATCGGAAAAAGTGGTAACTCGGCCAATGCTTCTCCCAGCGCTCCTCCGCCCTGCGCCTGCCAGCGGCTCAAGGTCTGCCAGATCCAGTCGCCACACTCTTGCCGGACTTCGGGGTCGGCGAATGCCTGGAGCAAAGCCCGGCCGATTTGTTCCTCGACCGAGTGCAGCAGCTTCTGGAGAGCGGGGCCTTGCACCAATTGACGTTGGCTAAGGTCGGTGCGCAGACCGTCGCAATAGAGCCAGACAGCACCGTGCTGCCAGTCCGGCCCCGTGTAGCCAAGGCTGTAGACCAGACAGCGTAACTGAGCCGTCTCCTGCACCGCGAACCAGAGCGAATGATCACTCTCGGAAGTAACATGGAGCACGCGCTGAAAGGGCAGCGGGGCCTGACTGGCCATTCGCTGCTTACCCTGGATCGCGATAGCCAGAGGCGCCGCAGGGCGAAAGTCTGGTAGCGGGGTCCAGGGGACTTGCAAACGCAGCGGTCCATCTTTGTAGCGCGGGCGCACGGCTGCATACTCCGGCAAAGTGGTCAAAGCGGAGCGACGGCTGACCAACCAGTGGACGCTGATATGGCGCAAAGGCAAAATCACTTCCAAGGCATTGGCCCAGGATTGAGCACGACGCGTTTTGCTCAACAGCGGCTTGCCACGGTTCCACTCGATCTGGTGGCCGTCGCCGGATAGGCCGCTGGCGAAGGTGTATTTTTTGTAGCGACTGCGCGAGAGCAGGAAAAAGGCCATCTGCAGGCGCTGCAGGGGCTGCGAGAGAGCCCGCCCCCGATCCTCGCTGAGGATGGCTTCCAATTGTTGCCGTGTCAGAACGGGACCGTCAAATTCCCAGAGCACGCTGTGCCAGCTGGTGGAAAGGCGCAGGTTTGAGGCGCCTGCGGCATAGGCGCCTTGAATCAGAAAGGCCAGATAGTCTTCTGGCCACAGCCCCAGGTGCTGCTCGAGCTTCTCACGGGCTCGGGCCAGGTCAACCTGAAACTCCCCCCGCGAATCGAAGACTGCCTCGTCCGATAGATCCTGCACAAAGTCTTCGGCTTGGGCGTCCACTTGGCACGATTTCTCGAAAAAAAACTCCTCCCCTGGAAGAAGTTTGCTAAACTAGACGACAGCACTCCTAACCCCCCTGCCTTGGGGATTCCGGGGGGACTCGCCCGCACCCCCCGGCCCCCCTGCCTCTGGGATTCCGGGGGGACTGGCCGTCTCCCCCGGGCCCCCCTGCCTCGGGAATTCCGGGGGGACTGCCGTCTCCCCCGGGCCCCCCTGCCCCAAAAATATATTTAGGAGGTTCAGAGCCGTGAACGGAATTACTTGCCCCCACTGCAGTCAGGCCAATCCGGATGCTCAAAAGACTTGCGAGCGTTGCGGTCAGTCGCTGCTGTGGTCCACGCTGGGTCAGCGCCCCTCCGGCCTGAATTTCCATCTTCCCAAGCCGGCTGTTTACGCACTGGTCGGCATCGCGCTGGGGCTAGCTGCCGCCCACTTCAGTCCCTCTCGCCGCCTGGCCCCTCTCGCTCCGGTGGCCGTGACCAGCTCCGCCCCCCGCATTGATGTGGTCTTCGCCATCGATGCCACCGGCAGTATGGGCGACGAAATCGAGGTGGTCAAATCCAAAGTCAGCAAGATGATGACCGACATTCAATCGGGCAATCCCAAGCCGGACGTGCGCTTCGGATTGGTGGCTTACCGGGATCACGGCGACGCTTACCTGACCAAGGTTTACCCACTGACTTCGGCGGTGGACACGATCCAGACCTCGCTGGCCCAAATCGAGGCGGGGGGCGGCGGGGATACGCCGGAAGCGGTGGCCGAGGGCCTCAACAGCGCCGTTAACGAGATGAACTGGGACGGGGACGCCAACACCACGCGCATGATCTTCCTGATCGGTGACGCCGGGCCCCACTATCGAGACGACTTTCGCAAGCCGGTCCAGGACGCTCACGCCAGGGGCATCAAGATCAATACATGGGGCTGTAGCGGTCTGCAGGACAACGGCCAGCAAGAATTCACCGACATTGCCCTGCTGGGGGGTGGCCAGTTCCAGTTTCTGACCTATCAGCAGGAAGTGGTCCGTAAGGACGGCAGCAAGGCACGTCTCGTCTTTCAGGGTAAGGAAACCTATGAGGTGAGCAGCGAAGCCAAATGGGCTGAAGGCGCCGATGCGGTGGCCGAAAAGCGCCACGTGGACTCAGGCCTGGTTAGCGCACCCGGCGCCAGTGGCGGCGCCAGTTACCGCTCGGCCGACTATGCGCCGGCCAGTTCCGCTAGAATGGAAAATAACCTGGACACGGTGTTGGTCAATCAAGTCAAAGAGGAGGCCCGCAAGAAGGGGGTATCTTACTAACAGCAAACATTCGCCCGTGCTCATCTTTAGTCTGGACGGGCCAACTCTGGTCCTGACGCCCAGTGGGGAACCTCATCTACCCCAACGGGCCTACAAATTTAGCAG
>JALHOV010000332.1 GCA_022842865.1 Vulcanimicrobiota bacterium | reverse complement strand
GCGGAAGTTGGAGGTCCACTGAACGTCGTGCACGCCCACCGCGAGTCCTACTCGCTCATCCACCAGGGCGGCCACCAATTCTGGCGGCGGGGCGGCTTCGGTGGCGCGCTCCGGGTCCACGTTGACAAAAATGAGCCTGCGCTCACCGGGTAAGGCAGCCAGCAGCACAAAGCCTTTCGGACCCACCACAATGGTTGCTTCCTCAGGCACCAACTCAAGCTGGATCCGGACGTCGGCCACGATATACTGGCCGGCGTAGGTCTCTCCCTGCAGTCGTGATTGCATCGAGGAGCGGGTGATGCTATGCGCTCCACCGGCGCCGATGACATAGCGGGCGCACAGGCTCTCGCGAGTCCCATCGAGTCGCTCGAGACTTAAGCGAAGATGATCCTGCTCTTCTTCCACGGCAACCACGCTGACACCCTGTTCAATCGAGCCTCCCAGTTCTTCCAGGTGAGCCCGAAGCAGGTCCTCGGTTTGCCACTGAGGTTGGCAGCACTCGTGAGGAAAGGCACAGTCCAGACCTTCGGTCGTGTCACGCGCCAGAGGCACGAGTCCCGGTCCACAGATGTTGACCTGGTTGACATGCACC
Organism: Vulcanimicrobiota bacterium; assembly: GCA_022842865.1. Taxonomy (GTDB): domain Bacteria; phylum Vulcanimicrobiota; class Xenobia; order Xenobiales; family JADMJV01; genus JADMJV01. The sequence continues at coordinate 8,251 of JALHOV010000332.1, read as the reverse complement.
CCGGTGTCCAGAAATTTCTTCACTAACCCGGCGCGGTGAAGCACCTCCAGGGTAGCTGGCTGCAGGGCCGTGCCGCGGGCCTGACGATGGGGTTCCAAAGAACGCTCCAGCAGTCGGGCCCGAATTCCATACCGAGCCAGTTCGCATGCCGCGAAAATACCGGCGGGTCCCGCCCCTACGATGACAACTTCTTCCATCCAGGCAGATTCCCACGGCATGAAAAGGATTCCTTCCAACTACTGCAGCCCAGAACGTCACGGTGAGCAACAGCTCTTAAACTGGAAGCACGGGTGATTTCGTTTTTGTCAGAGCGAATACGGTCGCAACAAACGTGGGTGCCACCATGACCAATAATGCCGCTGCCTAATTTCTGCGAACAATGTCAACGGTTCCGGAGGCGAGGGCATGAAGGTCGCCGTGGCCGACAACGCCACCGCCCGCAGGCGTTTTAACAACATCGAAGTCGTCCAAGGCGCGATGACCGTTCCAGCCGAGCAACGACGAAACGGCCCGGCCCTTGAGCAGGATCGGTTCGAGTCCGCCGGTACCTCGGGGAGCAGCCAGCAGCCCGAGTAGATCCCTTTCGTCAAGGAAGCTAGACATCATGAACATTGACCTTTGGTCAGGTGTGTCCCAAGATGTCCAAAGAAGTCTAAAGAATAGAACAAGGGTCTCCCTTTGAGAATCAACATCCAGGAGGCAGCCGAGCTGTTGGCCGTTTCCGAGAAAACCGTCTACCGGTGGATCGGGAAAGGCTTGCTGCCTGTCTACCGCGTGCAGGACCAATACCGTTTCCACCGCGCCGAACTGCTGGCCTGGGCCATTTCCCGAAAAATGAACGTGTCCGAAGACTCCTTTCACAAGGCGCTCCGAGTCTCAGGCCCTATTCCGACCCTGGTCGAGGCGGTCAAGCAAGGGGGAATCATCTACCGGTTGGAGGGGACGACCAAAGAGGAGGTTCTCAAGAATCTGGTTATGGCCACGCGCTTCGAGCCCCAGTTCGACCGCGAGTACCTATACAGTCTTTTGCTGGCCAGAGAGAGCCTCAGTCCTACCGGGGTGGGCGAAGGGCTGGCGATCCCTCAGTTGATTTACCCCAACTTGCTGGACGAGGGTCCTCCAGCAATCTGTCTGGCCTTCTTAGAAACTCCGGTCGACTTTGATTCGCTGGACGGTGCCCCCGTGGACTGTCTTTTGGCCCTCCTCAGCCCCCATCTTCGCCCCTATTATTTTTTGCTAAATCGCCTTTATTATTGTCTTCGCGACAATCAGTTGTTGCAAGCGCTTCGGGCCCGGGCGGGAAGAGACGAACTGACCGGGCACTTTCATCGAATTGAGTCGGTGCTGCGGAAGTCTGAGGTCCAGTGACCAGCGAGGCCCTCACTGCCTGGGGGCTTAACGACCTGCGGCAAGCAGTGGAGAAAGCGGCTCACCTGCTCCCTGCCCAGGGGCCCATCAACGCTTTTGTTCACCACAACACCCTCCACGCGTTCGAATCGATGCCCTTCGAAAGAGCGGTGCTGGAGGCACTCAAGATTTACCATTGTCAGCCCTACATGGCGGAAGACTGGTATCGCCAAGAATACTCTCGCGGCCGCATCGGAGAGGATGACCTGGTCTGGGCGGTGGAACGCAGTCCGTTGCAGCTGGTCGGGTTGCCCGCGGGCATATCCGAGCGAGATCTCAAGTTAACTCTGCTTCGCTACCCCCTGCATACAGCCGACGGTGTCGCCCTGGACTGGCATCTGAATGAGACCGGCGCTTTGTGGCGGCTTCGTAGCGAGGTCGCCCCTGCAGTCCGTGCCCTTTTGAGCAATAAGATTCTCACCTGGGCGACTGGAACCGGGTTCCCGTGGCGTTCCTGGTGGGGAGATTGGCCGGGAGAGAGGGAAACCAGTCCCCAGAGGCTCCTGCGTAGCCACCCGGAGAAGGTCATCGTTCGTCTGCTCTGGCGGGGTTGTCAAAAGGCCACCGAACACCTTGAGCTGACTCCCCCGGCGCCTCAGCCCATTTTGGGTCGCCATCGCGAACACCTCGTGCAAGCCGGCCTGGGCGACGTAGATTTGCTGGTGAATCCTCTGCTGATAAAGTTCTGTGCCGCCTTTCTCGATCAGGGCATGGCCGAAGCTTCCATGCCCGGTAGGGAATTAGGTTTTTATCCGTGTTTTCTGGCCCTATACTCCTCCCCGGGTCTGGAACCTCGCTGGGCTCAGGGGCTGCGACAGGCGTTGCTGGATCTGCAAGAACGTAAAGTTGATGAGCTTACCTGTGCCTTTCAATCTCTTCAACTGCTCGGAATTCAGTCAAGCTCGCTGGCCGACTACATCACAGAAACCGTCCTGGTTCTAAAGGGATGGGCGGGAATGTTGGAGCAAAATCAGCAGCGACCCGACCGAATGCCGGTTTTGGCCCTGCCTGCCAGCCTTATGGAATTTCTGGCGGTTCGTTTGCTCCTGGAACGGTTTGCCGTCAAGCATCTTTGTCCTGACATTGCTCCGTGCGACCTGCGTAAGACCTATCCCCTCTCGACGGTTGGTCCGAGGAGCCGGAAAGCTCTCACGTTTCAACTTTTTCAACTCTGTCAGTTTTTGTCCATTTCGCCTTTGGAACTTTCGCAATGGAAGGAAGAGGAAATTCGAGCCCTTCTCAGCGCCGCTCAGGAGTTTTCTTCCCTGGAACGTCGTCGCTGTTTTCAGCTGGCTTATGAGAGGCATTTTCGCGTGAACATTTTGAATGCGCTCGGGAAACATGCCCCCAACAAGCTGGCGCAGCAGCCTCACAGCTTTCAGGCGATTTTTTGTATGGACGAACGAGAAGAGTCCACCCGACGACATCTCGAGGAAGTCGCACCGGAATGTCAGACCTATGGAACTCCCGGCTTTTTTTCCATCCTCATGTATTTCAAGGCGCTTCACGAGAACTACGCCAGACCGTTGTGTCCTGTAGCCATTCGCCCCCGCCACCTGGTAGAGGAAGTGGCGGCTCACAATCAGGTGATGGAATCCGAGCGACGGGCGGCCCTGCGAAAGTCCCTGGGGCTGATGGTCCATTCGCTGGAGGTGGGTAGCAAGTCGCTGACCTGGGGAAGCCTGGTCACCTCGGGACTGGGCATGGTTACAGCGCTGCCCACCTTGTTCCGACTGGTCATGCCCTGGTTTGCCGGAAAAATTGAAAAACGCGTTCGCCAGCAATTGTTGCCAGAAGATACTCGACTCCTGATCGAAAGGACCGAACTTTACCACTCTGGCGAGGGTCTCTGGCCGGGATTTTTGGCTACTGAAATGGCCGAAATTGTCGCTGGTGAGCTGGAGAATATCGGCCTCGTTAACCACTTTTGTCCGATTGTACTGGTCGTTGGCCACGGCTCCTCGAGCTTGAACAATCCGCATGAAGCGGCTTACGATTGCGGCGCCTGTGGCGGAGGTCGGGGAGGTCCCAACGCTCGGGTTTTTGCCTGGATGGCCAATCATGCGCCGGTCCGCCGGCTGCTGGCCGTAAGGGGTATTCAGATTCCCGACCAGACCCGATTCGTGGGTGCCTACCACAACACTTGCGCTGAGGAAATGGACCTGTATGACCTGGAGCCCCTGACCCCGGGCCAACTACAAGCTCTGGAAAAGGCGGCCCAGGCGCTGCAACGGGCTCGGGCGCTGGATGCTCTCGAGCGTTGTCGGCGCTTCTTGTCGGCCAGCCTTGACCTCACTCCCCGCCAAGCTCTGCTCCACGTGGAGGGACGTGCTGCCGATCTGGCTCAGCCTCGACCGGAACTGGGGCATGCAACCAACGCAGCTTGTGTGGTCGGGCACCGAGACCGGACTCGGGGTCTGTTCCTGGACCGGCGCGTCTTCTTGACCAGCTATGATTGCCGACTGGATCACGACGGCAAAATCTTGGAGCGAGTGGCTCGGGCGGTGGTTCCGGTCGTCGCCGGGATTTCGCTGGAGTACTACTTCTCCAGGGTCGACAATGCGGGCTACGGATGTGGCAGCAAGCTCCCCCACAACATCACTTCGCTTTTGGGGGTGATGGAGGGATTTTCTTCCGATCTGAGGACCGGACTGCCCAAACAGATGATTGAGATTCACGAGCCCATGCGTTTGTTGCTCGTTCTGGAAGCGCCACTTCCCTGGATCAATGCTCTGCTACAGCGACCCTGCCCCCTCCAGCTGCTGGTCGAAAACGAGTGGATTCAGTTGGCCCAGCTCGACCCGGACTCTCAGAAGATTGCCTATCGAGAGCGGGGCAACTGGCTGGAGCAACAACCCCTGGAGCAGGAACTCCCCGTCGCTTTGGACTCGGCTCATTGGTTTCATCATCATCGCGAGGATCTTGAGGTGGCCGAGATCGGGAGCCGAACTGACCATGAGTGAGGCGCTGCCGGGAATTCTGGCGCTGGGCGTGCTGGCGGTGCAGGCCTTTGCTTTCGCGCTGCTGGGAGGGAGCATCCTGATGGGACGCCCCTTGTCGGAGGTTGCCACCGGAAGACTGCTGCGAGGAACCTATTTCTTAGCTTTCGTGCTGGCGCTGGCGAGCAGTGTTGCCTTCGTCACTTCCGGCCGAAACCAGGTGGTTTTGAACCTGGGTGAACTCAGGCTCCTGGATACTTACGAATTCCACGCGGTGCTCTTGCTCGACGGGCTGTCGCTCCCCTTTTTGCTTTTAGCCACTCTACTCTGTGGTGTGGTGGCGATTTTCTCGGAGAAGTATTTGCATCGGGAAAGTGGATTTCACCGATTTTTCCTCTTGCTGTGCTTATTTGGATTTGGCGACACTTTGACCATCCTGGCCGGCAGCGTCGAAACTCTCTATGCCGCCTGGGAAACTCTGGGACTGACCTCGGCTTTGTTGATCGGCTTTTTTCACGAGCGGGCCGGCCCGGTCCAAAACGGGTTTTACGCTTTTGTAGTCTATCGATTCAGCGATCTTTGCCTGGCCCTGGCCACCGTCACCATCTATCATTTAGCCAAAACGGGAGACTTTACCAGTTTCCTCGGGCACGCGGCCTGGCCAAATCATCAGACCACCTTAAGCCCACCCGCAGCCTCTTTGGTCGGCTTTCTGATCCTGTTGGCCGCGATGGGCAAAGCCGGGCAACTGCCCTTTTCCGGCTGGCTCCGCCGCGCCATGGAAGGCCCCACTCCCTCCACCGCGATTTTTTACGGTGCTCTTTCCGTACACGCGGGCGCATTCTTGCTGCTGCGCTGTAGCTCGCTGTTGGATGCCTCTCCCGCGCTGGCTGCTGCGACCGTCTGTATCGGGCTGCTGACCGCTTTTTGGTCCCGAGCCGTCGGCGTTACCCAAACCGACGTAAAGTGCGGCCTGGCTTATGCGTCCCTGACGCAAGTCGGTTTGATCTTTGCCAAAATCGGATTGGGACTGCGGATTTTTCCGGTGGTGCACATTGTGGCTCACGCCCTGATCCGATCCGTCCAATTTTTACGAGCACCCTCGCTTCTGCACGAGATGCATGAGTTGCACAGCGCGGTCGGAGGCAGACCGGTGCAGAAATCCGCTTATCGGGGTTGGATGAGCAATCCGAGAAACTATCGGCATGGCGGCCGATCTTTTTTTCCTGGAAATCCTGGTGGAAAGGCTGGTCGCTGCCCCCTTCATGGCTTTCTGTCAATTCTTGCAGAAGCTGGACTCGAAGACGCTGGACTTCCTGGTTGGTCCGGAGCCAGACGAGGCGAGGCCCCGTGTTTGAGAGCACTCTGCATGTCAGCTTGCTCTTTGGCGCCGCCACCGTCTGCTTGCTGGCCAACTGGCTCACCCGCCGCGAAGCCTCGGCCCTTTTGCTGGGACTGCTCTTGGGATTTGTGGCCTTGCTGACAAATTCTCAGGTGGGAGACGGGTTGACCACCTTCTCTCTCGGGGGCCGCCAGCTCTTCTATCTGGATCCGCTGAGTCTGTGGCTTTTGCCTTACACAGTGCTCATTCATCTGGTTGTTTTGTTGTGTGCTCCTCGGACCGAAATGAGCCCGGCCTGGATTCGCAATTTACTGCTCGGTTTGCTTGCCGACCTGCTCCTCTTTTCCTTGAGAGACCCTGTGGGGATCGCCTTCGCCTGGATCTTCACCCACCTCGGACTGGCTCTTTCTCTGGCTCCTGTCTTCGAGGATGGCAAGGAACGGCGTTTCCGACGGATTTTACTGCTGTATTTGGGGGGAGGGTGTCTGGCCTTCGTGGCGGGGATCCTCCTGTTGCCCTGGCGTCTCGAGTTCGCCCTGCCGGCCATTACCCTGGGCATTGTTTTGCGCAAGGCGTTGGTGCCCTTTCACCCCTGGCTACCCGTTCTTTTTGAGCGAGCTCCGCTGGGTCAGGTGATCGCCTTCTGTGCGCCGCAGGTAGGAGCTTACGCCACAGTGCGCCTGCTGGCGCCCCGAGCCAGCGAGGAACTACTGGTAACTCTGGGCGCTTTCGCTCTGGTTACCGCTCTCCACGGAGCCTGTCTGGCCTTTGGCCAGAAGAGCTTTCGCGGGGTGTTTGCCGGTCTCTTTATGGGTCAAACCTCGCTGGTCTTTGCCGGCCTGCAATGCCTCACTCTCCCTTCCCTGGTGGGGGGACTGACCGTCTGGCTGAGCGGCGGTCTATCGCTGACTGGCCTGGGGCTCTGCGTTTGGGCGTTGCTGGCGAGGCGCGGCAAGATGGACCTGAAGGTCTACCATGGGGGATATGAGCGCAGTCCCCTGCTGGCCACCTGTTTTTTGATTTTTGGCCTGGCCAGTTGCGGATTCCCCGGCACGCTCGGCTTCATCGCTCAAGACCTGCTCCTCCAGGGCACAACCCTGGAATACCCGCACATCGGAATCTTGACAGCGGTGGTCACCGCCTTGAATGGCACAACCGTCTTGCGCACCTACTTTTACCTGTTTTGCGGCTCGAGCCGCAATTATGCTGCCTCGCAGTCTCTGAGACCCCGGGAGAAGATGGCGATGCTGGTGCTGGTGTCGATTTTGCTCGGCTTCGGGCTCAGGCCTTCCTTTCTGCTCGGCTCCCGACTGGAGGCCGGAAGCCAGATTTTGAGGTCTCGCCATCGGCTGAGGCTACCTCAGAACCTTTAATCTCTGCGCCAAGCGCTCCACCAGAGGCTTTTTCAGTTCCAAGACCGAGCAAGCGAAGTCCGGCGGCAACTGCTAGCCGCCGAAGGCAAGCGCATGCTGTTGAGTGAGTAGGGAGGGGCCCAGAAGTCCGAGCCGGTCTGGCTCAATACCGAGGCCCGCCTGGAAAGGACCGACTTTGAGGGCTTCGTAGTGGAAGTGCTGCACTTACAACCGGGGGGCGAAGCTGGCCTTTCATTTTGGCCAAGATTTGCTGGCCTTGCACCTCTTTGGGAGCTACCAGGGCCTGGAAGGCGACGCCGGTCCGGTCGTCGGCGGTCACTTTGACCAGGGAAAGGCTCAGCTGAATTCAGAGAAAGAGTTCGACCTCGCCTATCATCAGGTTTACGGGCAGAACCCAACGATATCGCGGCCGGTAAAGTGACCTGGGACGCCTGCACGGGCGGCCTGGACGGGGTTGGATGTAGGCCCCGCAACTACCAGGAGAGGGGAGCTCAAGTGATGCTTCGACAAGGAGCTCTGGTCAATCTTCCGCGACAAGACCGAACTCACGCAACAGTGAGCCGATCTGGGTTTTGTCGAGTTTGCGCATCAACAGATTGCGCAGGAACGCGGGCCCCGGAATGTCGATCTCCTTGCCGTCGCGCAGGCGGCCGATGGCGGACAGAAGAATACGAATGTCGTAGGTGGAGTTGAAAACCTCCGGCACGCCGCGCTCCACGTCGAGCAGTGCGTAGACCGCCTCCATCGGCGTTCGTACGGAGTACTCGGTGGTAAAGATGCAATCGCGCGCCTTGGATTCGGCGAATTGCCCAATGAAGGCGAAGTTGACAGCCCCCTCAGGCACCACATCCGGGCGGTCACCCGCCTGGCGTGGCATGAAGAAAGCGGTCACGTAGGGCATCATCACGGGCACTGTTAACGCACCCGTTGCGGCCAGTTCAGGAATTTCCGCGACCGGCACACCCAGGTGGTAAAGCCATTCCTGGGTGATCTCTTCGCCGCTACAGTCCTGCATCGGCTTCTTCACGTAATCGCCGGGTTTCTCGACGAACAGCGCGTAGACCCAGACCACGATCTGGTCCTTGGTGTTTGAGCTAACCCTGGATGGCCGTTCGTGAGCCCGATTTGCTCAACTTGAGTGACCGTTACTTTTTCTCTTCAGAATGACGGCTTCACCCCCAGTCGCTCGT
>JALHOV010000331.1 GCA_022842865.1 Vulcanimicrobiota bacterium | reverse complement strand
TGGTCCCAAGATGTCAATTCTCTGCAGAGAGGGGTGGACTGGCAAATGAAAGTCGACGACGCCCGGGTCAAACTCAAATCGCTCTACCCTAAAATCGAGTCTTGACGGACCACTAGGGGTATGAATATCCTGATGCCCTTTCTGGTCGGACTGCTGGCTGGCGTGGTGGCCATGATCCTCCACTGGCTGGCCGCCGGCAATCACCCCCAACCGACCGTCTCGAACCGCCTCGAGTATCAGCTCCCCGACCGTCCATCCTCGAGACATTCGTCCTATTTTGCATAAAAGGGAACCCGAGTCGTAAAAGCCTGAGTCTATCGAGCATCTTACACCGAAGGAGCTTGATAAAATGAAGCGACTTGGACTTTCTTATTTATTGCTGGCAGGTCTGATCGGCTGCGGCAGCGGCAGCGATCTGGAGAATTCGGGCTTCTCCGGTGGAAATTCCCCGACGCCGGGAATTCAAGGCCGCACCCTCACCATCAACCAACCGGCCCTGGAACAACTGGTTCGCGACGGAGACAAGCCCGATACGCTGGATGTAGAAGGCTTCGACGCCTCCGGCCAGCGGATCTTTGGCCCGGTGCGCGTGCCGCTAAGTGCCTCCATGAAGGTAGATGAAGTACCCTCCGAGGTGGTTCGGCTACAGCTCGATTATCTCCGTAACGGCGGCTACATGCTGTTTCGAGCCGATGCGGGTGTGAACGGCAAGTCAGACATCGTGCCCTTGGCGCGACTGGTCGAGCCGAATGACACCAACTTCAGCATTCAGTCCAGCGGCGCTGGTTACGCGCTAAACCGCCAGCTGACCGGCGATCTGCCCAGCCAATCGGTGGTGGCGGCGCGGGCTGTGGAGCAAATGAGAATCAAGGGAGTGTGTTATTCTCCCGCCCCGATCAATTTCTCCAACAAGGAAGCCCCGGCGGTGGGAGATCTTTTCTGGGATAGCTTTCAGGCCGGTCCGGATACCATTTGGAATTGGGCCGCTCTGTTCCTGAACTTCCAAGACCCAACAATCGGTCAGTCCAGAAAGGACATTCAGCGGATTCGCGACCTGGGCGCCAACACCATTCGCCTCTACTCGTGTCTTAGCTATCAACTCAACAGTGACGGCTCCTATCCCGATTTGAGCTCGGCCCACCGCTTCAGTCACAAGGCATTCCTGGACGCCTGTTACAACAACAATGAGAAGCCGCTGAGCGTGATCGTCGATATTCCCATGCCCGACATTTGCTTCCGTAACTACTTGAAGGAAGCTTTGGATCAGCCGGCCGGACCCGAACGCGAACGCATCAAGGCGGAGCGGGCGGGCCAGATCGCCTGGTGGGAGTCCAATCTGCGGGCTACCGTGGAAGACCTTTCCAAGCATCCGGCGGTCATTGGCTTCAATATCATGAACGAACAGGACGGCGCCGAATGGTCTCACCCCAATGTGGGCGCGGGCCCGGACGACGAAGAAACCCGATACTTCTACGCTCAGTCGGTGAAGTACGCCCATATCGTCAAGACCATCGACAAGGATAAGCTGTGCGGCTGGGCTTTCCACGATTCACCCGATCTGGTGGTCTTCGCCAGTCAATTCCCCGCCAACGGTCCCAAGTATCTGGAGCAGTTGAGCGACTTTGACTACTGGGGAGTCAATTCGTACCAGACGGTGAACTTTGATTCGGTGGCCGGACTACCGGGCTCGCGATTTCGCGGCAGTTACGCCGACCTGCCGCCGTCGATGAAGAAGCCCGTGCTGTTCACCGAGCTGGGCTGGCCGGCCACCGGACACGAGGGAGAGCAACTGATCGATACCGATGCCACCCAGGCGGCCACGGCCGCCATGATCAAGAAGATGTACCCTAAGGTTTATGAAAACCCGCTGTTCCTGGGTGCATGCTACTTCGAGTTCAGCGACGAATGGTGGAAGCAGCCCGGCGGCTCGAACTCCGTCTGGAACATTGGCAAGGAAGAATCCAACTTTCCGAACGGGTTCTGGGACGAGGAAGGCTTCGGTCTATTCTCGGTCCACCGTCGCGGCGGCCGGGCCAACAGCGACTCGCCCTGGTCCGGCAACGGGCCGGTCAACCCCTACGACGGAATCACGGCCCGGCAACCGCTTATCGATGAGCTAAAGAAGGTCTATCAGTCCGTGCCGTAAGGAAGGCGGCCTGGGGGAGTGGTCTGGAGTTGCCTGGCGGGAGTCCGGGGGGCTTCCCGCTGGGTGGGAATTTCTTCCCGACTTGCGGGAACGGGCTGGTTTAGCCATTGCGGTAGAGGTAGAAGTCGGCGAAGAGGCATGGGGTGTGGAAGATGGCGGCGGTGGGTTCGGGATCGAAGTCGAAGCGGGCCAGGTGGAAAAGGACGTCTTCAAGCATGCTTTCCGGGTAGGGATAGCGGTTGAGGTGGGGCCAGGTCTTTTCTAACTGGAGTGGGGACAGTTTGGCTTCAAACAGGCACCGGTTCTCCAGCATCGCAGGCTGGGTGGAGAGAAAGAGCAGGCCACCGGGAGTTAGCGCGGTGAGGGCTGCGTTGAGGAAGGTTTGCATTGCTCTCTCCTCCGCTGAAAATCCGCACCAGCAGCATGCACACAAACAAAGTCATGCAGGCAAAGGTCAGCAAAAGGTCGATTTCGGCCAGAGCGGCGGAGGGAAAAAAATGGCCCATTGCCGGGCGGTCCAGGCACTCAGGCTCAGCAAGGTCGCCACGCCGGCCCAGGTTCGGCTGCGAAAAACCGAATTGACGCCGGAAATGAGCAGCAGGGCGAACAGGGTTTCCAGCAAGAAGAGCACGGCCGGGCGGTGGTGGGCCACCTGGGTTAAGATAAAGAAAACCAGCACAGCCCTAGAGACTGCGGTCTTCGCTCCAGAAGCTCTTCACGACCGGGGCCGACCTCTAAAAGCGCGAGCCAAAACCGAGCGTTCCTCCCCATTCCTGACCCGAACCCGACAGGCCCCGCAAAAGGGCCAGGTTGACCACGAAGTCCTCTTGAAGCCAGACCTGAACGCCCGTGTCCACCCGGACTTCCGATCCGATCAAGGCGCTTTCCAGAAACCAGGAGACATCTTCGCGGACCATCCGAGAATAAACGATGGTGCCCAGCCCCTGCGTGGACCCGTCGGGTAGAAGGCTTGCTCCCGCATTAAAAAGCAGCCCGTCCACGTCGCTGAGCGGCTGGTCGTGGTTGAGACTGACGAAAGGCACGGCTCGGGAAGTGCGAAAATCGGCAGCGCCGCTGGGAAGCGTGACCAGACCGACGATGCCCCAATTCGGTTCGAACTCATAGCGGAAACCCAGGGCCACGTCGGCCAGCCCGCGCTGGGAGCCCTGCCAGGTCAGGCTATTGGTTTCCAGGCGCACTTCAAAGTTCTCGGTGAGGCCAGCGTGCACCAGGATGGGCAGAGAGTGGACTGAGGGAGAGCTCGAGTAGTTATAGTTGGCTTCCAGGACCACCACTCCCTGGCCCACTGCGTGGCTGCTGCGCGAAATGGTGGGACTGTCGGTGGTTACAGGGTCGGCAGCGGCCGAGGGGATGCTCAAGGCGCCCCAAAGTGCCAGGCTCAGCACAAGGGACGAGGGGAAGTGGGTGAGAACAGAGGCCGCCATGAACGTCCGTTTCGCTCCTCTATTTTTATTCTTCCTGCTGGTTCAGCCCTCGTCTCCGGCCGCTCCGCCCAAACCCCTCCGCCTGGCCGAAGGAACGCTCATCTCCCTCCAATGCGACTCCAAGGTAGCCAGCAACTCGGTGAAGACCGGAGATAGCCTGGTGCTGCACTGCGCCGCCCCGGTTGCGGTGGAAGGCGTGACTCTGATTGCCCAAGAGGCTCCCGCTCAGGCGACCGTCATGTACGCGCAAGGGGCCGGGGTGGGTCACGGCGGTCAGCTGTTTTTGTCGATCGATTCCGTGCAGGCCGTGGACGGCAGCTGGCTACCCCTGGCGGTCAATCAGGAAAACCGGGGGGATACGGCCACTTTGCCCGAGACGCTGACCCCTCTGGTCGACGCGCAATTCCCGAAAGGCCGAGAGCGCGCGCTGAGAACCGAGCCGTTCGACCTGTTCCTGGCCGAGGAGAGCACCTTCCTGGTGAAGGGCAGCCAGCCCCGGCTGCAGCCTCGGCCCAAGAGCGGGCCCAAGAAAAGCGCCCTGCTGCCGCGCGGCACCCAGGTGATGGCCCATCTCGATCGGGACCTGTCCACCAAGAACGTGAAAACGGGAGACTCCATCGACTTTCGCGTTTCCGAGGCGGTGGTGGTGGAGGGGCGCACCTTTCTGGCCCCGGGCGGGCGGGCCCAGGGCCACGCAGTGCTGGCCAATCCCTCGGGCGCCGCAGGCCGTGGCGGGCAACTGGTGGTTTCCATCGATTCGGTCCAGGCCGTCGATAGCAGCTGGATTCCCGTTCAGGCGGCGGCCAGCGACAACGGTAGCAAGAACGTGGCCTTGCGAGCCGGTCTGCGCTTCGTGTCTCCGGTGGCCGTGATCATTCCCGGGCGGCAGGCGGTGGTGAGTGCGGATAAGATCTTCAAGGTGCTCACCCACGAGAACGCCTACGTTCAGGTTAAGCCGAATTGACCCCGGCAAAGCATGCATTGGAAGAAGACGTTTCTTAAACTACCATTGCATCTGCACCTAAAGGAATGGCGACGACGGGCCAAGAATCAGGCGTTTCGCCGCCCAAATGCGGACCAAAATATCATTCTAGGAGGTACTCGTTTGCGCTGGTTGCTAGCAGCAATGCTTATTTTTGTCATGGGTCTGGGACTGCCGTCCCCCGGGTGGGCCCAAAACGGTGGATACTCCACCGAAGAACTGGATGTTTTGGTGGGGCCGATCGCGCTCTACCCCGATCCCCTGCTAGATACGATCGTGGCGGCGGCCGCCCAACCCGACCAGATCAAAGCCGCGGCCAAGAGCAAAAGTCCCAACAGCAGTTGGGACTCCAGCGTGCAAGCCCTCTGCTCGTACCCTGAGGTGCTCAAAATGATGGCCAAAAATACCGAGTGGACCCGGGGCGTAGGCTGGGCCGGCGCCAACCAGGTCAGCGAGTTTATGGACGCCGTCCAGCGCTTTCGTTTCCAGGCCCAGTCGGCCGGCAATCTAAAGAGCAACGATAAGATGAAGGTGATCGAAGAAGGCACCACCATCCGGATCGAATCGGCTAATCCGCAGGTCATTTATGTGCCCAGCTATGTGCCGCAGACGGTGGTGGTGGAGCAAGACAACAACGACGATGCGGCCGCGGTCATGGCCTTTGGTGTCGGGGTGGCCACCACCGCTCTGCTCTGGCAGAACATGTATCACTGGGGCGGCGGCGCCTGGTACCGCCCTCCCTACGGTTGGCAGCCCGGTGTAGCCCATTACTCAGCCTACGGCTGGCAGGGTAATGGCGTTTACAACCGCAACAACATGGTGAGTCACCACACCAATTACAACCGGCCGGTGAACATTAACAACATTAACACCGGAAACATCCGCGTCAATAACGGCAACCGCATCAATACGGGCAACCGCATCAATACTGGCAACAACGTCAACACCGGGAATCGCGTGCGTCCCAGCGACCGCCCCTCGGTTTCTCAGCCAGGCGCCTGGGGCGGCCAGCAGGGACTGAATGGTCAGCGCCCCAGCTTCCCCAGCCAGCGTCCGGCTTTCCAGCCCCAAAACACGCCTTCGCAGCGGCCCTCGTTCCAGTCACGGGGTGGCGACGGCGGCGGCTTCTCCAACTATTCGCGGGCCGGTAGCACCAGCCGCGAAAGCAGCCGGGGAGCCTACAGCCGGGGCAGTCATAGCTATAGCGGCGGAGGCAGAAGCCGCGGCGGAGGACGTAGACGATGAGAAAACGATGGATCTCGATGACTTTGGCGCTGCTCTTCACGGCCGCGCTGCCGGGCTGGTCGCAGACCGAATACCCCACCCCTGAGGCGGCCGCCAAGGCCTTCCGTAAGGCGGGCGCCAACGAAGCCGAACTCTTCAAAATCTTCGGCCCGGAGCTGGAAAAGTTGCTTGATAAAGATCCGGCCGGACGCAAAGAGTCGTTTCGCCTGATCGGGAAGCTCTTCCAGGAAGACTGGAGACTCTCCAAACTGGAGGCGAACCGAAAAGTGTTGCGCCTGGGCGCGGAGGGCTGGCCCTTCCCGGTGACCGTAGCCAAAGGAGACAAAGGCTGGCACTTCGACACTCCCGCCGGCATCGAGGAAACCCTCAATCGCCGGGTGGGTCGCAACGAATTGATCAACCTGCAAACCTGCGTCTGCCTGATGTTGGCCGAAGAAGCTTACCGCAAGGAAGCACGCGACGACAGCGGAGTCAGGCGCTACACCAGCCTGATTCGCAGCAGCCCGGGCAAACATGACGGCCTCTACTGGGAAGTGAAGCCCAAACAAGAACTCAGCCCCTTAGAGGCAGCCTTGAAGGAATCGGCCAGGTACGCCATAGACCGGGTCAAGGACGCTCCCTGGTGGGGTTACCGCTACCGTTTCCTGTCTGGGCAGGGTAAGTCCGCCCCGGGCGGGGCTTACAACTACGCGATCAACGGCCAACAGTTGGCGGGCTGGGCGCTGGTCGCCTACCCCTCCAACTATGGATCGACCGGGGTCATGACCTTCATCTGCAGCCAGGACGGCCAGATCTTTCAACGCGACCTGGGTGCGGATACCATCCAGCAGGCCGAAGCCATGACGCTTTTTGACCCGAGTCCGGGTTGGGAGCTTGTCGACCCGCAAGACCTGGCTCGATAGCCTGGAGGGAGCCCCGCTGAGCGGGGCTCCCTCCAGTCAAACAAAGGAGGCACTATGAAAAAAGTCGCGATCAGCGCGCTCTTCCTGTCCCTGATGGCCACGATGGCCTGGGCCCTGCCGGCCGGTGTGGAGCCCAAGGCGGACCAGATCCTGTCGGAGATGAGTCGTTACCTCGGAGGCCTGAACGAGTTTTCTTTTCACTCGGAGGTCACGGTGGAAGACCATGTCTCCGGTATGCAGGTCGAGTTGACCAGCGGAGCCGATACCTTTGTGCATCGTCCGGACGCGCTGCGCGTCATTCGTAAAGGCGACAAAGGCCACCAGGAGGCCTACTATGACGGTAAAGTTCTCAGTCTGCTCAGTCCAGAGCAGAGCTTCTACGCCCAAAGCGAAGCGCCGCCCAGCATCGAGAAGATGCTCGATTTTGCCCATGAAAAGCTGGGCATGACCTTTCCGCTGGCCGATTTGCTCTTCGCGGACTCGCATACCGTGCTGGCCCAGAATACGCAGTCGGGCTTCTATGCCGGCGAACACGCGGTGGACGGAGTGCCCTGCGACCATCTGGCCTTCACCCAACCTTCTGGCCTGGAGTGGCAGATCTGGATTGAACAGGGTTCGCAAAAGCTGCCACGCAAGTTCGTCATTCGCCACTTTGAGGAGCCGGGCAGCCCGCGCTTCCAGGCGATCCTTTCGAAGTGGGACACCGCGCCCAAGTTTCCCGCTAATTTGTTTCACTTCGAAGCTCCCTACGGAGCTCATAAAATCGAGATGCGGGGGAGCAAAAGCTAATGTTGCAAAAACTCTTGGTGTTAGGGCTGTGCTGCACGGCTGGTTCCTCGGTCGCCTGGGCCCAACGGGGAGGCAGCGTGCGCTACTCGGGAGGTGGCTTTCAGACGGCGTCGGGGACGCCGGTGCGCTATCAGGCACCCGCCAACATGGGCGGTGGCCTTTACCAGCAGCGCTACCAAAACGGACCTTACGGGGCCAATCGATATCCCA
Organism: Vulcanimicrobiota bacterium; assembly: GCA_022842865.1. GTDB lineage: Bacteria > Vulcanimicrobiota > Xenobia > Xenobiales > JADMJV01 > JADMJV01. Next base: position 1,135 of record JALHOV010000331.1, on the reverse strand, counting down.
ACGGGGCGACGGCCGCCCAACTCCCCGTGACCGCCGTTCGTTACCAGGCGCCGGTCAATCTGCCGGTAGGTTCGGCGGTGCGGGCCTTGCCGGTCGGATATCGAGCCATGGCCATTTCCGGAACTAGCTACTACTATTACGGCGGCTCCTACTATATGCCGGACACGACCGGCTACACGGTGGTGCAGGCCCCTCTGGGAGCCACCGTAGACACTCTGCCTGTGGGAGCTCAGGAAATCTCGCCAGGTCTTTTTCTAGCCAACGGTATCAAGTATCGCCCCAGTTTCGAGGACGGCAAGGTCGTCTACGTCGTCTCGAACTAAAGTTTCTTGGCGCGAAATGAGCAGGGGATACTGGCGCGAAAGTTAGAGGAGTACCTTGTGAATTACCAGAAGGGCTTCGCCTCAAATCCGGAGGTTTGTTTTGCGTTTCAGTCCCCAACATCCAACCTGCCTGGCTTTGCTGGTTGCGGTTGCGCTAAGCTTCCCCGGAGTTGCTGAGCAAAAACCCAAGCCCAAGGCCAAGCCCCCGCTGGTCAATTTGCTCAACAAGCAATTGCCCCCGTTGGAAACGATCGACCCGTCCAACCCACCGGGAGCCGCTCGCCCCAACGAGGCCGGCGCTCTCACTCTGCAGTCCAGCGTGGAAACCGGCCTGGCGCGCAATCCGGCCATCAAGATCGCCAACGAGCGAGTATCCAAGGCATTGGCTCAGTATGATCAACAGTCCAGCGCCAAGAACCTGAAGCTGGCTTTTAACGACACCACCTTCATTCGTCCCGCCGGGCCCGCGGCCATCTCGACCAGTCCGTTGCTGGCCAACAGCAGTCGTTTCAACTTTCCCAGCCAGATCACGCTGGTCGACACGGTGCACAGTCAAATCAACTTGCAGTTGCAATTGTTGCTGACCACCTTTGGCCGGGTGGAAAACCAGATTGCGGCCTCCTTCCTCAACATTGATGCCCAGGCCAAAGCCGGTGACATCGACAAACGAAACCTGAACTTGCAAGTCAAAACGGGGTTCCTGAACCACCTGAAAGCGCTGGCTCAAACCGAAGCCGCCCAGGCCAATATCAAAGTCAGCCAACAAAATTTGAGCGACACCGAGCAGCTTTTCAAGCAAGGAGTGATGGCCA
>JALHOV010000330.1 GCA_022842865.1 Vulcanimicrobiota bacterium | reverse complement strand
AACGAGGAGCTTCAATCCACCAACGAGGAGCTGGAGACCTCGAAGGAAGAGCTGCAGTCGGTCAACGAGGAATTAACCACCGTCAACCTGGAGCTGCAGTCGAAGATCGCTTTTCTCTCCAGTTCCCAGAACGATTTAAATAATCTCCTGGCCGGTACCGGAATCGCCACCGTTTTTGTCGATCCCCAGCTACGTATCTTACGTTACACCCCGGCCGCCACCGCCATGGTCAACCTGATTCCCAGTGACGTCGGACGCCCGCTTTCCCATCTGGTCACCAACCTGGTCGACTATCAAGATTTGCAGAAGGACGCCGAGGCGGTGCTGGCCAGCCTGGTGCCCCGTGAGGCGGACCTGGAAACCCGCTCCGGAGCCAGTTGTCGGTTAAGAATTCAGCCCTACCGGACGCTGGAGAACATGGTGGAAGGAGTGGTGATCACTTTTGTGGACCGAACCGAAGTTCGTCGTCTGCGCGAGGAGTTGGAGTTTGCCCAGATCGCTCTCCAGCACGCTTTGGAACTGGCCCGCTCGGTGCCTGGGGACAGCCATTGATGGGCCCTTCCGAGTCGGTCGATCGGCTGATTCAGGATCTTCGCACCCATCAGCTGGAGCTTGAGGTCCAAAATGAAGAACTGCGACGAACTCAGCAAAAATTGGAGGCCGCCCGGCAGAGCTATTCCGACCTGTTTGTGCATGCGCCCATTGGCTACTGCACCCTCGACCTGGAGGGTCGGGTCCTTCAAGTTAATCCCGCCGCTTGCGCCCTGCTGGGACTGAAGCCTGCGCAATTGGTCGGCCAGAAACTTGGGCGCTACGTATTTTCCGAGGATCAGGATGATTATTATCTCCAATTGCGGGGCCTACCATACCAGGAGCAGGCCTGTTCATGGGAGCTTCGCCTGCTTCAACCCCCCAGCAAGGCCTGTTGGGTCCAATTTACGGCCGCGGCCGGCCAGGGCCTGGATGGCTCTGACCTGGTCCGGCTCACTCTGGTGGGGGTGGAGGAGCGCCACCGGGCCGCCGAGGAGAAAGCTCGTCTTGAGGCTCAACTCCAGCAAGCCCGCAAACTGGATTCGATTGGGCGGCTGGCCGGCGGCATCGCCCACGATTTTAACAACATGCTTTTCGTCATTTTGGGCAACGCCGATCTGATTGCCGATCGAGAGGATTTGGAAGAGTCCGTGCGCTCCGAGCTGCAAGAGATTCGCGCGGCGGCTCAGCGATCGGCCGAGACGACCGCCCAGCTGCTGGCTTTCGCCCGCCAGCAGGTCGTAGCACCGCGAGCGTTGGATTTGAACGAAGCCGTGGCCCAGGTTTACAAAATGCTGAGTCGGCTGATCGGAGAAGACATCGAGCTCCGTTGGCATCCTGTTGCCGATCTGTGGCCGGTGAAAATCGACCCGACTCAGTTTGACCAGATTTTGACCAATCTCTGTTTAAATGCCCGGGACGCGATTGCTGGCGGGGGGCGTATCGAGGTAGAACTGGCCAACTGCGTGTTGCAACAGGAGTGCGAGCCCGATGCGCCCTCCGGCGACTATGTGTTGATGCAAGTGAGCGACAATGGCTGTGGGATGCCCCCGGAGGTGCTGGAGAATATTTTCGAGCCCTTCTTCACCACCAAGGAGTTGGGCCAGGGAACCGGCCTGGGCCTGGCCACGATCTACGGCAGTGTGCGCCAGAACCACGGTCTGGTTCGGGTCACCAGTCAACCGGGTCAAGGGAGCTGCTTCAAGGTCTACCTTCCTCGCTTTGCGGGCCTGACCCCATCCGTCGCCCCCCTGGAGACCGGCCCACGGGGACGGACAAGCCAGGAACGTCGAATTCTGGTGGTGGAGGACGAGGCTGCGGTGCTGGTGCTGACCTGCAACATGCTGGAGAAGGGCGGTTACCAGGTGCTGCGAGCAAGCAACCCTGGCCAGGCGCTGGAGATCGCTCGAAATTCTGCCCGGCGCCTGGATGTCCTGTTGACGGATGTTGTGTTGCCGGAAATGCACGGACGCGACCTGGCCAACCGGATCAAGTCACTCCATCCCAACCTCCGATGCGTTTTTATGTCCGGCTACCCCGCAGACGTGGTGACTCGTCAGGGGATCTTGGAAGCAGGCCTTCCCTTTTTGCAAAAGCCCTTCACGTCACTGGACCTGCTGGCAAAGATTCGCCAGGCTCTGGAGCCAATCGAGACTTAAGTCTCTGGTCTGACATACATAACAATCGTTATGTATGTCATGTGACCAAGTCGACCCTGCTCTTTTTTACCTTGCTCGTGGGCCCGGTGCATTCCGTCCCTTGGACCGCTGAGGGCGCGGCCCGGCGAGCCGTTTTGGCCAGTCATCTGGTGGAAGAATACCAGGCCCGACAGCGGGGCGACCAGGCCGCTCTGGCGGAAGTCGAGGCAGGCAATCGCCCCACCCTGAACTTTGCCTCCAGCTATACCCACATTACCCCCGGCAACTCGTTCTCGGTGGGGCCCAGCTTAATTCAAACCACGGTTCCGGAGAACTACTCTTTAGGGTTAGCTCTTCGTCAACTGGTCAGCGACTTTGGGAAACTCGAGTCCAATCGACAGGCTGCACTCCTCCAGCGGGAAGTCACTTCGCTTCAGACCCTGGACCAACAGGACCGAGTGGCCGAAGCGGCCATGGTGGAATTTCAGCAAGCGGCTCTGGCCGAGGAGCTCTTGCAAGTCTCAGAACAGGCCTACCTGGCTCGCCAGGCGGCCCACCTGCAGGCCCAACAGCAATACCGCGCGGGGGTCGTGTCCCGCTACGACGTGCTGCGCTCGGAAACAGCCTTGAGTGAAGCTCAGCAACAGCGGGTTGATTCATTGCGCGAGAAACAGCAGAGCAGGCTGCGCCTGTTCTCCCGGCTGGGTATCCCGCCCAAGAACGAGGAAACGTTGGTCCTGGATGCTTCCCTGACCCCTCCACCGGCCCCCGTAGCCCTTCCCAACGGCCCTGACAATCCGCGTCGCGATCTGCAGGCAGCCTGGCAGGCGGTGGCCCAAGCGGAGTCTCAGGTGCAGGTAGCCGAGCGACTCAACCAGCCCCGGCTGGAGCTGCAAAGTGACTATGCCTTTCGCAACCAGACCGCCACTCAAACGGCGCAGTATTGGGCCGTGGGGCTGGCCCTCTCGGCCCCCCTCTACGACGGAGGAGTGCGCGCCGCCAAAGTGAGCCAGGCCCAGGCGCTGGTTCAGCGGCTGCAGGCCAACTACGCCGAGCAATTGCGTTTGGCGCGGGTGGAGGCGGATGGCTACTGGGAGGACTTGCAAGCTCTCTGGCAGGACGTGGAATCCAGTCAGGTGGCGGTTGTGAGCGCCCGCGAAGGGGCTCGAGTCAGCCGCGTGCGCTATCGCAACGGTTTGAATACCAATGTGGAACTGTTGGATGCGGAATCTAGCCTGGCCAGTTCCGAAGGACGTTTGCGACGCGCTCGCCGCAACTATCAAATTGCCCTGATTCGTTGGTCCCGTTCGACGGGACGGAGCCATGCCCCGGAGGAAAATCAAGATGCCCCAACTCATTGATCGCGCCAAACTGTTCTGGGCGTTGGCCTGGGTCCTTGGGGGCTGCGCTCAGCCGCCGGCCAACTCGTCCCCGACTGCGACCCCGGCCGCTGTGCGGCCCTCGCCCAGCCGGCTCACTTGCCTGGCCCGGTTGGAGCCGGAGGGTCGCCTCATTTCGCTGCGTGTCCCTGCCAGCCTGGCCCAAGAACCTGTTTCCCGCTGGTTGGTGGCCGAGGGCGCCTCCGTGCGCCGGGGCCAGCCTCTGGCCCATCTGGGGGCGCAAGATCGCTTGCGCGAGGAAGTGGAATTGGCCCGCAGCGAGGTGGAGGTGGCGCGGGCCAAGCTTGCCCAGGTTCTGGCGGGCGCCAAGGAAGGTGAACTCAGGGCTCAAGGCTTCGAGACGGAGCGAATTCAGCTCGACAAGTCCAGCTTTCTGGAGGTGCAACGACAGGTGATCGCTCGAGCCGCGGCCGACCTGCGCCTGCAAGAGAAGGAATACAAACGGTATCAGGCGCTCTTTGCCGATGGCGCCGCGCCCGCCAGCCAGTTGGACCAGAAGCGCTTTGGCTGGGAGAGCAGCCGCGCCCAGTTGCGTCAGGCGCAGGAAGAACTGCGCCGCCAGCAGTCTATCCTGGCGGCCCAGGCGGCTCAGTCCCAGCAACAGTTTCGCAAGCTAGCCGAGGTTCGTCCCACCGACGTGGCCCTGGCCGAGGCGGAAGTTCACCGCGCCCAACGCCAGCTTTCTCGAGCCCAAACCCTGCTGGCCGAAAGCACCGTTCGCTCCCCACAGGACGGCGTGCTACTGAGAATTTTAAGTCGGGCCGGCGAGCCGGCTGGCAACGAGGGTCTGGCCCAGCTCGGTCAGACCCAGAACATGGTGGCCGTGGCTGAGGTTTATGACAGCCAGATCCAACAGGTCCGTTCCGGTCAGCCGGTCGAGTTTCACAGCGCGGCGCTGGGAGAGCAAAAGTTGGCCGGCCAGGTGGCGGAGATCGGACGCACGGTACTGAAGCAAAGCGTCTACAGCGGGGAGCCCGGGGAGAATTTCGACCGGCGTATCATCGAAGTGCGCGTGCGTCTGGACCCGGGTTCCAGTCGCAAGGTTCGTTCTTTGACCAATCTCCAGCTTGAGGCTCAATTTCTTTGAGATACACCACCGTTCTGGCCTGGCATCTGCTCTGGAAACAGAAGCTCCGTTTGCTGGTGGCGGTTTCTGGTATCGCCTTTGCCAACATGCTGATCTTCATTCAGCTGGGCTTTCAGGGAGCTCTGTTTGACAGCAATTGTAGGCTGCAACTGGCGCTCGATGCGGATCTGGTGGTGGTGAACCGGCTTTTCTCGACCGTCAGCTCCCCCTATGATTTCCCTCGCGACAAGCTGCTACTGTGTGCTCGCGATGCGGCCGTCAAGGAAGCCGCTCCGCTTTACCTGCAGATGGGAAACTGGAAGAATCCGGTTGACTTTAGCAAACGCCGTCTGCTGGTGCTCGGCCAGGATCCCGATCGACCGGCCCTGCGAACCGACCTCAGCGAGCGACCGGTAACGGACCTGCTCCCCTTGCAAACCGTCTTCTTTGATCGAGACTCCCGCCCCGAGTTTGGTCCCATGGTCGATTTGCTGCGCGCCGGCCCGGTTGAGGCCGAAGTGGAGGACCGGCTGGTGCGGGTGGTCGGGCTTTTCAAGCTGGGCGCCAGTTTCGGTGCCGACGGTAACGCCCTGTGCAGTTCCAGCACCTTTCTGAGGCTGTTTCCGCGTCAAAGTGCTCATCAGATTCAGGTCGGTGTGCTCCGGCTGCACGACACCGCTCTGGCCCAAGATTGCCGGATGCGCCTGCAGCAATTGCTGGGGGAGCGCGAATTGGTGCTGACTCAGGCCGAATTTGCCGAGCGCGAGCGTGAGTACTGGCGTCGTTCCACCAGCATCGGATTTATTTTTGGACTCGGCGTGGTCATCGGCTTCATCGTGGGGGTTGTCATCGTCTATCAGGTTCTTTCTTCGGACGTCAACGACCATCTTGCCGAGTATGCAACTCTCAAGGCGATGGGCTACAGCGACCTCTACCTGCTCGGGGTATTCGCCCAGGAATCCCTGTTTCTGGCCATCCTGGGCTTCGGCCCGGGCCTGGCCATCGCACTCTTTCTCTACAAGAATGCCGCCGAAGCCACCACCTTGCCTCTGGCCATGACCGTCAGTCGGGCCGGCAGCGTGTTTTTGGCCACGCTGGCGATGTGTTTCTTATCCGGTTTTGTGGCTTCTTTCAAGCTTCGCTCAGCCGACCCGGCGGACATTTTCTAAGGTGGCCGCGATCCAGGCTCATAAGCTTTGCCACTCGTTTGGCCGCGGTTCGTTGCGCAAACAGATCTTGTTTGACATCGACCTGGCCATTCAGGAAGGGGAAATCGTCATTCTCACCGGCCCCTCCGGCTCGGGGAAAACCACTTTGCTGAGTCTGATGGGCGGGCTACGCTCGGCGCAGCAGGGCAGTATTCAGGTGTTGGGGCAGGAGCTGCGGGGAGCCGGTCAGGCTACCCTTCTCCGTTTGCGCCGGCAGATCGGCTACATCTTCCAGGCCCATAATCTGCTGTCGTTCCTTACCGCTCAGCGCAACGTGCGCATGAGTCTCGAGCTCCATCCTCAACACCGCCGGGCCGGCATCGACGAGAAGGCGGCGGCCATGCTGACCGCCGTGGGTTTGAGTGACCGTCTCCATTTTTATCCCGAACAACTCTCCGGCGGCCAGAAACAAAGGGTGGCCATCGCCCGAGCTCTGGTGGCTCAACCCCGCCTGATCCTGGCCGACGAGCCGACCGCGGCGCTCGACAAGCAGTCGGGACGAGAAGTGGTGCAGATCATGCAGCAACTGGCCCGCGAACAGGGATGCACCATTTTGTTGGTGACCCACGACAACCGCATTCTCGATATTGCAGACCGGATCATTCACATGGAGGACGGCCATCTGGTCTCGGCGGGCGGGGAAGGCCAAACGACCCCTCATCCCTAAGATCGCAAGGTGGCCAGAGCCGTCGATCACGACCAACAACGCCGATCCTTGCTGGAACGGAGCTTCCCTTTGTTCGCTGAGCATGGCTTTAGCGGGATGAGCATCCGTAAGCTGGCCCAGGGTTTGGGCGTGACCTCGGGCACCTTCTATCATTACTTCAAGAGCAAAGAGCAGATTTTCGAGGACATGATGCAGATGATCATGACCGAAGATGCCGAGGAGAAGATCGCCTTTCTTCAGGAGCACAGCGGGGTTCTGGGCAAGATGAGAGCCCTGGGAATGGCTTTCGCCCAGCAACGCCAACACCTGCGCATGCAGACCAGCCTGTGCAGCGAGTATTGCCGCCATCTGCAAGAGCAGAATCGCTCGACCGAGGACTTCTGGGATCTGGTGAAACCTCGCTATCGCGCGCTCTGTCGTTCCATCCTCGGCCGCGAAGAGCGTATGGCCTTTGAGATGATGTCGACCTTCATTCAAGGGCTGTTGACGCGTTTTAGCTGGGGAGACGAGCCCGTGCCCGTCGTCGAACTTTTCGAGGAGTTTGCGCTGGCCATGGAAAGCCGCTTCGGCGCCCCCGGGCCGCCAGCTTGACGGTGGTCCAGCGCAAGTTCTAACCACAACAGAAGGGGCGGAGCCAAGCCCGGGAAGGTCTCCGTCTCAAAGGGTGCCGAACCCTCGGAGATGAGTGAATCCGAGCGCAGAGGCAAGATTGAGACCGCCGCTCTGGCTTTATTTTGCGAACGCGGCTTTCACGGCACGACGGTGCCCGCCATTGCCGAGCGGGCCGGCGTGAGCGTCGGACTGATGTATCGGTATTTTGCGGGCAAAGAGGAACTGGTCAATCATCTCTTCCGACTCTGGAAGGAGCGATTTCGCGCCGGCGTCGAGCCGGCCGTTCGCAAAGCCCAGGGGTATCCGCGCCAGTTTTCGGTGTTCTGCCGCCACGTCATTCGCTTTGCCCGGGAGCAGCCGCAGGCGTTCACTTTTCTGGAGACTCACCATCACGGACTCTACCTGGACGACCTGAGTTTGGAACAGGCCCGGCTTGGGCGTGGGCGGGTGCTGGATTTTCTGAGACACGGGCAGGAGCAAGGGCTGCTCAAGAGCTGGGACACTGAGCTGCTCCTGTGTGTTTTGTGGGGAAGCCTGAAAGAGGCCGCCACCCACCTCCTTCCGATGACTCCGGCCCAAGAGAAGCGCTTGATCGAATGCTGCTGGCAGGCGATCAAGGGGTAGACAGCTTTCGCTTTTGCGTGCTAATGTGAATAAACATTCATTCACAGTTCGAGGAGTTCAGATGCTTGTTTTCGTTACCGGATCTACGGGTTTGCTCGGCGGCAATCTTTGCAGGGCGCTGATTGAGCGAGGCCATCAAGTGCGGGGGCTGGCGCGAAGCTCGAGCAAGGCCGCCCGGCTCCTTCCCGCCGAGGTGGAGGTGGTCGAGGGGGACCTGGCCGACCCGGGCGCCTTTGCGTCGGGACTCTCAGACTGTCAGGCCGTGGTCCATTGCGCCGCCTTCTTTCGAGAATACTTCCAGCCCGGTGACCACGCCGCCCAGTTGCAGCGCTACAACGTAGAGGCCAGCCTGCAACTGCTGAAGGCGGCCCAGGAGCGAGGCATTCCGCATTTTGTGCAAGTCAGCTCTTCTGGAACGATCGGACCGAACGGGAACGAGGATGCTCCCCCTTCCCATCTTTCCCAGAGCAATCTTTACTTTCGCAGCAAACTGGAGTGCGATCGCCGTCTGGCCGTGCAGTCTCAGCAGACGCGGCTGACGACCGTGCTGCCGGGCTGGATGTGGGGCCCCGGAGACGCTGCGCCGACGGCTGCGGGTCAACTGGTGATGGACTTTCTGCAGGGGAAGCTTCCGGCCGTCCCACCCGGGGGCACCTCGCTGGTGGATGCGCGGGACGTCGCCAGCGGGATCGTGCAACTGCTCGAGAATCCTCCCGTCCAAAATCGCTACATTCTCGGGGGACGGAAGACCAGTCTGCGACAGATTGTAGACGGACTGGCCGTGTGCACCGGAAAACCCGCCCCGCGTTGGAACATTCCCTTTTGGGTCGCTTACCTGGTGGCCTGGGGATCCGAGAACTGGGCCCGTTGGAGCGGCAAGCCCACCGCTATGACCCGGGAGGGGGTTCGCACTCTCAAAGATTTCCACACGGTCGATTCATCCCGAGCGCAGCGAGACCTGGGTGTCCGCTTCCGACCTCTGGAGGAAACGCTGCGAGATACGGTTGACTGGTTGAACGGGAAAACGGAACCGCTAGGAAAGCGGCCGAAAACCCCGGACTTTAGCTAAAGAAACTTCCCTATCCGAGTTTTTCGGCAGTTTGAGGGCCCAAAAGTCGTAGACTTTCCGTCAGGCGGGTGGTCTGGT
>JALHOV010000329.1:4502-8895 GCA_022842865.1 Vulcanimicrobiota bacterium | reverse complement strand
GCGGATAGAGGGTCAACAAGTAGACCGTGGCCGTATCGAGCCCGCGCTGCCACCCGCCGGGATCGCCGTTCTTGGCCCGATACAGGGCCACCCAACCGTACTGCTGGCGCACGAAGTGCCACACGGCCAGGTAGGCCAGCGCCCGCCAGAACACCGACCCGCCGGCCGCCCAGTAGAGCAAAACCCCCGCCAGCCAGGCCAGCATTGGGGTGCCGAAATAAAGCCCCGGCCGCCGTTTCAGCTGTTCCACATCAAAATAGGTACGGAAACAGGTGGACCAGACGTGGGCCACATCCACAAAAAGCACGGCCGCCACCCAGGTCCACTCGGGAGACTGGCCGTCCAGGTAACCCATGTGATGCCCCCAGAGCAAGGCCAGCACCGAGAGCAGGGCGCTGCCCAGAAAAACGGCCACATCCAGGCGCGGAGAAAAGAGAGTCCAACTCACATTGGGCTGCCCTTCGATTTGCGAAAGCCGAGTCTTTTTTGCTTCACTTTGGAAAAAAGACTTGACCAGGGACGTTGCGAAACTGATAAGTCCTTATGGCAAACAATTCGGGGGGTTTCAACGTCAACGGCACACCGCTGGATCGCAACCAGTACAACCCACAGGTCATACGCAAGTTGACCGAAGCGGCCGGCAAGGTCCCCCTGGAAGGCAACAAAACCAAAAGCTGGAGCGAGCTGGCCGACACCATCGAGCAGCAAGACGAAGTCTCCAAGGAAAACTACGATAGCTTCCGCAGCTTTGCCAAAGAAGTCCGAGAGGAGCGCCGCGACATTCGCAAACGCGCTCCCGGCGGCTACCGCGACCCCAAGGTGGCCGCCGCGCTGGTCCCCCTGAACGTCTTCGACACGAAGATGAACAAGCTCACCGAGGCCCATCGGCTAACCACCGCCAAAGCGGCCGTGGCCGCCGCCGCAGGAGCCTCGTTCGGCGCCGCCAATGTGGTCACCGCCTATCACGCTTACGCCAACCTGCCCAAGTCCGGACTCAACAACCTGATCGAGGCCATGGAATCGGAGCCGGGCAAGCTCAGTTTCGCCGGCAACAAAGTCGAGCAGGTCCATCAGGAAAACCTGTGGCGCTCCATGAACACTTTGCTCGACGAAGGCACGGCCTCGGCCAAAGCCGGCAAGCCGGTCGAGGTGAACGCCCAGTATTACGAGCTCACCAGTCAGGCCATTATCGGCAAACTGGCCGAAAACGCCGAGGCCGGCAACAAGGTCCGCGTCAACGTCGACCCCGGCCACCTACTCCCCTTCCAGGGGAGCACCCTGGTCGCCGATGACATCCCCGACAAGCTTCGCGGATTATTACAACTGGCCGATGCCCCCGGCGATGTAGCCATCTCTATGTACCCGGTCAACAAGCATTTGGGGAGCGGCACCGATCTGATGCACCGCAAGGGTCTGCGCGTGGGCGACAAGTTCTTGCTTTCTGGCATGAACGCCAACGGGGGCTCGGGCGAAAACGTCGACGCCGGCTATGTCATCGAAGGGCCGGCAGCGCGCAAGTTGGTTCAAAACTTCGCGCGCGACGTGCAAAACAGCAAGGAAACCACTCTCGTGGATCTCTACGGGGAAAAGGGAATCAACGGACTGCTTGAGCGCGACGTGCGCATGGGCCGGCGCGGACTGGTGGGACTGGCGGACGCCCTGGACGGACCGGCCGCGGCCGGCACCGAGCCGGCGCGCCCCAAAACCTACGGGCAGCTTCAGGGATACTTCAAAGAACGCGGCTTCGACCTGGACAAGTTCATCGATGTCCCCGCCGATGAGAAAGGTCCGCACCTGGATAATGCCATCGCCGACAATCACGCCCTGCCACTCTCTGACTACGGCAAACGGCGCCTCAACGACCTGATTAAACTGGTCCACAAGGAAGTGAACTGCCCCGAAAACCTGAAGCGCCTGGACGACGTGACCGCCCCGAGCGACGCGCCCAAAGGAACCTCGGTAGTCTCCCTGGCGGACACCCCCACCGAACGCGAGCAACTTTTGCTGCAGTCCATCCACGAAGCCGAGAAATTTATCTACGTGCCCGCTTTCGTCATCACCAGATCGGTGGCGGCCGCACTGGCCGCCAAGGCCAAAGACATGGAAACGGCCGGCAAGCCGATCGACATCAAAGTGCTGGCTGACCCGGGTATTTACCCTGACGGTGGCACCCCCAATTCGTGGGGCGTGAAGTTCCTGGAGGACAACAACATTCCGGTGCGTTGGGCGGCCCTGCCCAGAACCGGGTACCACGATCGTAAGGTCCACGCCAAGGAACTTTTGACCGACAAGTCGGATTTCGTGGGCAGCACCAACTTTTCTAACAAAGGCCTGCGCGAGAATCACGAGCAAAGCGGAGCCATTCATTTCAATCCCGACGACCCGCTCTCGGTCCGCCAGCAGAAGCAAGCCAAAACCAGCTTCGAGGAGCTCTGGAATGACTTCAGCGTCGAATCCAACTCGCTGGAGACGGCCCGGCTCTGGAAGAAAAACTACCAGGGCCCGGATAAGGAATATCAGATCGAGAGCGCGCGCGGCAGCGCCATTCGCAAAAGCATTCGCGGCATCGACACCTACGAGAAAGAAAGTGGCAAATGGGTCGGCTCGCAAATCGCCGAGCTGAACCTGGACCCCAAAGTCAAAGAGCTCATGGACCAGGGTTACGACGACGGCAACGCCAAGCTCAAGGCTTTGCGCGACGCCATGGGTCCGAAAGAGTTTTTGCAGGGGCTGCACAGCCTGCCCAGCTACCAGGCGCTCCAGGGTTAATGAGCCCAGGAGTTTGCCTGATAGCAAACTCCATCTGTTAACACTTTGGCAATAAATCAGCAGAGTATTTGCAACAGCCACCCAGAACATGATGCAAGTAGATCTGGAGGCGCATGATGAATTCGAACTCAAACTTTAACGTGGGTGGCACCCCGCTCGACCGCGCCAAATACAACGCGGACCGCTTCGCCAAGTTCACCGAGATCGCGGCCAAGGTTCCCGTCGAAGGCAACAAGTCTCCCGACGAATGGCGTGAAATGGCCGAACGGATCAAGAAAGACGACTGCGTCTCCAAAGAGGACCTGGCGGCCATGCAGGACCTTTCCAAGGCAGCCAAGCCCGAGCGCACTCGTCTGCGTAAAGAACTGGCGGCCAGCGGCTACAAGGACCAGAAGCTGCGCGACCAGTTGATTCCCTTCAATCTTTTCGATGGCCCCTTCGGCCGCCTGACCGAGTCGCTGCGCCTGGGCAACGCGAAAGTCGCCGTTGAAGCTCTGGCCGGCGCCTCCTTCGGCCCGCTCGGCGTGGTCACGGCTTATCAAGCCTACTCCAACCTGGCCCAACAGCCCCTGCAAGACCTGATCTCCTCCATTGAGGCCGTCGAAGGCGGCAAAGCCCAGAACTACTACCCGGGCAATCAGGTCGAGCAGTTCCACCATGAGTCCGTTTGGCAGAAGATGAACCAGATGCTCGACCACGGGCTGGAATCGGCCAAATCCGGTAAGCCGGTGGAAATCAACGCCCAGTATTACGAGTTGACCAACCCTCAATTCGTCGGCAAGTTGGCCCAGAACGCCGAAGCCGGCAACAAGGTCCGCATCAACGTCGATCCCGGTCGCCTGGTACCCTACCAGGGCAACACCATGGAGATGAACGACTACCCGGATAAGATGCGCACCATTCTCCAGTTGGCCGCCATGAAGGGTGACGTCGGTATCTCCACCTACCCGGTCAGCAAAATCCTGGGGGACCCCAATGATCTGATGCATCGCAAGGGCCTGCGTGTGGGCGATGAGTTTCTGCTCTCGGGCATGAACGCGAACTCTGGCTCCGGCGAAAACATCGACGCCGGCTACTCCATTCAGGGGCCGGCCGCTCGCCAGCTCGTACATAACTTTGCCCGCGACGTGAAAGACAGCATCGGGCACACCAACGAGGAAGTGTATGGCCAAAAGGCGATCGCAAGCTTCCATGAGAAGACCGTGCTCTTCGGCAGTCGCGGCATCGTATCGCTACTCGACGCCATGGGCAAAGACGGACCGGCACCGGCTGGAACCGGCCTGGAGAAGCCCAAGGACTTTAAGGAACTCAGCAGTTACGCCAAAGAGAGGGGCTTCGACCTCCGTAAAATGTTCGATTGTCCGGCCGCCCAGCTGGAAGCTAGGGTCAACGAGATGCTGGCCGGCGGCGAAGCCATTCCCGTGACTGCCTTCACCAAAGATCAGATCCTGGCTCTCTCTCAAAAAGCCATGGACGTGACTCGCACCCCAGAAAACGAAAAGCGCTTGAACGATATTTCCTTGCCCAAAGGAGATCCTCAGGGCAATACGGTGGTATCGCTGGCTGACGGACCCACCGAGCGGGAGACCGAACTCATCATGGCCATCCAAAACGCCGAGAAATT
>JALHOV010000329.1:0-4492 GCA_022842865.1 Vulcanimicrobiota bacterium | reverse complement strand
ATGACCAGACCGATTGCGGCCGCCCTGGTGGCCAAAAACAACGAGATGAAAGCGCAGGGCAAGGAATTCGAGGTCAAGGTGATCGCCGACCCGGGCATCTACCCGGACGGCGGCACCCCCAATGAAGACGGTGTTCGTCTGCTTGAGGATGGCGGCATCACGGTGCGCTGGGCCTTGTTACCCCGTTGTGGCCACCACGATCGGAAGATCCACGCCAAGGAGCTACTCACCGACAAGTCCGAATTCTTCGGCAGCACCAACTTCTCCAAGAAGGGCCTGCGCGAAAACTGGGAACACAGCGGCGTAGTCCACTTCGACGCCAAAGACCCCGGCGGTCTGACCGAGCGCGACGAAGCCAAAGCGAAATTCGACGACCTGTGGGACAACTTCAGCTACGAGTGCAACTCCATCCAGCTGGCCAGCCTGTGGAAGAAAAACTACCAGGGCCCGGACAAAGACTTCCAGATCGAGGACGCCCGCTTTGGCGCCATCCGCAAAGTGCTGAAAGGAGTCGAGAAGTACGAAGAAGAGACCGGCGCCTGGATGGACCAGCAAATCGAGCAGCCGGAAATCAAGAGGCTGATGGCCCAGATGCAAGCGACAGGCATGGACGAACTCAGCGCGGCACACCTGGCCGTTCGCCAGCATATGGGTGACGAAGACTACTTCAAGACCTTGCAAAGCTTCGCCAGTTACGGCGAACTCAAGAAGATGGCGCCGCGCAACTAGCCTCGGCCGCGCGCCGCGCCATCGATGAGAATCAAACTTTAGGGCGCTCTGGAGTTCCTCGGCAAGCCTCGGACCTCCGCCACTACGTTGGTTCCCAACTCCTGTTCGGACCGTATGGAGACTTACGGCTCACAGGTTCGCCTTAAAGTCTCCGCTTCGCTCCCCTGAACAGGGTGTTTGGAACTAAAAGTAGCAGGAAGAAAAAAAGCCCGGACTTCGCAGTGAAGTCCGGGCTTTGTTGTTAGTTCAATCGGTTATGGTTTTTTGTTGTTCTTTTCGGCCTCTTCTTTAGCGGCTTCTTTCTTGGCATTATCCAGAGCTTGAATCAAATTGGGGTATTGAGCGGCGTCCTCTTTGAGGTTCTTACGGCCGTGCACCAGGCCGCCAATGACGGCTCCGACCGGGGCGGCCGAAACGATACCGGCGGTTGCTCCGGCCAGTCCGCCGTGGACTCCGGCCAGGGCGCCGAGCGCGCCGCCGCCATAGTGGCCGAGCAGACCGCCCACCACTCCGCCGACAACCAGGCCGCCGACTCCATAAAAGAGCGCGCGCACATCTTGCGGCCCCTTGGTGATTCCCAGGTAGCCGAGTCCACCACCGAGACCGATGACACCGGCGGTACCCAACGTGAAGGCCGCGGTGGCGCCGACTACGCCGCCGACCACTCCACCCATGGCGCCCAGTCCGGCGGCCAAGCCACCCAGGGCCAGAGCGCCCACCGCCATTCCGGTTCGGCTGGCCTTGAAGAGGTTCTTGAATTCTTTCATGGTGACTTCGGAATCGAGCTTCTCGTCCTTGGGCGCCTCAGCAGGAGGCTGGTCGACCGGGGGTGCCGGGGTAGTCGGAGTTTCCGGAGCGGGAGCGGGGCCCTGGGCGGAGGGCGCCTCCGGCTTGGGAGTCAGGCTCCGGCCTGGTTGCATTTGAGGGGCGTTAGCGATCTTCATGGTGGCTCTCCTGAATATATGTATTCTTTCGTCAAGAGTAGCCCAGCGAACCAAAAAAGGTCTGAAAGTCGTTGTTAACGTTCTGCACCAAAAAAGATCAAGGAGTTTACATCGGCAACACTCCGTCTATACCCAAAGCATTGCCCGGGCCTGGCCTGCGTGGTTCTATAAGAGTAAGCAAACGGTTCGCCAGCCGGCGAACCGCATCGTAGAAGGGTTTCCCGACTATGAGTTTGCGGTGTCGCAAGACACCAGACCCCTCCGAACCTGCATTTAATTCTGACCGCCCGATTTTTGTCGGGCGTTTTTTTTTGCCCTTTGGGCCGCGCTCCGGGCTCCCGTCCGGAAGGGGGACCCGGGGAAAGAGGGGATTGGGGAGACGGGGTATGATGGCGTAGTTTGGGCCGAGCGTGGTGTCCGATTACCCCCAGAATGGCCAATGCAAGAGGCTACCGGGCGTTGGCTGCTCCGCTGTCTCCATAGTCTCCCTAATCCCCCTGGTCTCCCTTCCGGACCCGACTAGGAGGGAGGGCGGCGAGCGGGGGTGCCGGGGAGGCAGCAGTTGATGGGGCAGGTGTCGTGGCTGGGGCCGGAGGAGCCCAGTGCGCGCTTTTCCGTTTGCAGGCCGCAGCGCTCCTTGACCAGTTCCACAATCATCTGGATGAACTGCGGATGGGTGCCGACGGTG
The DNA here is from genome assembly GCA_022842865.1 of Vulcanimicrobiota bacterium. Taxonomy (GTDB): domain Bacteria; phylum Vulcanimicrobiota; class Xenobia; order Xenobiales; family JADMJV01; genus JADMJV01. Next base: position 2,131 of record JALHOV010000329.1, on the reverse strand, counting down.
GGTAGGCGATGCAGACGCACGCCTAACTCCTGGCACAACTCCAGCGCCTCGGTGTCGAGATCGTAAAGAACTTCCATGTGATCGGAGATGAAACCGATCGGCAGCACCACCATCTCGGTTTTCCCCTCCGAGGCCAGTTCGCGAATGCGATCGCATACGTCTGGCTCCAGCCAGGGTACGTGAGGCGAGCCGCTGCGACTCTGATAAACCAACTCGAACTGGGACACTCCGGCAAGCTCGGCCACGAGGCGGCAAGCCTCCTGGAGTTGTTGCTCATAGCGGCAGTTCTCGGCCATGCTATTGGGAATACTGTGGGCGGTAAAAAGCACGGACGTGCGCTCGATGTCCAACTCCGCACACACTTTGCGCATGGAATCAGCCATCGGCTCCAGAAATCCCGGGTGGTTCCAGAAGGCCCGCATCTTCTCGACCTCGGGCGCCGCGTCGCCTGCTTCGGCGCGAGCCGCGATGATATTCTCGCGATATTGGCGACAGCCGGAATAGCTGCTAAAGGCCGAGGTGAAAAAGGCCAGCGCCCTCTGAACACCGTCCCCGGCCATGCGACCCAAAGCTTCGGGCATCAACGGATGCCAGTTGCGGTTGCCGAAATACACTGGCAAATCCAGGCCCTGGGAAGCCAACTCCTGACGGACTGCCTCAATCAACTGCAGATTTTGTTCGTTGATGGGACTCTTTCCATCAAAGTGATAGTAGTGTTCCGCCACCGATTCCAGGCGCTCGCGCGGAATTCCGCGACCGCGGGTGACGTTCTCGAGAAAAGGCATGACGTCATCCGGCTTGTCGGGACCGCCGAATGAGACGACCAGCAGGGCATCGTAAGGGAGCTTCGTCATCTTAACGAGGCGGCGCCGGGTAGACTTGCTTACCGTTTACGTCGCGAGCATCGTAAAAAATACGCTGAGTCTGCCGGTTCTTTTGATACTTGGCCTTCTTATTGCCGTTCTCCCAATAAGAAGTGTTGTCAATAATTCGTTCATCCTGGTTAATCAAGATGGCTGTTCGCCCATTCCCATAGTAACGCTCCAGTTTGATCACTTTCCCCGGTTTCCTTTGGTAGCGCACCGCGTAACCTCCGGTCGGGAAAAAACGAGTAAAATTGATGTTGCCGTCCGGGTCCTTTTCCAGCTTCTCTTTGGCCGCACCGCTGGGCCACTTGGTCTGGAAAGGGCGGTTGCCCAGGTAAAGAAACTCCTGCAGCAACTGGTCAATTTCACGGCCCATTTGTGTTGGCCCCGCGGGTTGGGCCCAACCAGGAAGCGCACTCAGCCACAGCAGCAGTAAAAAAACAACCCGAATCTTCATCGCGACGCTCTTCCCACTCCACCTACTATGCCCCTTCCCAGGGCCGATTGTTGCGTACATAGACGCCATCCGCAAAGCGCGAGAAAAACAAACCCACCAGTTGATGCGCCACCAGGCCACCATCGTCCAGTTCTAGCTGGGCCTCATCGGCGGAAGCCACCTGGGGAGAACCGTGCACCAGAATTCGATAGAGTGGCAGATGGGGCTGCTCCTCTTCCTCACTGTAGAGTTCATAATCGATGACCACGCCGCGATAGGCCTTTTTCCGATGGCGCACCACCTGTCCGGGCGTGAAGAGAGGCTCGCGCAGCGGCAGGCTCTGACCGCGCCCACGACCGCGGGCGATCAAGTCCTTCAAAAGCAAATCAAAGAGGCAGGCATAGGCTCGATTTTCGACGCGCACATAGGCAGTCACCAGGTTCCGCAAAACGCGGGCGGCGATTTCCTCGATCGGCGCCAGCTTGCTGGCCAATTCGCGGGCCGTGGTCTGAGGCAGGTCCCCGCGCAACTCGGGAGTCAGATTCAAGTCCAAAAGGGCTCCCCCCTGGAAGCAGTCGACCAGGCGAATCTCTTCGTTCCCATCTTGAAAGCGAGCCAGGAAGTGTCCGGGGAAGGAACAACCACGATAGTCCAGGCCCAGTCGGCGACCAACCAGCATCAGGATGCTGCACAGGCTGATGGGATTCCCCAGACCGCGATCCAGAACGCTGCTCAGATAACTGTTCTCGGCGGCGTAGTAGTCCCGACGGTCGCCTAGGAGTCTAGCGAATAAAAGCCCCGGTAACTGTTCCAGCCTGAACTGCCCGGC
>JALHOV010000328.1 GCA_022842865.1 Vulcanimicrobiota bacterium | reverse complement strand
ACTGACCCATTGCCAGAGACACGGAGGCCAGCCAGGCCAGGCCGAGCCCTAGCTGCATCAGCATGGCCACAATCGAGAGCCATATCAAACGACGACCGAAACCCATGGTCTTTTGCTTTGGCTATAGGGCGGGTGCGACCTCTTTTTTGCGGTTAAGGGCGACCGAGCGCTTCCAGGTTGTTTTTCGCTCCCGCGATGACTCGCGGGTCTTTGCTCTCGCGCAGTGCCTGTTTGTAATCGGCTCTGGCTTTGGCCACCTGGTTCAGGCGCAGGTAAGCGTTGCCACGATTGAAGAGAAAATTGGCGTTATGACCTAGCGAATAGGCCTTGGTGTAATCCGCAATGGCGTTCTGATCGCGTTTGAGCTTGGTGTAGCAACCGGCCCGCGACCCGTAAACGGGAGCAGAGGGCTTGAGCGCCAGGCTTTTATCAAAGTCCACCAGCGCTTTAGGGAACTGGTTCAGACGATAATAGCAACTGCCGCGATTGGCGTAGCTAAGCGCATCGTTGGGGCTGTACTGAATGGCTTTGCTCAGATCGCGGATGCCCTGCTGGAAAAGATTCTGGGCCACGCCCCCCTCACCGCGAGCCATCGCTCCTTCGGCTGCTCCCGAGATCATGGTGCCTCTCGCTGCGTAGGCTCTGGCACACTTAGGATCCACTTGCAGAGCCTGTTCGTACTTCTGCAGGCTTTCGCGATACTGGCCTTTTTTGACCAGGCCATCGGCCTGATCGCAGAGCTGAGTGGCGTTGGGCTTGGCCGTCACCGGGGCCAGCCAGCAAAGGGCCAGCCCCAGGCCCAGCCCTACCCGGCGAATTTTTGCCACAGGCTGCGTTCGGCGTGGTCTTGCAGATTCTGCTTACCGTAGAACTGCGAAGCGGCGGCGGCCACTTGCTGGGTGGTGGACATCTTGTTGTCGCCGATTCCCAGTTCCACGCCATCCTTGATCGACTTGTACTGGTCGTAGACGCCGTAGATGTTGCGCAACCAGGGCGACATGAACATCAGCATACCGGCGGTTTGCGCATATGGCTTGAGGGCCGGCACGATGAATCCGAGGTTGGCTACCCCTTTGGCGGCCGCGCTGGCTACGTCGAAGGCGCCCTGGGCTACTTCGCTGCCGTCCTTCAGGTTGGTGGTGCCGTTGATAATGCGGCCCACGCCCTTGAGGGCTTCGTTGCCGGCCCCGACCACGCCGGCGTAGACGGCCGTTTGCGGTCCGAGCAGCATGAATCCGTTGGCGTCAGCTCCGCGCCAGGCTTGAATGCCGTTCATGTAGCCGGCCATTCCCGCGAACCCGAGGGCGCCGTTGACTTTACCGATGTGCTGGTTGTAAAGGCCGTGGGCTTTGTCCACGCCGTTCTCGGAAAGACCGATCTTCTTGAGGGTGTTGTTCAGCTTTCCGTCTTTGGAGGCGCCGCTGAGTAGTTCGTCCCACTGGGTTTCCTGGGCAAAGTTGGTCTTGGAGTAGTCCGCGTCGCGCAGAGAGTCCTTGATGACCGGGGTGCCGTCGGGGCGCATAAAGCCATAGTTGGTGGGCGCAAAGACGGAAATGCCGTTGGCCTCTTCCAGGCGCTTGCCGTTGGCTACGTCGCCGACCAGGGAGGCTTCCAGAGCTTCCACGGCCTTGGCGGCAGCGGCTTTGACTTTGTCATCGGCCACTTCCTCGCCAACCAGTTTGGCGAAGTGGATGGCGTCGCGGCTGTTGCCGTAGGCGCTGTTCTTGGAAGCGCCCTGGAAATCTTGGGTCTTTTCCAGGATGCTGTGCAGCTGGTCGCGGGTCACACCAGCCGAGATCAAGTTTTTGGCCAGGTCGTTCCAGGCTTCTTTGGCCGGTCCGATTTTGTCCAGGTCGACGATGGACAGTGCGCCGGGAGCCATCGAGTTCATCAACAGCATATATTGGGCTACGGTCAGCGGGCTCTGCTCGCCGTCCTTGCTGACGTTGGCGATTTCATTCATCACCATGGCCAGGGGCATCGATTGACCGGCCTGGATGTCCTGAGAGCCCACCAGCAACTTGGCGTGATCCTTGAGCTCATTGGCCACTTCCAGGGAAGTGGTGGCCGATCCGTTCAGTGCGACAATATCGATTTTCTTGCCGGTCTTCTCGTGCACTTGTTTGAAGGCGGCTCCCAGGTCGGCCACACTCATCTGCGAGTCGTGGATGACGTCGTGCATCATACCGGAGACGCCCTCCGAGGGACCCTGCATCACCACCATATAATTCTTAGCGGGATATTTGGTCACGCCCCACTCGAGGAATTCGGCCAGGGTCTGGGACTTGCCCATATCCACGTCGCCCATATCCTGAAGCACTTCGGATTTGATACCCTTGGTTTTGCCGGGCAGGAAGCCGGTCAGTCCGTCGATGACCACCGCGCCCGCGTTGAATTCTTGTCCGTTGTTCTGGATTTCGTAGCGGCGCGTGCCGCTCCAGTCGTGCGACCACTTGTCGAGCAGTGCTTTGGGGCGGGCCAGCTGGGCGGCCATATGCATCTTGTCGTTGCTGCCCACGAACTCGAGCTGGCGCATCGTGGTTACGGCCTGGCTGGCGGTGGCGTTGTTGCCATTCAAGTAGACGAGGACGGTCCAGTCCTTTTTCTCAGCAATGGTGCCCACATCCATCGGCTCGCTGGGAGTGGCGGGGGTTGCCGGGGTCTGCGGTGCTTTGCTGGCCACCGGTTTGTTGCTGGCTACGTTGTAGTTGACGGACTGGACCTTCATGAGGGGTATGCCTCCTATGTATGTGATGGCAGTATAAAGCGGCTCCGACATCCCAGGTTTTGCCGCGATGTTACACGGCGAGCAAGTTTGCAGGTGGCGTCTTGTTAACACTCTGGTCCCTTTTCAGAGGGTGGGGACTTGGTATGTTGTCGACGGATAAATTTTCGGAGGAACCCATGCAAGTTCAGGCCCAACAGACGCCTCAGTGGCAAGCGCTCAAGAACGCCCAGAAGCTCCACGCCCCCAGCCCGGGCGCTCACGAGCCCAAGGATGAGGTGTTCATTCAGAGCTACGAAGCCGGCATCCACACTCCGATGGAGCTGACTCCTCTGGCTTACGCGCTGCCTCGTCCGGCCGACCGCATCGACTCCATCAAGGAAGTGCTCACGGTCCAGGATTGTTGGAACATGGGCATCACCGGCAAAGGCGTGACGGTGGCCGTCATCGATACCGGCGTGGCTCACCACCCCGACCTGGGCGACCGCCTGATCGAGTTCAAAGACTTCTGCAACGGCCGGGACGGCGTCGAGAACGCCTACGACGACAACGGCCACGGCAGTCACTGCGCGGGATTGGTGGCCGGCGACGGCACTAAGGCCGGCGGCAAGTTCAAGGGACCGGCTTACGAAGCCAACATCGTCGGCGTGAAAGTGCTCGGCGGCGAGGGCGGCGGTTCGCTCTCCAACATCGCTCGCGGCATCCGCTGGTGCATCGACAACAAGGACCGCCTGGGCATCAAGGTTTTGAGCATGTCTTTGGGCGCCAACGCCAACCTGCACGAGAAGCACGACGTCATCGCCCAGGCCGTAAACGACGCCATCAAGGCCGGCTTGATGCCCATTATCGCGGCCGGCAACTCCGGTCCCGGCGTTAAAACCATCGGCACCCCGGCCATCACCAAAGATGCGCTGACCGTCGGGGCTTATGACGACAAGAACACCCCCGGCCACGAAGACGACACCATGGCCTTCTTCTCCAGCCGCGGTCCGACCACGCGCGACGGCCTGGTCAAGCCTGACATCGCCGCTCCGGGCGTCAATATGGTCAGTTTTCTGGCGCCCGACTCCGAGCTGCAGGACGCAAATGTTACCAAATTGCCTCCCTACTACTGCCTGCTCTCGGGCACCAGCATGGCCACGCCCGCCGCGGCCGGCTGCGCCGCCCTGGTCATGCAGGCCAACCCCGACCTCACCCCGGCCCAGGTCAAGCAAGTGCTCATCGAGACCGCCGAAGGAATGAAAGACACCCCCGGCATCCTCGGTGGCGCCGGCCTCGTCGACCCCGCCGCCGCCGTCAAACGCGCCCTGCAAATGGGCCGCGAAGCCGAAGCGGCCAAAGCCAAGGCCCAAAAGCCGGCCGCTTAAGCCACTCGGCAAAAATGCAAAGGACTGGCTCCGGCCGGTCTTTTTGCGTTCTGCGAGAGTTTTGCTCGAAAGGGAGATTCGGGGGGATTCTGGGATGTTGGAGATACAGACGCCGCTAGCGTCGGGCTGGGACCGTAATGCAATTTAAAACTTGGGCTTGATCCCAGGTTCCATCTAAACCTCTAAATCAACCTTGGAAAATCTGGCTTTCAGCACGAAGCCATCTCCTCATCCCCCAAATCCCCTCCATCCCCCTTTCCAGACGGAACCCACGCCCCAAACCTAGACGTTTCGGATTTTACGCGCCGCTACCAGGAAGCCGCTGAAGGTGGGAACCTGGAAGACGACGCTCGCCAGGGGGAGGCCGCCCAGCCATTGCAGGGGGAGAAAGCGGCCGGTGAGGGACAGGATGGCCTCCAGCGAGGCGAAGGACCATTCCATTTTGACCAGCTCGGCCTGGAAGCCGGCTTTCTCCAAGAGCAAGTGGATGTTCTTGCGATTCAGCTGGTAAAGACCGTTCAGACCAATCTTGAACTCGCCCAGCAAGGGGCGAATGGGGTGATCGAAATCCCAGAAGTTGAAGAAAAGCCAGCCATCCGCTGCCAGCATTCGATTGGCGTGGCGGTAGGTTGCCACCGGATCATAGAAGTTCGAATCGGCGCCCCAGATGGAAATGGCCTGTAAGGGCGGGCCTGGAGGCGTATAGCTATCAAAGTCGCGGGCCTCGATGTTGACGCCGTAGCGCTCGATGCCATAGCGGGCCATCTGCTCAGACAGCTCCACGCCCCAGGCTTCCATACCCGCCTCTACCAGCGTTTTTACAAAAAAGCCGGTGGCACAAGCTACGTCCAGCCAGCGTGAGCCGGGAGCCACAAAATGGCGAATTTGACGCAGACGCCACTGCGACTGGCGCAGCCTGTAGGTTTCCCCCTTGGCGTAGTCGCTATATCCCAACCGCAGTCCGTTGTGTGTTTCCATTTTCTGCACGTTCCAATAGGTGGACGAGCGATAGATGGAGTTGAGCGATTCGCGGCTCAGCTTGGGATTTTGGAACACAAAACGGCAAGCCTGGCAGCGCTCCCAGCGGATCTCCAATCCCTGGTAGCTGCGTTGGTAGGCCGGCGTTCGCTCCGGTTGGCCGCACAGGGGGCACTCCTGCAGCGGCACAAACTCGAAGGTGGCCGCGATCGGGTCCGCCGAGGAAATCATGGATGCCCGGGATTCCGAAGACGGACCTGAATCCCTTTAACCATTCAGCACAGCAGTGTCAGTTCGAAAGAGCTTCTTCAGGCCGATTCCGTGAAGTTCTCGAATTCCACATCGCTACCGCACTGACGGCATTTGCCCTCACGGCCCAAATGGGCTACGTCCTCGGAATTCCAGTCGAACTCTGTGCCCTCGCAAAAAGGGCACTGCAGCACCGAAAACTCGCCGATCAGAGCCGAAAAGGGCCGGTAGGTCGCTTCCTGAATTTCATTGAGCGACACCAAATGGTCGATCGGCGCCAGCTTGATGCGCGCCGCCACCTGGGCGGCGGCGTCATCTAGAGCCTGTCCTCGGAAAACCATCACGTAAGCCACCCTCACCCCCCGGCGAAGCCGCAGGTTATGGGTGACCACCTTGCTGCGCAGTTTCCCTTCGCGGCAGGCCAGCGCTCGATAGCCAGAGCGCACTTCCTGTTCTTTCGCATACGTCACCTGAAGCGCTTCCAGAGTCTCCAGCCGAGGACTGAGCACTACGAACTGGTCTTGCGAGTAGCGCATGCAGGCCTGCACGCCCACCGCTGCGGCCACTTGGGAAAACTCTTCCAGGTCGTGATCGCCCTGAGCGTGGCCAAGCAGGTGGTTGCGCGTCTTAAAGTCGGCGATGTCGTAGATGGCCAAATATCCCGAGGTGAAGGATTTTTGCAGCGGTTTCAGGTCGGCAATCTCGTGGGGCGCATTGGGACTATCGGGAGGGCTTAGTGGCATCAGTCGGTTGGGCTGCTTGACGGCCTGGGCGCTCCTCCAAATTTCCTCTACAAAATCCTCCGCCGAAGCATCGTGAACCTCATCAAACTCGTCCGCCAGGTGGGCGTTGGGGTCGAGGCTTACGAGCACGTTACGGGCCTTGGCAAAGCGGGCAAGGTGGGCGAAATCGCTGACGCGGGGAGTGCTTTCGCTGACCGCCAGAGCTAGAAACAGATCGCAGCGGCGCAGGGCCCGCTGGGCCATCCATTCGGCTTGACTGGGAGCGGACTGGCCGAACCAGGCCACGTCGGGACGGGTCTGGCCGCCGCAATGGGGGCATTCGGGCAAGGGCATTTCCCAGAAGCGGTCTTCGTTCCACTCACACTTTTCGCAGCGCAGACGGTGCATGGAACCATTGAGCTCGACCACATTCTGGCTGCCGGCGCGCTGATGGAGCCCGTCGGTGTTGTGGGTGAGCAAGGTGAACTGGCCGCGCCGCTCGAGAACCCGTTTCTCCCATTCGGCCAGAGCCAGGTGGCAGTCGTTCGGCTGAGCCTGCAGAGCGAGCATGTGTATGGGGTAGAGAGAAGTCCAATCACCGTCTTTGCCCATATCGGCGTCGACGGGCACGCCCGAGCGGGCGGACAAACCGGATCCGGTGAGGACCACGATCGAGGAGTAGAATTCGAGTTGTGGGGCCGACATGGCGTGGCCCTTCTCCATCATAGCGGCAAACGCTTCCATTCTCTAGGAGTAATCGTGCTTAGAAAATTGCAGATTCCGCGGTGCACCTCCCAGCGGCCGTATTTATCTTTCAGGTAATCCAGGTATAAACACCGCCGCGCCAGACCGCTCAGCTGAAAGCAAAAGTACATCGACATCAGCGGGTTCAGGAAGAGTTTGCTGTCCCTGGTGCGCTCGGTCGGGTGAAAATCGCCGAAACAACCGCGCCCGGCCGCCACCACCGAGGTCATCACGATGGATTCTTTGCCCGGGGTTCGCGCGCAGAGATAGTCGACGGCTTCCACCAGGGCTTGGAATTCCGGCATGTCGGCTGTCAAAGAGAACGCTCCCAGGTATTCTCCGTGGCGGGTCAGGTCGGCGATTGCCTCCAGAACGTAGTGGTGACAGACTTCGTGGAAAACGTCCACGCCGAAACCCAGACAGACCACGAATTTGTGCCGGACCTCCAGCATATCGGCGGCGGCCAGGCTGCACATATCTTCCATGGGGGTGCCCAGGGCCGGCTCGTCGCCGCGCATCAAAATGTCGGTGCCTCCGTCGACCAGGATCAGAGTGTCCAGGTCAAACTCCTTGACCAGCTGCTGGTAGATTTCCAGCATCACCATCGGTCCCACGGCCTTGTAGCTGTAGACGGGCACGTATTCCCCGCCCACTCCCAACCATTCGCTTAAGTAGCGCTCGGGAAAGTAGTCGTCGTCACCGCCCGAATCAGCGTCCACTTCGACGATGTAGGACCCCATTTTGCGACCCCGGGCCCGGGTCAGGTCAGAAAAGGACAGACTGGCCAGCCACACCTGTTTGCCCTGGGCTACCAGATATTCGTAGAGCGGCAGCCCCGCCACCACATCAAAACCGCCGCCTGCGCCGGCAATGAGAATGCGTTGGCAAGGCTGAAGAGCCTCCAGGAAGGGGAGTTGAGCCAGGGACATGCTTCAGGGAGTTCCTTTTTCCAAGAGGGGGCGCCTTCCTAACTTGTAACATTTCATGCCTGACGCCGACCTTGCCGATGCTTCATGCTATGGGGGTGAAGTTACAGGCTCCCGCTCCCCAGCTTTTCGCCCGACCCAAGGCTCCCGCGCCGGTCAAATCCGATCTGCCGCAGGACATTGGCCTCAGCGCTGACTATGTTCAAGCGCGCGAGAGCACGGAAGAAGAGCCGATTGACCACAGGGGCATCGTCTATGAGCAGACGCGTAACGGCGAGATCAACGTTCTCAAGCTGTCCGGCCAGACCAAACCCGAGCTGCCGGCCGACATTCCCGCTTCAGCCGTCAATGCCGATGGGCGCGTGGTCATCTATGTGGACGGCATCCATCAGGAGATCACCGAACAGCACCGCCAGATTCGTAGTTTTTTCCACGGTCAGGTGCCCAGCGGTGCCGACGTCGAGCAGAACGTCATCGGTATCCACGAAGGCGCCGGCAAATCAGGCTTCCACGACGGCGTGCGCATCGGCAAAGCCCTGTTCATGCTGAAGCTGCTGCAAAATCGGGTGATTCCGCTGGAGTGGGCTAGCAAGCAGATTTACAAGATCGATCCGGCCATCAAGGCGGTTCACGATGAAGTCAAGCAGTCCTTGCTGGCCGGGCGCAAAGTCCAGCTCATCACCCACAGTGGGGGAGGTGCCGAAACGGCCACGGCCCTGACGCTGCTGGCCCGCCAGGGGATGAAGCAAGAAATTACCGACAACGTTCGCGTTCTCTCTATGGCTTCGGCCGCCGCTCACAAAGATTTCACCAAAGCCGGCGTCAAAGCCGAGAATATCTACTACACCGGTAGCGAGAACGACCCGGTCTACAGTATCTTTCGTCATTACCTGGGACCGCTCAGCATCGGTTCGGCGGTGGGATTCGCCGTCGACTCGGCCCGCTATCTTTACGATATCATCAAGGGCAAAGACACCCCGGTCGTCTACCATTACCACTCACCCGACTATATTTTTGACCGCAACGTGGTGGATGGCTCGCAGCGCATCCAAAAGTTCCTGAACGGCGGCCCCGGGGGGAAATTCCCGCTGCCCTAAAAAGGGCATCTTCATGCGAAAAATTCTAATGCTGCTTGTCTTGATGTGCACTCCCGTGTTGGCCCAGGATTGGGCCAGGGCGCGCCTGGAAAAATCTCCCCGGCACCTGGAGT
>JALHOV010000327.1 GCA_022842865.1 Vulcanimicrobiota bacterium | reverse complement strand
TTCAAGTTGGTCTCCGCGCGCGTTCCCGAGCGGCTATAAGTGTCGCGAATCTCCAATAACTGTTGGCGCAGAGTCGGGGTTGTCGGTTGGAACAGGGAGGAGAGGAGGCCGAGGCCGAGCAGGCCGGCCAGCAGGTAGCGCGATTGCTTCATGACTTTAGTTTAGGCTGCGGAGGTTACGGAGGAAAACGACTTTTGTTACGGTCGTTGACCGATCCCTTTTCGGGTTTTGGTAGTACTTTCGTAGTACTCGAACTCGTAGGCTCACTTTACGAACCGAAGGGAGCTTTCAAAATGTCCTGGATTCTACGTTTACCACTCAATGCCCAGTTGCCGATGACCTGTATGATCTGCGGGGAGGTGGCCACTCATTTACCCTCCAGGACCTTTCGCGCTCACGGTCGGTCGCACTCCATGAAAGTGCCCGCCTGTGGGAATTGCTGTGCCACCCTGCAGGCCTATCCTGGTTTGCAGCGCTTCGTGGGGTTCTTGCTGGCGGCGCTGCTGGTGCTGGCGGCCGTGCTCTTCTGCCTGGAGTGGTATGGGTTGGGCAGCCTCTTTATGCTGGCTACCGTGCCGGCCGGTCTGCATTTTCTCTACTATCACTGGCGTTTTGAGCGCGATTGCCTGGGCATCGGGAAGCGTTTCATCCTGCTGCGGGTGCATTCAGAGCGCTTTGTGCAGGCACGCAATGCGGCCTTGCAACAGGAAGAGTTCCTGGACTGGTACGAGCGGTTGCGCTGTGAGGGCGAGTCGCAGACGCAGATTGCCCAGCGCCTGGAGGCGTTTGGCTTTCCCTCTCGCGAGGTCTACGAGAGAATGGCCGAAACGGAGCGCGGCCGTCGTTCTTTCTACCGGATGCACGGCCTGCGCCGATTCCTGGGCGGCTCGGTGATTGCGCTGGCCGGGCTGGTCGGGATGTGGTTTCTTCCGCCGTGCTGTATCTGGTGTTTTCAGGGCGCCGGCAATATGTTGGGCGGCATCCAGCAGATGGTCACGGGCACGGGCTATCGGGTCTGACGGGCCATCGGATGGCCTAGTGAAAATCGCGGCTTGGCAGGTGGGGGAGGTCGGGGGCGACGTCGGGTTGGAAGAAGGTTTCGGCGATCAGGTGGATGACGTTGTCGTGGCATTCTAATTTGCCCGTGACGCCCAGCAGGCCTGCCGTGCGGGCGATGATGTTCTGGTCCATGAAGAGTTGGGGTTTGACCACTACGTTGACCAGGCCGGTTTCGTCTTCCATGGTGAAAAAGGTGAACCCCTTGGCGGTATCGGGGTGTTGGCGACAGATGACCAGGCCTGCATAGCTGAGGCGGATGCCGTGGCGGGCTTCGCGCACTTGCTCGGCGGTAGGCAGGCCCATGGCTCTCAGTTGGGCGCGGAAAGTGGAAAGGGGATGACCCTGTAGAGAGTGGGCGCTGTATTTGCAGTCCCACCAGATGCTCTGGGTGGGCGAGAGTTCGGGAAGGTCGGGCGAGGGTTCGGCGTCCAGCCAGGGGCAGTCGCGGGCGGCTGTGGTCATGGCGGCGGCCGCCCACAGTTGGGCGCGCCGCGATTTGCCCAGGCTGTTAAGAGCACCGGCCCGGGCCAGGCAGTTGAGGTCGTTTCGGTCGAGGTCGGCGCGCCGGGCCATCTCTTCCATGGTGGCATAGGGAGTGCGGCGCCTGGCCACGATGCGGCGCCCGGCCATTTCGTTCAGGCTTTTTACGTAGCGCAGCCCCATGCGCACCGCCCCCTGTTCCATCGTGCAATCCCATTCCGAGACGGCGATGTCGATGGGCAAAAACTGGACCTTGGAACGCTTGGCGTCCTGGATGATGGTCAGCGGTGAGTAGAAGCCCATAGGCTGGCTGTTGAGCAGCGAGCAAACGAACTCGGCCGGGTGGTTGCACTTCATCCAGCACGTAACATAAGCAATTAAGGCGAAGCTGGCGGCGTGGCTTTCCGGGAAGCCGTATTCTCCGAAGCCTCGGATCTGTTCGAAGACTCGCTCGGCGAACTCCTGAGGAATGCCCTTTTTCATCATGGCCGTGATGATGCGCTCGCGATGGGAATCGAGTTTGCTGCTGCTTTTCCAGGCGCCCATGTCGCGCCGTAGCTGATCGGCCTCGCCCCCCGTGTAGTCGGCGGCCACCATGGCCAGTTTGATGACCTGCTCTTGAAAGAGAGGCACGCCCAGGGTTTTCCTCAGAATGGGTTCCAGACAGGGATGGGGATAGCTGATTTCTTCTTCGCCGTTACGTCGTCTCAGGTAAGGATGAACCATGCCGCCGCTGATGGGGCCGGGGCGCACGATGCTGATCTGGATGACCAGGTCGTAGAAGGTGCGCGGGCGCAGTCGAGCCAGCATGGTCATCTGGGCGCGGCTTTCTACCTGGAAGGTTCCGATGGTCTCGGCGCGTTCCAGCATGTCCCAGGTCTTGGGATCGTCTCTGCGGGTGACGGCGTACATGTCACGCGGTTGTTTGAGCAAATCAAAGCAGCGTTGTATAAGCGATAACGCTCCCAGGGCCAGCAGGTCCACTTTGAAAAGGCCGAGCGCTTCGATGTCGCGTTTGTCCCACTGGATGACGGTGCGGTCGGCCATGCGGGCGTTTTCGATGGGCACCAGGTCGGAGACGGGCTCGTGTCCTAGCAGGAAGCCGCCCGGGTGGATGCCGAGGTGGCGGGGGAACCCGAGGATTTCGTTGGTCAGGTTCATCCAGTGGCGGTGTAGCGGCAGGTCGGGATTGAGTCCGACTTCCTGGAGTCGCTCCACCGGCGTGGTCTGGTAGGTGGACATGACGTTGGTCAGACGCTCGACGGTGAGCACGTCGAGACCCAGGGCTTTGCCCACGTCGCGCATGGCCGAGCGGGGGCGGTAGCGGATGAGGTTGGCCACCATGGCGGCTTTGTGGCGTCCGTAAATTTTGTAGAGATACTGGATAACTTTCTCACGATCTTGATGAGCGATATCCAGGTCAATGTCCGGCGGCTCGGCTCGTTCCAGCGAGAGGAATCGTTCGAAAAGCAGGTCGACCTTGGTGGGATCGACGGCGGTGATGCCCAGGCAAAAGCAGACCACCGAGTTGGCCGCTGAGCCGCGACCCTGGCACAGGATGTTCTCGCGTTTGCAGAATTCGACCAGGTCGTGCAGGGTCAGGAAGTAGCCGCCATAGTTAAGTTGGGCGATGATCTTGAGTTCTTTGTGGAGCAGGGAATTGATGTCGGCGGTGATGCCTTCGGGATAGCGGCGGTGGGCGCCGGCCCAGCTGAGCTCTTCCAGTCGTCCCTGCACGGTGGTGCCGGGGGCCAGGTGTTCGGCCGGGTAGACGTAGCGCAGTTGGGCCATGGAGAACTGGCAGCGTTGTACGATCTCCAGGCTGCGAGCCACGTCTTCGGGGCAGTCGTGGAAGAGCCGGGCGAAGTGCTCGGGAGTGTGCAGGTCGTGTTCGGCGTTGGGTTGGATGAGGCGGCCGGCGCTGGCCAGGGTGACTTTGTGGCGGATGCAGGTCAGCACGTCCTGGAGCGGGCGGCGCTGACGATGATGATAGAGCACTTCGTGCACGGCCACGCGCGGCAGGTCTTTGTGCTTCGGGGCCTGCTCATGGGGCAGTTGGTGACGTGGGTTCATAACATATAAGCGATTTGCAAAGGCCTCGCGCAGCAGATCCAGGTTAAGACCGCTGTGGTAGAGGGCCAGCACGCCTTCGCTGCGTTGGCAGACGGCGCTCAGTTCCAGATGAATCTCGCCTTTGGGAGCGTGGAGGCGCGCGTGGGTGATGATTCTGCAAATGTTTCGGTAGCCTTCGTGGTTCTCGGCCAGGACCACGAGTCGGTCGTTGCCTATGCTGAGTTGGGCCCCGACGACCAGAGGGAACTTGAGTTCCTGGGCTTTCATGTGGGCGGGCACGATGCCGTAGAAGCCATCGCGGTCGGTGATGGCCAGGCCCCCGAGCTTCAGTGCCGCGGCCGTTTCTACCAGCTCCTCGGGCGAACTGGCTCCTTCCAGGAAGCTCCCGTAGCTTTTGCACCAGAGCGGGGCGTAGTTCAATCTACGATACCCTCCTGGAACCAGAGCTGGCGGCGCTGGTCGTGAAAGGCCCAGTGGATCTCGCCTTTGGGGCTGAGCAGGTAGTAGTAGTCGCGTTCGATCTCGCGATTCCACCAGCCGCCCGAGAGGCGGTAGGGGCCGTCTAGCTGTTGGTCGGGCTTGGGGGCGGTGAGGGGCTGTGGAACGGCGTAAAATCGACGAAGTAGGATATTGCTTATATTGGGGACGTGGGGGCGGCCGTGGAGTTTTTCCAGAGGCTCCCAGCGGAAGGAGGCGGCGGGGAGGTGTCCTTCTTGGAGGCGGGCGCGCACCACCGAGTGGGCTCCGAGTTCGGCTCGCACACGGTCGAGGGCGCGGTTGGCGGCCTGGATTTCGCGGCGCGAGGTTTCGTTGAAGAGTTCGAGCTGTTCGGGAGGGCTTTCGGCTTCCTCCAGTTGCAGTTCCAGATCGGTCACGCCTTCTTGTAGGGGCATCGATTCCAGACGAAGGTTGAGTAAATCGAGCAGGCGTTTCTGGTCCAGGCTTGGTTCGGAAAGGCCCAGGGAGTGACGGGTGAGGTCTCCGTTTTGCAATTGGAAGGCGAAGTGGAGGCGTTTGACCGCCCTTCGCTGGCGTGAAAGCTGAAGCAGCAGACCGTGCAGCAGCTTTTCGCACAGGAGCAGGATACGCGCGCGGTCGAGCTCGGCGTAATCCAGGCCCAGTGTGGCTTCCCAGACAACCGGTTCGGCCACGTTTTGCAGTGGATCCCAGTGTTCTTTCTTGGCCCTGCGGTGAAGATCGTAGGCTTCGCGGCCAAAACGCTCAAGCAGACTTTCCGAGGTGAGCTTGAGAAAATCGCCCAGGCGGGTGACGCCCAGCATAGAGAGTGCGTTGGTCAACTTGACGGGCACGCCCAGGCGCCAGAGCGGCACTTCGCAGGCCAGTTCGTCTTCTTGTTGCGGGCTCTCCAAGTACGGAACGGCTTGATCATGGCGGGCCACGGCCAGGCTGCCGAAGTGGGAAAAGCCGATGACGGCCTGGGCCAAGTAGCCGCTTTCTTCCAACATTTTGAGAAGCTGGCAGCGCCAATCCAGAAAGCATGGATAGAGCTTTTCTAATCCGTTAAGACCGGTATAAAAAACGCCGCTATTGTGCGTGCAGGCTTCGATCTGCGGCGAGAAGGCCCTGAGTTTCTCCACCATCTCCCGAGTGATCTGCTCCTTTAAGGCGGGCGATAGCGAACGCGCTCGCAGGTAGGGGATTTGCGACAAGGCTTCCCCAAATCGCATGCCGCGGCGCAGACCCAGTTCCTGGGCCCGGCCGTTCACTTCCTGAAGCAGGGCGGTGGGGCGCTCGTCTTTGACCAGGGCCATGGGCTGCCGGGCCCAATCCGGTTGTTGGACCACCATCCACTGAAAGAGGAACTCGGGGATGTCGATGCAGGCCATCCGGCGGAGCGGCTTCTTGCCAGATTTTTTGTCCGGGTCCGTAGCGTTTGTCTTTGAGGACATCGAGATACACTCCCCATCGGGCGTTTTCCACCTGGGCGCGCAATGCGACCAGGGAGCCCAACGATTTCTCCTGTGGTTTTTTGCGGGTAAGAGCCACCAACGCACAACGGTGGCGGCGGGTGAGGGCGGCCATACGCGATTGCAGGGCCATATTGAGGTTGGCCGGGCCGCTCCAGGCGGCCAAGTCCAGGATCAGTAAAGAGAAGGCCCCGCTTTGCAGCAGCTTGACGGCCGAGGTGGCGGCCAGCTGCGGTTTTTCGGCGAAGACCACCACCAGATGAGCCAGATCGACGCCGGCTCGGGCCAGGTCGGGGGGAAAGGGCGGGGCTTTTGGGTTGCCCACCCAGGCCACCCATTCGCCGGCTCGCTGGCATTCCAAGAGCAATTGTAGGGCGGCGCTGAGGTGACCGCCGCACTGACTGGACAGTTCCACCAACCGACCTTTGACGTCAAATTTGAACACGCGTCTACCGTATCAGATGTTCACTATCATGAGTCAAGACCATGTTTTACCAGGGTTTGGGAGGCCTTGGCGAACATATTGTTAAGTTCTTTGGATAACCTTGTGAGGAGGAGTTTCATGGCTCTCAGGAGTGGTAATCCGGCGCTCAAGCCGACAACCTTTACCAATTATTCGACGACGGTCATGGATTCGCCAGGGGGCGAAACCATGTCGCTGAACGGGGTGGTCAACAAGACCGGCCTGCTGCTGTTATTTTTGACGGGCGGCGCGGGCATCACTTGGAAACTGGTGGCATTGAAGTCGGCGATGGTGATGCCTCTGTTTCTCGGCGGATTTATCGCCAGCCTGATTTTGTCGCTGATTATTATCTTCAAGCGGGACACGGCTCCCTACCTGGCCATTCCCTACTCGTTCTGTGAAGGACTGTTGTTGGGTGGCATCTCGGCGCTGGCAGAAATGAGGTTCCCGGGCATCGTGATGCAGGCGACCGGGGCCACCTTCGGCACGCTGTTTTGTTTGCTGGCCGCCTATCGCTCGGGCATGATCAAGGCTACCGAGAACTTCAAACTGGGCCTGGTCGCCGCCACTGGCGGCATTTGTATGCTTTATATGATGACCATGGTGTTGCGCCTTTTCGGTATGGACATGCCGTTTGTGCACGACACCGGCATGATCGGCATCGGCTTCAGCCTGGTGGTGGTCGTGATCGCGGCCTTGAACCTGGTGCTCGATTTTGACTTCATCGAGAGCGGTGTGGAAGCGCGCGCTCCCAAAAGCCTGGAGTGGTATGCGGCCTTTGGATTGATGGTGACGTTGATCTGGCTGTATCTGGAAATCCTGAATTTGCTGATGAAGCTGCAGGGCGGCTCACGCCGCGACTAGAAATTGCTTATCCAGGGAGAAGGGGCGCTTGCGGGCGCCCTTTTTCATTTGATAGGGGTCAGGCGTTAAGAAGTTTTTCAGGCCCTTGCGTTAGTCTGCAAGCACATACAGAGAAGAGGGTCCGATCATGCACATCCAAAGCAATTCTCCCAAAGTTCCTCAGCGTCTCGAGGTGCGGGTCCAGAATCAGGACCCGCAGCCCCAGCAACCTCAAGAGCCCAAAGACCAGGTTTCCAAGCCTGAGCCCGAACCCGAGTCGTTCGGACGCAAAGCTTTGCGCATCGCCGGCAGAACGGCCATGAGCGCTGGTGTAGGCTACGTGGGTGGCCTGGTTTCGCAGCAGGGTGGCACCATGGGCACCTTGGGCACCGTCTATATGGGCGTGCACGGTATGGGCGAGGGTGCTTCGACTGGATGGCACGTCGGCAAGCGTGTCGGTCTGGCTTTCGCTTCCGGCCAGGGCAATGAGGTTGCCAAGGGCGGCCTGGCGCTGGGCGCGACCTTCGGTGGCCCGTTGCTGGGCGCGGTGGCTGGAACGGCTGCCGGAATAGCCGCCGCCGCGGGTGGACCTTTGGTGGGGGCGGCCGTTTTTGGCGGAATGACGCTGGCCAAAGAACTCGCGCGCTAATTGCTTATCTTTTTCTGAGGGGGGCGTCGGGCCTGAAAGGGGCCGGCGCCTTCTTGCGTTTGGAGGGGTCGGTAATTGCTTATCTGGAGTGAAGAGTGAAGTACGAGTGGATTTTGTTTGATGCCGACGAGACGTTGTTCCATTTCGACGCTTATGCCGGGGTGCAGCGGATGCTCACCGCGTATGGGGTGGAGTTTGAGGAGGGCCACTTCGAGGAGTATCAGGTGGTCAACCGGCCTCTGTGGCTGGACTATCAGGACGGGCGCATTACGGCCGCTCAGGTGCAGGAGCGGCGCTTCGCCAACTGGGCTGAGCGGTTGCAGGTGAGTCCTTTGACCTTGAACAGCGCCTTTTTGTCGGCCATGGCCGATATCTGCAGGCCTATGGAAGGCGCGGTGAGTCTGCTAGATTCACTGCGCGGGCGGACACGCATGGGTATTATTACCAATGGTTTCGGGGAGTTGCAGCAGATTCGCCTGGAGCGCACCGGCTTGAAGGAGCACTTTGAACTGGTGGTGGTGTCCGAGGTGGTGGGTGTGGCCAAGCCGCATCCCGAGATCTTTCGCCACGCCCTGGAGTTGATGGGCAATCCGGCGCCGGACCGGGTCTTGATGGTGGGGGATAATCCCGACTCCGATATTTTGGGCGGCATGCAGGCGGGTCTGGATACCTGCTGGGTTAACTGGCACGGCCACGCGGCCCCGCCGGGGATTCTGGCCGATTATGAAGTGCGCTCCCTGGACGAGCTCGAGGAGATTCTATCGCTCAAGTCGGGATGCGCTGGCCGGTAGGCTTTCCCACTTTTGCACAAGTTGCGGATCGACCGGGTCCTTGCCATCGAGGAAGGGCTGCACATGCGGGAAGGAATCGAAGCCCCAGAAGACCTCGCCCTGGACAAGCAGGCTTGGTACGCCAAAGACACCGAGTTGTAGGGCGCGTTCGGTGTTTTCGCGGAGCCGCTGCCTGGCTTCGCCGGCGCGGGCCAGCAGTTCGGCGCCGCACAGGGACAGCAGGCTTTCCGGGGTGTCGATGGCCTGGCCGTCGCGCCAGCACTGGCGGATGATGGGCAGGATCAGGTCGGGGCGCAGGGTGGCGATGCGCAGAGGCAGCAGCGGATTGAAGGGGTGAGCTGGCGGCGGCTGGATGCTCAGTCCGTGATCGTGGGCGACGCGTGAGATGTGCTTGAAGGTGTAGCGCCGCTTGTCGGGGATTTCAGCCGGACCTTTCTGGCCGTTGTGGTTAAGTAGAGCGGCCAGCAGAATGGGCGTGATGGTGGCCTGGGGATCCAGGTCGCCGATTTTCTCGGCGGCCAGGTAGGCGTAAGGGGAAATGAAGTCGAGGAAGAGTTCCATCGCGAGGATTTCTTCGTGCAAGTCGATCTGGCTTTTTTACAATCGGATGCTCTACCACTGAGCTACAATCTTTCGATTGACCGGATTC
>JALHOV010000326.1 GCA_022842865.1 Vulcanimicrobiota bacterium | reverse complement strand
CGAATTCCTGGCCCGGCGTGGTGCCGCCGCCGATGGAGGAACGGCAGGCACACACCTGCGCACCGGGCAGCTTGCGAGCCAGCTTCTGGGCGCGCTTTTTGAGTTGTTCAAGCGACTGGGAGAGCATGGCCCGGAGAGGAACCTCCTGGGGGCTGAGCAGATGGTCCAGCAGACCGCCCTGGAGCGCCGCCAGGCGTAATTTGTCCAGGCGCAGCGCCCGCATCCAGGGGTTGCTGGACAGGCGCCGGATCAAGTCGGCCCGGCCCAGCACAAAACCGGCCTGGGCGCAGCCCAGCAGCTTGTCACCGGAAAAGGCGATCAGGTCCCAGCCCTGAGTCAGAGAGCCTCGTATGTCCGGTTCGTCCAGGCGGCCCGGAAGCTCTCGCCTGTCCAGTAGTCCCGAGCCTAAATCCAGCACGCTGACAACCTCGCGTTGACGGGCCAGTGCGACCAGTTCGGCCGGATCTGGCTGATGCACAAAACCCATCTGGGCGAAGTTGGAAAGGTGGGTGGAGAGAATCATGCCGCTTTCGGGAGTGAGCGCTTGCTCGAAATCCCTGGTATAGGTACGATTGGTAGTGCCGACTTCGACCAGACGGGCTCCGCCGCGCTGCAGCACCTCGGGGATACGGAAAGAACCGCCGATTTCGACCAGTTCTCCGCGCGAGACCAGCACCTCGCGGCCGCGCGCGAATTCGTCAACAATCAACAGCATGGCGGCGGCGCAGTTGTTGACGGCCAGCGAAGCCTCGCAGCCGGTGAGCAGATGCAGCAGCTTATGCAAATGACGGTCGCGATGACCGCGTTGACCGCTCTCCAGGTCAAGTTCCAGGTTGGAGTAGCCGGCGCACAGTGCCTCGACCTGCTGCAGAGCACGGCGCGACAGAGGCGAGCGACCCAGGTTGGTGTGCAAAAGCACCCCGGTCGCGTTGATGACCGGCACCAGGGAGGGTTGGAAAGCCTGGCGGAGCAGGGCCTCGGCCCGTTGCAGAAGTTCTTCTGCTTCTTGCTGGCGACGGGTTTGGCGGGCCTCTTCCACGGCCAGGCGCAGGTTGTCGACCACTTGCTGGCGAGGGAACTGCTCCAGCCATGCTTGGGCCTGAGGGCTATGCAAAAGGCGATCAATGCTGGGGTAGCGCATGGGCGGGACTTCTGGACCGGGTTGCTATGAGCCTGCGACGACGTGGATGCCCGCCGCCCCACTGCGGACCGAGCCAATTCGCCAGGCGCTGCGGCCGACCGCTCGCATCCGCGCCTCGAAGTCGTTGCCCGGTTTGAGCCCCAGCAGCAAACCGCCGGAAGTTTGCGCGTCACAAAACAGGTCCCGTAGATCGTCGGCTACCTCCGCATCAAACGCTAACTCTCCTGATTTTTCCAACCAGGCCCGGTTGGCCGCGCTGCCTCCGGGAAAGGCGCCCCTGGCTAAGAGGTCGCGCGCCCGCGGCAGCAGGGGGATGGCTGCCGCCTCCAGCACCAGGCAAACCTGGCTGGCCCGGGCCATCTCCATGGCGTGTCCAAGCAGACCGTAGCCGGTTATATCGGTCGCTCCCCGGCAGCCCAGTTCAGACATCAGCAGGCCCGGCTGATCATTGAGCTGCGCCATCCAGGCAATGGCCGTCTGCAGGTCTTCGCCTTCGATGAGGTCTCGTTTGTGGGCGGTCGTAATCACACCGGTGCCGATGGGCTTGGTGAGATAAAGCTCGTCGCCTGGCTCCAGTCCACCCTTGAAGGTGACTTTGTCTGGGTCCACCACACCGGTCACGGCCAGCCCATACTTGGGTTCCGGATCCTCCACGGTGTGACCCCCCGCCAGGATGGCCCCGGCCAGAGCCAGAGCTTCCTGGCCGCCGCGTAGAATCTCGGCCAGCAGCTGCGGTCCCAGCGATCGCGTGGGAAAGCAGACGATGTTCATGGCAGTAACCGGTCGTCCCCCCATCGCGTAGACGTCCGACAGCGAATTGGCGGCGGCGATGCGCCCATACCAATAAGGGTCGTCCACGACCGGCGTGAAGAAGTCCACGGTTTGCACCAGCGTGGTGGATTCGTTGAGGCGAATCACCACAGCGTCGTCATAGTGGTTTCCTTTGCCTAGAATGCGGGGATCACGGATGGGAATCAGCTGAAGCAGAACCTGCTCCAAGTCCTCAGGACGGACTTTGGAAGCTCAACCGGCGCAGCTGGAAAGACTGGTTAATCTGACTTTGTTAGACATCCCGGCCTTTTCGCTCAGCGGCGCCAAACTCACCTCTTCTTCGGATGACGGAAGGAAATAGAATGCAAAAGCATCGAGTCGTGATCGTGGGCGGCGGCTTCGCCGGCCTGGGGGTCGCTAAGAACCTGCGCAAAGCCCCCGTAGAAATTACCCTGGTCGACCGCAGCAACCACCACTTGTTTCAGCCCCTCCTGTACCAAGTGGCCATGGGCGGTCTGAATCCCGCCGAGATCGCCTCGCCCATTCGGGTGCTGTTGCGCAGCCAGAAAAATGCCACCTGTTGGATGGGCGAGGTGACCGCTATCGACACCGCCAACAAAGTCCTCACACTGGACAACGGCGAGCAAACTCTGCCTTACGACACGCTGGTGCTGGCCGCCGGCGGTCGTACCAGCTATTTTGGTCACGACGAATGGGAGTCCGTGGCACCTGGACTCAAGACCATCGAGGACGCGCTTAGAATTCGTCAGCGCGTGCTGTTGGCTCTGGAGCGTGCTGAGCGTTGTCAGGACGAGAAGGAGCGGGAACGCCTCTCGACGATGGTGGTCATTGGCGGCGGTCCCACCGGCGTGGAGATGGCCGGCGGCCTGTCGGAGTTAACCCATCACGTGCTGCGCTGGGATTTCCGCGCCGTCAAGCCGAGCCAGGCCCGCATCGTGCTACTGGAGGGCGGCCCCAACCTGCTGGGCGCCATGCCCGAAAAATTCTCCAAGTACACTGCCAAGAAATTGCAGTCGATGGGGGTGGAAGTGCGTCTCAGCGAGCGCGTCCAGACCATTGAACGGGGCCGGGTGGTCACCGATAAGGGCGAGATTTTGGCCGAGAACATCATCTGGGCGGCTGGCGTGGGTGGCAACCCTTTGGGTCAGCTGCTGGGCACAGAATTGGACCGGGGCGGCCGCGTGGTGGTGGAAGCGGATATGCGCGTCAAAGGCCTGGACAACGTCTACTGTTTGGGCGACATGGCCAGCTACGTGCATCCCCACACCTTTAACGGCAAGCCACTGCCCGGCGTGGCTCCGGTTGCCATGCAGCAGGGGAAACAGGCGGCAGCCAACATTCTGGCCCAGCTCAAAGGCAAGCCGACCCGGCCTTTCAGTTACTTCGACAAGGGCACCATGGCCACCATCGGCCGCAGCAGCGCGGTGGCCATGAGCCAGGGAATGGAGTTCACCGGGTTGTTGGCCTGGTTCACCTGGCTGTTTATCCACGTGATCTATATCGTCGACCTGCAAAACCAGATTCTGGTGATTATGCGTTGGGTCTGGGCCTACTTTACCTGGAAGTGGAATGCTCGGCTGATCACCAACATCCCGAAATTGCTATCTTCCCAAAGTGCTGCCCCGATGCCAGTCGCTCCCACGCCTGCGGAGCCTGTTCATAAGGCAACCGCTGATCCACCACCGGGCGGATCTGAGCCCGCTCCAGCACCCGCTTCATAGCTTCGAAATCGTCGCGGTTGCCCACCAGTACGCCCTGAACTCGCAGCTGCTGCATCAAAATGGGGAGCACATTGATCGGGCTGGAGGCCCCGGCCAGGATGCCGATCATGGCGATTTTTCCGCCCGGTTTCAGGCATCTCAAAGATTGTTCGAGGGTGCCGGCGCCGCCGACCTCGACCACGCAGTCGACGCCGTCGCGCGCCCAGGCGCGCACGGCCCGGCTCCATTCAGGGTTTTCCCGGTAGTTCAGGCAGTGGTCGGCACCCAGGGCACGGGCTCGGGCCATTTTTTCCTGGCTGGAGGAGGTGAGCAAGACCTCCATTCCGGCCGCTTTGGCGAGTTGCAGCGCAAACAGGGACACGCCGCCGGTGCCCTGGACCACAATCCGGGAGCCGGCCGGCTGATCGCAGATGGCGTTCCAGGCGGTTACGGCCGCACAGGGCAGGCAAGCCGCTTCTTCCCAATCCAGGTGGACCGGCACGGCCACCAGGCCGGTCTCGTTGACCACCATTTCTGGCCGCAGCGTGCCGTCCAGTGGACCGCCCAGAGTCTGGCTGATCCGCTCTTTGCTGGGCGGCCCCCCGATCCAGGATTGACTGAAGATGGGGCAGACGCGGTCTCCGACCTTCCAAAGTGTGACCTCGTGACCGACTTCCACCACTTCTCCCGCCCCGTCCGAGCAGGGCACCAGCGGTAAAGGCTGCTTGGGATTGTAGTGCCCACGCAGCATCAGGTGGTCGCGATAGTTTAGTGAGATCGCCCGCACTTTGACGCGGACCTGCGTGGCCGACAAGGGAAGACTGGAGAATTCGCCTTGACCCAGCTTACCCCACTCAAGGATTTGCCATGGTTTCATCGGTTGGTCTTAGCCGTACTCCGAAGGGGACCCTCCTGCCCGAAACGAAGCGCCCGCGGTGGCTTACGAATACGATGCGGTTATTGTGGGATCCGGCCCGAACGGGTTAGCCGCCGCCATTACTCTGGCCAAACAAGGGCTGAAAGTGGTGGTTCTCGAGGGCGCTTCCGTCCCCGGGGGAGGGATGCGCACCGAGGAGCTGACTTTGCCAGGCTACCGGCACGACGTTTGCTCCGCCATCCATCCCATGGCGCTGGCCAGTCCTTTTTTTCAGGGGTTGCACCTGGAACGCTTCGGCGTGGAATGGATTCATCCGGAGCGCCCCCTGGCCCATCCCCTGGACGGAGGCCAGGCGGTGTTTCTGCGGCGCTCCGTGGCCCAAACGGCGGAAACGCTGGGGGCGGACTCTTCCCCCTATTTTCGTCTGATGCAAAAGCTGGTGGGCAAATGGGACTACATTGACCGAGAGGTCTTGGGCCCGCTTTCGGTCCCTCGCCGTCCCTTCAGCCTGGCCTGGTTTGGTCTGCACGCGCTCTGGCCGGCCAAAGCTTTCTTGCGGACCTGGTTCCAAGAGGCTTCCACGCGGGCCCTGCTGGCCGGGATCGCGGCTCATTCCACCCTGCCTCTGGAGTGGATGCCCAGTATGTCGGTGGGCCTGGTCATGGGAGCGGTGGGCCATCGCTACGGTTGGCCCCTGGCGCGGGGCGGTTCGGCTTCGATTGCCGAGGGCATGGTCAAGGTTCTGAAAAGCCACGGGGGTCAGATTCAGTATGATACCTGGATCCGCCGCTGGGAAGAGATTCCTCCGAGTCGGATTACACTGCTTGACCTGCACGCGCATCAGTTTCTCAAACTGGCCGGTCACAAGCTTCCCTGGGCTTATCGCAAGATGTTGGAGGGCTACCGCGGCGGACCTTCGGTGTTCAAGCTGGACTATGCTTTGAGTGGCCCGGTCCCCTGGCGCAACCCGGAGGTGGCCACCTCGGCGACGGTGCACCTGGGCGGCACTCTGGAGGAGATGTGTGTCTCGGAAAGCCGCGTCTGGCAGGGCAAGGTGCCCAGCCGTCCTTACGTACTGGTTTCTCAGCCGAGCCTGTTCGATCCCAGCCGCGCTCCCGAGGGGAAGCACGTCCTTTGGGCTTACTGCCACGTGCCACGCGGCTGTAGCGTGGACATGACTGAGATCGTCGAGGCCCAGATCGAGCGCTTTGCTCCTGGCTTCCGCGATTTGATTCTGGCACGCTCGGTGATGGGTCCGGCCGCTATGGAGGCCCACAATCCCAGCTATATCGCTGGCGACATCACCGGTGGAGCCTTGTTACTGCAGCAATTGTTCACTCGGCCGGTGCCGCGCCTGAATCCATATTCAACTCCTCTGGCGGGCGTGTACCTGTGTTCCTCTTCGACTCCGCCGGGCGGCGGAGTCCATGGCATGTGCGGCTACCACGCCGCCCTCTCCGCATTCCGCGCCCGTTTTTTGTGATTCACCTGAGCGAATGCGAGTCCACCCAGGATGTTGCCTGGGACTGTGAGCCCGGCACCTTCGTGATTGCCGACCGCCAGACGGGAGGCCGGGGTCGCGGCGCGGGGCGCCAGTGGTTTTCCCCCGAGGGTGGGCTCTACATG
Organism: Vulcanimicrobiota bacterium; assembly: GCA_022842865.1. Taxonomy (GTDB): domain Bacteria; phylum Vulcanimicrobiota; class Xenobia; order Xenobiales; family JADMJV01; genus JADMJV01. The sequence goes on along the minus strand of JALHOV010000326.1, from coordinate 2,852 downwards.
AGTTGGCGTTTGGGCCCGGTCGAGCCGACAGGTTTTTCCCTGCTGGGCGGGTTGGCGGTGCTTCGGGCTCTTCATCACTGGGGCGCGGCCGCCTGGCTCAAGTGGCCGAACGACTGTTGGGTTGGGCTCGACAAAGTGGCCGGCGTCTTGGCGGACTGTCGTTGGCGCGGATCCCGTTGTCTGGGGCTGGTGCTGGGCATCGGCGTCAACATAGGCGTTCAGGCGTTGCCTGAAGGTGCCGTTTCCTTGCATCAGTTGACGGCGGCGCCGCCCACGGTGGCCGAGTTTGGGGAGTTGTTGCGCGGCCATTTGCGCGATCTGCTGGCCGTTCATGAAAAAGTGGGAATTTCCGGCTACTTGGCCGAGGTTCGCTCCCACTCTCTCCCACCGGGCAGTAAAATCGCCTACTGGATCGGCGCCGATCGTTTCGAGGATGAGGTCGACGATCTGGATGACCAGGGCTTCCTGTTGCTCCGCTCGGGCCAACGGCTCACCGCCGTCGACCGGCTCCAGCCCTTGAATCCAGGTGGGGCTAACGCCTCCCTCTAGATTATTCGACGGTATCTACTTCGACCTGGAGACCCTTGCCGCGCAGGTAGCCGGCGACTTCCTGGCACTTGTCCTTGGCCCCCGAAAAGCAGATGGCGCGGCCTTTGTGGTGGGCCGTGTGGGTTACGTGTTCGGCGACTTCCAGGCTGCATCCGGTGGCCTTTTGTAGCCAGAGCACAACCTCGACCAACTTATTGTAGTTGTCATTGTACAGGATGACGTTCCAACCGCGCAGTTCTTTGGTCCACTCCTGAAGCTTTTGCTCGAAGTCGAAGTCGATTTTTGGTAGGTCGATTGTGGCAGCCACTGGGCACTCCTCTAAAACTGATGGGTCCGTATTCCCGGAAAAAAAAATTCTCAATCCTGAATGCGGTCATAACCATGGGTCGGCAACTATATGTGGTGGTTCGCCTTGAAAATGCGTCCATATTTTGAGTTTTGCCCGGCTGGGATCCTTTTCACATAAGGGTCGTCGGGTTGACAGGCCTTTCCAGGCAATCCTATAATCGGGGGACAAGTGGGTCAAAGTGGAGGATAGTGGAGTAAGTTGGAAGGTTCTGGAGCAACATTGTTCTCGGGCACCTACGAACACTCGTTAGACGACAAGAGTCGCCTGACGATACCTTCTGTCTTTCGTAAAGACTTTGCCGACGGTGCGGTTCTGCGTAAGGATCGCGAGGGATGTGTGGAGATTTTGCCGCGCGACGCCTGGAATCAGTTTCTGGCCAAGCTGCAGTCGATTCCCCGCACGGACCAACGTGCCCAGCGCTGGATGACCCAGCAGTTGGCTGCCGCGGTGTTGACGGAATTGGATAAACAGGGGCGAGTCGTTCTGAGCGCCGACCAGAAGGCCCACGCTGATCTGCAGTGTGGACCGGTGGTGGTGACAGGTGCTTTGGATCGTCTCAAGGTCTGGAATTCAACTCGCTGGGCCGAAATGCAAAAAGAAACGGAACAAGAGGACCTGGAGGGCTACATCTATGAAACGTACTCAATCTAAGCCTCAAGATTCCTATTTCCCCATGCGTGTGGCCCTGCCGCCTGCTCCCAAGTGGCGACGTCGCCGGCCAACCCCCGACCCGAGTCGAGGCCGTCCCGAAGACGTACGAGTCGAGCTCCGGTTGGTGAGAGAAGCGGACGGCTCAGCCGGGCTTGACTGAAACTGAGGGCGTGGGTTTTCACCACGTCCCCGTGCTCCTCAAAGAGGCCTTGGAGGAGCTTTGTTTGTTTCCGGGGATGCGCGTCCTGGATTGCACGCTGGGCGGGGGCGGTCACTCTCAGGCTCTACTGGAGCGGGGCGCTCGCGTAACCGGTCTGGATGTAGATGAAATGGCCCTCGAGGCGGCTTCGGCCCGGCTCGGGGGCTTTGCTGACTTCCGAGCGTTTCGGGTCAATTTCGGGGAACTTGGCGAAGAAGACTGGATGGAGCGGGTCGGTCCGCAAGAAGGGGCGCTCATGGATTTGGGAGTTTCCTCGCCGCAATTAGATCGAGGGGAGCGCGGATTCAGTATTCGTCGCGAAGGACCCTTGGATATGCGGATGGACCGGCGTCTGGATTTGAGCGCGGCGGACGTGGTGCGCGACTATTCAGAAGTCGACCTGCGTAGAATTTTTTTCGAGTTTGGGGAAGAAAAGCAAGCAGGGAAGGTGGCCCGTCGGCTCGTACAGGAGCGCACTCGGCGCCCCATCATCACGACCGGGCAACTGGTGGAAATTGGTGAGTCGGTCTTAGGCAGACCCCGGCCGGGAAAGGTTCACCCGGCCACGAAAATTTTTCAAGCATTACGAATGGAGGTGAACGCCGAGCTAGAACGATTGCAGTCGGGCTTGGAGGCGGTTTTTGAAGTTCTTGTCTCTGGCGGTCGTCTTTTGGTGATGTCGTACCATTCTCTGGAAGATCGTTGCGTCAAGCGATTCATTACCGAAAGGCTCGGTCGGTGCAGGTGTCCTCGCGGGGCGCCCATTTGTGTGTGCGAGGCAAAGCCATTGCTCCGGGCTCGCGGCAAGGCGATTCAGGCCAGCGCGGCCGAAATCGAAACAAATCCAAGAGCTCGCTCGGTGCGCCTGAGAGTGGCGCAAAAATTGTAGAAGGTAAGGAAGAATGCAGCAATTAGACGGGCAGGAGGGTCTAAGGGGGAGGCAGTCCTCCCTCGATCCAGTGGCAAAGGCCTCTCTACGTGAGGAGCCGAGAGATTGGATCACCTGGTCGCTGGCTCTAGGGAGCTTTGCGGCCGTCTTCATGTTGACCATGGTTTTCCTCTGTCAGTACGCCATTCTAGTGCAGAACCACTACCGTGTGGTGG
>JALHOV010000325.1 GCA_022842865.1 Vulcanimicrobiota bacterium | reverse complement strand
GGCCCTGAGCATCGCGAACCGCTTCCCCGACCGCCCTGACCCACACCCGTTTTCCGGTGGCCGTAATCAACTCGGCCTCAAAGTCCAGGCCAAGTCCATGAAAAATCGTGGCTTGCACCAGGCTCCTGACCCGCTCTCGATGCTCCGGGGCGTAATATTCCAGGGCCTCTTGTAAGCCGGGGCTGGTCCCCGGGGGCGCCTCGTGGATTGAGCAAGTTTCCTCCGACCACCAAACCGTGGCGGATTCAAGATCTACCTCCCAGCCACCCATCCTAGCAAAGCGGCCTGCGATGCGCAACATTGTTTCGTTGCGCAGCAGTGCCTCCTGGGCGGCTTTGCGCTGGCTTATTTCCTGACATACTCCCACCGCGCGCACAGCCCGGCCTTCCTGGTCGAAGAAGGTCTGCCAGCGTTCTTCCACCGTCTTTAACTGTCCATCGGGCAGTAGCAGTCGATGCTCGATGGTGGAGGGCGTCGCATCTTTGTGAGAACTCCGAAAGGCCTCATCCACCGCCTGTCGGTCGGCTGGATGGACAAATTCCAGGAAACTAAGGTGACTGGGCTGGAAAGTCGCAGGATCGGTGCCGAAGATACGATGGGTCTGGAGAGACCAGGTAGTCTGCAGGGTCTCCAGGTCGGTTTCCCAGCTGCCCATGTTGGCCACCGCTTGAGCCTCCTCCAATCGGGCCTGGTGGAGCTTCAGCTGATCCCGCAATTCTTGCAAGTCGTCATGGTGGTCGATCAAGAGCGGGTCTGCAAGGCTTCCTGCAGGGTGCCCAGCAGAGAGCTGGCGGTGTAGGGCTTGGGGAGAAAATAGCGGACCTTCAGGCGAGCCAGTTGAGCCTCTTGGGCGGCAGAAGAGAGCCCGCTCGAAGCGATGATGGGCAAGCCTGGCTGCAGACGCTGCAGCACCGGGATCACCGTCGGTCCGTCCATCACCGGCATCATGATATCGGTTAAAACCAGGGCGATTTCGGAGCGCCTGAGGGTGAAGATGGCTAGCGCCTCGGCCCCATCGGCCGCGGTGATCACCCGATAGCCATACCTTTCCAAGGTTTGCTGGGTCAGCAGTCGGAGGGCCGGTTCATCCTCGACCAACAAGATCAACTGGGATTGCCCTGCCAGTATTTCCAGGGACGGTTCTGATTGCTCGGGCGCCCCATCCAGCGCGGAGGAGGGCAGGCAAAGGGTAAACTGAGTGCCTTGACCGGGCTGGCTGTAGACTTTTAGAAAACCTCCGTGGCTGCGCACGATGGCCTGGGCGGTGGAAAGGCCCAAACCCGTGCCCTGGCCAAAGGGCTTGGTGGTAAAGAAGGGCTCAAAGATCCTGTCGATCACATCCTCGGGAATGCCCTGTCCGGTGTCGGCGACGGTGAGCGAAACATATTCTCCTGGCAATAATTCTGGGTAAAGAGCCAGATAATGCTTGTCCAGATGGACGTCCGTGGCCGAAAGAGAAAGGCACCCACCGTCGGGCATGGCGTCTCGAGCATTTAAGCACAAATTGAGCAGCACTTGATGAATTTGGGTCGCATCACCAATGACGGGGCGCAAGTGGGTCGGCCAGGACAGCTCGAAACGGATGGACTTGGGAAATGCCTCGCGGACAATTTTCTCCAATTCGGCCATCACCGAGGGTAAGGAAACCTCTTGTTTCTGTCCTTCCACTCCTCGGGCAAAGGAAAGGATCTGGCGAACCATCGAGGCCGCTCGTTGGGCGCTGCTGGAGATGACGGAGATCATTTCCTGGCTTTCTGGATCCTGGCACCGACTTTCCAAAAGGCTTAGAGCCATGAATATCGGACCTAGAGAATTGTTCAGATCGTGGGCGATGCCGCCCGAAAGCGTGCCGATGCTTTCCATTCTTTGCGCTTGCAAAAACTGTTGTTCCAGTCTCTTGCGTTCGCTCAGGTCGAGCACGAAGCAGACCCCTTCTTCCGGGTTGTCTTCAAAAGAGGCCGCCCCCAATAGCACCGGGACGCGCGAGCCATCGGCGCGAATGTATTCTTTTTCATAGGGCGCACAGCTTTGGTTTAGACGGATTTCTTCCAATGCGCGGGCGTCCAGATGCGCATATTCTCGAGGAGTCAGCTCGGACCAGTGCAGCTCTCCCGATTCCAGCAGCTGGCGGTCGTAACCCACCATCTGCAGGAAAGCATCGTTGGCTTCCGCAATTTTTCCTTCCCGATTCCAGAAAAAGACGCCCTGAGCGTTGGAATCCACCAGGCGCCGAAAACGGGCCTCGCTGCGCTTGCGATCGGTGATGTCGACAAAGGTGCTGATCGAGTAAGCTTCCCCACTCAACTCCATCAGTTCCGTTCCCACCAGCACATGGCGCACCTCGCCAGTAGGAGTAGAGATTTGCGCATCAACGCTGCTCAGCCTCCCTTGCGATTGAAGCTGGTCGCGCATATTGGCGGCCTGGAGTGGGGAAATCATGCCAATTTCTACCAGTGTGCGGCCGATGACCTGGTCCGCACTCCAGCCCGTGATCGAGGTAAAGGCCGGGTTCACGTCCATAAGCTTGCGGTCTTTGCGACGATGGATGGCCAGAGCCACCGGACTTCCTTTGACCACGGCCGCCAAACGAGCTTCGCTTTCTAGCAGAGCCACTTGCGTGCGTTGCGCCTCCGTAATGTCGCGCACGACGGCCGTAAAAGAGAGACGGTCGGAACGCGTGACCGTCAATTCGATGGGGAATTCCGACCCATCCGCGCGCAGGGCGGTCAATTCGACCCGCCGGTCCAGGATGGAGCCTTCACCCGTTTGGAGATGTCGGGAAAAGGCTTGACCGTGCCTGGCTCGCAACGAGGACGGGATGAGCAGGTCGGGCATTTGCAGCCCCACCACCTCGCTGCGCTGTCGCCCGAACATTTTTTCGGCAGCGGGGCTGAATTCGGTAATGCAGTCGTGGGTGTCGACGGATACGATGGCGTCCACCGAGGACTGCACGATGGCCCGGAAACGGGATTCGCTTTCTTGCAGATGTCTGGTCTGACGGCGAAGCTCAAAGTGAGTCATCACCTGACGTCCCAGGGTTCTCAAAGAGTGCGCCTGAAGTTCGCTCAGAACCCTGGGCCTGGTGTCTATGACGCAGAGCGTCCCGAGCACTTCACCGGTGGGAGTGACTAGAGGGGCGCCCGAGTAAAAGCGGATCTTGGGATCGCCGGTGACCAGGGGGTTGTGGGCAAATCGCTCGTCCTTTGTGGCGTCGGTAACCGTTAGCAGATCCTTCTGGTGAAGAGCGTGCGAGCAAAAGGACAGCTCGCGGGGAGTTTCTGATTCTTGCAGTCCGACCCTGGACTTGAACCATTGGCGATGCTGGTCGACCAGAGAGATGAGCGCGATAGGCACCTGACAGATTTGTCCGACCAATTCGGTGAGCTCGTCGAGGGCCTGTTCTGGGAGGGTGTCGAGTAAGTCATAGCGATGCAGGGAGGCAAGCCTCCGCTCCTCGTCATGTTCTCGGGATTCCATATTCGATAGTTCCCTATGGTCTCGTGAAGGCCTTCGTGACGAAAGTCTCTATCCGGGTCGGCGGCTGATGTCAGCCGATGGCGAAATCCAGGCAGGAGATGGCTGGCAGTTGATCCGAGGGTTTGCTCAACACCAGGCTCAATACGTGGGTTTCGTCTCGGTAGCAGAGGCGTAAATCGATCAGCCGGCTCAGGTCGGGCGAGCCCAGCTCTACGAGGCGAGTGGGCTGGGTACACCGCTTCAGGATGGAAATCTCGCTCTCGTTTAATTCGTGCATCCGGTCCTGGCCGGGCCAGCGCCGGTCGCGTACCCCGCCGTTCTCGAAATGAAGGGTGCGCCTTCCGGGCACTTTCCAGCCCGCGTTCCAGGCGTCGACTTCGCGCAGAAGGGCTTCGGTCCCGGTGACGTAGCGCTTTTCATCGGCCCGAGCCTGGGGTAACAGTCGAAATAGATAGGCCAGGCGATTCAACTGGTCCGGATCTAACTCATAGATGTAGGAATACACCTCATAAGGCTCCAGGCCGTGGCCTTCGTTAAAGAGCGGACTGAAGCGGTCGGGCCTGACCAGGCAACAGGCCTGCGGCGGCTGCAAATGGGTGAGTGAGTGGGCCAGGTCTTTTTGGGCGCGGATATCCTCGGTGGTTTCACCCGGATGACCCAGCAGGATATTCCACGAAAGGCGGACACCGCTTTCGCGGGCCGCCTTGAGCACGAAAACATTTTGAATGGCGCGTTGGCCTTTGCGCATTAGCTCGAGAACGTGGTCCGAGAAACTCTCGATGCCCGGTTGCACCCAGTGGACCCCGGCCTGGCGCAGCACCTCGAAGTGAGCACCTTTCAGATTGGCTTTGACCTCCCAAAAAAAGCGCAAATCCGTGCCCGCCAGCGCCGGCAACAACTCCTGGAGATGCTTGGGAGCGATAATGTTGTCCACCATTTGGATGAGAGGGACCGGGTAGCGGGCGGACAGTGTCTGAATTTCGTCCAGCATTCGAGAAGTGGATTTGGCACGGTAGTTCATACCGCTGCCATTCAGGCCGCAGAAGGTACAGTGCTTGACCTGGCCCCACCAGCAGCCGCGCGACCCTTCCAGCGAGAGCGAAGGGAGGATCTCGGGGAATCGGGCGACGCTGGCAAAGAAGTCTTCAAAACAAGGATACGGGAGATCGTCCATCGCGGTCACTTTGCCTCGCCCTGGCGGCCGTCCGCGAATGCCGACTTCCTCAGGCAGCAACTCCTCGGGAATGGCCGCTCCGTGCTCCAGGCACAGTTCATAAAAGCGACTCACACAGCCTTCGCCTTCGCCCGACACGACGTAATCGATCCAGGGAAAGGCTTTCAAAGTGGGCTCGGCCAGCTCTCCCTCCAGATTCGCCCCGCCCATAACGGTGACCACCTCCGGCGCCTGGCGTTTGACCCACCTCAAGATGGCCAGGGCGGCGTTGTTTTGCTGAAAGGTCGAACTGCAACCGACCACTCGGGGCCGCAAGTCGAGAATTTTCCTCACCAGTCCGTCCAGATAGCCGGTCAGTCGGGTCAGGGCCTGACGGACCCGCTCGGTCTGATCGGGACGATAGGTGCCGCGAGAAATCATCAGGTCCAGATAGCCGTAGTCCCAGCCGCCCCCGGCCCTCACAAAGCCGGAAAACATCCACTCACCGGTCAAAGCTTCGTAGTCTTCGTGCACCCAGGAGTAATCGGCCACCCCAAAGCCCTCGGCCAGATCGTGATCGGCGTAGAGGATGCGGGATTCGTGACCGTCCCGGAGCAAGCAGGCCTTGAGCAGACTGAGGCCTAGATTGGGTCGGTACAGCGAAGCGAAGGGCGGATTGACCAGCAGAAACATCCCAGCGAGTTCGCGGGAGCTGTGGTTATCGCCTGGCGAAACTCGACCAGGCCAGACTTTTTACTGAGATGCGACCTTCTCAACCACCCGGTCCCATCCGGTAAGTTGAGCAAAACGAGTCGAGCGATACTCCTCGAGTTGCCTGGCCGTAACGGGAGTCGTGGGAGCCCAGATCGACATTCCCTGAGCCCTGCGAAGCTTAGCGTCTCCCGCCATTCCGCCTTTCACGACGGCGGGACGCACGCTTTGGGCCACCTCTTCGGCAGCTGTCTTCAGTTGGCTATCTTCGATTTCCGGAGCGGCCGCGAGGGCACGAGCCAGCGAAACCAGGTCTTTGGTGTGACGAAATTGCGACGGAGGCGGGGCAATGCCCGGCAACGTCTCGCCGAAATGAAGAGCGCGAGCAAAGACGGCGGCCAGTGTCCCGGAGGGCGTGGAAGTAACCTCCAGCTGACTGGCCAGCTTTTGGATTTTCTCACTCAAGTGGGCCATGGAAGGCGCGTGGGTGACGCTTTCCGCGGTGATCCGCTCCATCGAGTCAAAGGCCATTTTGACCACCTGCTGGGGGCTCTGGGGTCCTTTCTGGAGATGATGTTTCAGTTTGGAAGCAAGGCTAAAAGCGTTGGGATTGCGGGCCGTCGAAATGGCCTCCGAGGCGACCACATATTCCACTTGCTTTTCTACGGCCGAGACCGCCTCCGCGCAGGCCATAAAGCAGGACTGGTGGATGAGCACATCCAGCGGCCGGCCGGCTTGCTCGCTGGCTCCCTGCAGGGCGGAGGAAAGCTCATTCAAGGTAAGGTGGTCCTGGTGGATCTCATCCGAGTAGGCGCCGGCATGAGCGCCGCCGTGGCCGCTGAGGAGAACGGCGTAGTGGCGGGCAGGATACTTTTCGATGCCCCAACGCAGAAAAGACTCCAGGCAGCGAGGGTCGCCGGTATTGACTGGCCCGAGCTCCGCCTCGGTCTTCATTCCGTTGTGAAAAGTGAACCGTCGACCCTGCCCGGCTCGACTGCTTTGCGCCAACTGAGCGGCGATTCCTAACTTGAGGTCCGAGCCGACTTCGCCCAGCGATTCCACCGAGTTACTGACAGACCAATCAATGTCCGGCTCGTTGGCGGCGCCGTACACGAGCAGGGTCCAATCGCGAATGTGGCCGGGAGGCTCTGGCTCCGGTTCCGCCTTGCGCTTGTCTTGCTTGTCGAACCAGCCGGCGATTTTGCTCAAAATCTTCATGCTACCCGTTCAGCCTAGCAAGACGACCGCAGAAAAACGTGAATCGAGCCGCGGATTTGTAAACTCTTTGTAAATCAGGGTGGGCAAGCTCAGGGGCTTACCTGGCTGCCGAATAGGAGCGTCAACTCCCGACCTCCGTAAGAATTCGCAGCACCTTTTCGAAAGGCAGCGAATTCTGACCTCCCGGATTCCAGCCCGTAAAGGCCGCCACCAGCTGTTGTCGGGGCAGCAAAAACAGTCGTTGCCCACCGTAGCCCAGGGCCGTGGGCACCCACTCGCCCGCGATGGCCGGATGCGGCAGTAGCCACCACAGATAGCCGTAGCGCCAGTCCTCGTCCCTCGCCCGTGGCCGAAAACTCTCATGCACCCACGAATCCTTTCGTAGATAGTGGCAGCCAAAGCGGGCCAGATCGGCGGTGCTTAAATACAGTCCCCCTTGCGCATCGGCGAGGCCGGTAGGGGTGTTCTTCCACAGGAAGTTTTCGATACCCAAAGGCTCGAAGAGATGCACCCGTGCATAATCCGCCAGTCTCTGACCGGTCGCCCGGGTCAGCAGGCTGGCCAGCAGCATCGGAACGCCGCTGCTATAATTGAAGCGCTTCTCGTCGCGACCCTTGGCCAGAACGTAGGCCAACCAATCCGCGCTCTTTTCCATGGCGGGCCAATCTTGCTCTTCCTCCCAGGCAATACCGGCCCGCATCGTCAACAAATCCTGCAACGACAGGTCGACCCGGGCCTCGGGGCAGTAGTCGGCCACCGACATCTCGACCGAACGGAGCTCGCCACGTTCCAGCGCAATGCCCACCAGAGCGGACAGCACCGTCTTGGTAATCGACTGCAGGGTGTGCACGCCGCCGCGCACCGGATGCCATTCCGGATCCGTGTAATTGTAGACCCCTGGCTCCCCCTCTAAGGTAGGCTGCCGCACTGGATAAGCGGCCGAGAACAACGTCTCTCCCTGCTGAAGCACGACCATTCCATCCACTCCAGGATAGGTCCCTCGGCGAAACTCCGCGTCCAAGGCAAGCAACGGCTCGGAACTCGCGCGCGCTCGCGCGCAGCAGGACAAGCAGGCCAGACCAGCCAGAAAGGTTCGGCGGTTCATGGGTGCACGATGACAGGCGCCCCCAAAAAAATTCCAAACGCGACCCTTCAGTCCGTTTTGGTCTTGGAAGCGATCGCCTTTTCTAAATGGTCCGGCAAATCGTGCAGACTAGAATCCCGAAGGTGGGTATAAGCCGGGCTGGCCGTTGAAAAAGATTTCACAACTTAGCAACATTTTCTAGCCTCCCCCATCTGTGTCCAAAGCCCACCGGCCTATGCTGACTCCATCAGTTAATCATAAGCACCAGGAGGGTCTGATGGACAGAATTTCTACAGCCGGAGTCAGCAGCCAGGTCGGGCTCTACGCGGCAAGACCCTTACGGAACACGGCGACCGCAGCCTTGGAGGGGCCACGCGACCAATTCACGCCTTCCGCTCCCCTCGAACATCAGCCCATCAATTTCAGTAAAATGCTGGGGTTCGCCAAGAATGGCCAGGCAACCGTTGCCAGCGAGCCCCAGAAGAAGAGAGATTGTAGTGAATTCTCGTGTCATCGTCGCCCCGGTGAGCTTGGCACTGCGCCGACCAGGGAAGAGGCGCTCGATCAGGTGCAAGCCATGATCGACGCGGCCAGCCTGATTCCAGTGTTGTCCACCCCGTTGTCGCTGGTCAATGCCCTGATTAGCGCGGCCCGTGGGGACGTCAAGGGGGCCCTGCTCAATGTAGCCTGCGCAATTCCCGTTGTCGGCATCGCCGGGAAGGCAGGCCTGATCGTGAAGGGGGTTGCGCTGGCCAGTCACGCCGGGGCAGCAGCCAAAATGGGAGCCGCCGCCGGCGCCGGAGTGAAGTACGCCAGCAGCATGGGACTTATGACGAATATGAGACTGATTCCTGGGTTCGGCCTGGCTGCAAAGCCAGGCGTCCTGGAAGCCGCCGAACAGATCTTGAAAGACAAGGCTGCGCGGAAAGGCCTGGACTCGGCCGAGGAAGCCAACCAGTTCATGAACCGAATTCGCCACTCCGGCCCGGCCGATACCGTCGGCACCAAAACGTTAGATGGAGCCGGGGGAGGGAATCTAAGTCAGCAAGGCGGCGGTCAGCGGCACACCGGCAACCCCTATTGGGACAATAGCGCTTTCGATATCAAACTATTGGGGAACAAGCTAAAAAACGCCGAGGCGCTGATCAAGAGAATTCAGCAGGGGGATGACCTGTCCATGCAGCTTGCGGAACGCGCCCTGAAGAGCTCCCATTGTGAAGGGTTCCAGGCCTGGGAGTGGACCAAAGTCCAAAACGCAGCCTCTTCGCTGCTGAATTCCAAACACCGGGCAAAGTTTGGTCGGCAGCCCTGAGGTGGGTCAACTTTCCCAGGCCCAAGCGCCACCGGAAACAGGATTACCCCATCGCGGTTGTC
>JALHOV010000324.1 GCA_022842865.1 Vulcanimicrobiota bacterium | reverse complement strand
AAAAAGGCTGACTTCATCCAGCAGGGCTACTCTGACGGCGATGCGATGCTGATGGCCGCCGATGCCGTGGTCGGTAAAGAAGAACTGTCCAAACTAACCGCCGCGCTTCCCTCCAGCATCGAGCTGGATCGCCTCTACTCCAAGGTGGAGCGTTGGAAAGCCAAGGGAGAATAGACGTTCAAGTCTTTTTCAGGGGGACCGTCTAAGATAGTTGGACCAGGGGACGAAAGTCGCCAGAGATTGGGACGAACAAGATGAACGCAGTTAGCAACAACCGCAGTGTTCTGCGCCAGGAGTTCAAGAAAGAGCTCCAAGGCTATTACCAGTTGAACGGCGAGAAAAACGGCTCTCCCATCGAAGGAACCATTTACCCTCCCGATATCGCTCCCAACGACACCGTGGCCCTGGAAAAGCGGGTGGACGAGCTTGCGGGCTTCCTGGCCAGCAAGGATGGAATCACCCTCCGGCCCACTCCGGAGTTCGGCAAAGGCCGCATCGAGGATCGCGCCAAGGTCGCCGCCGGCGCGTCCGGTTGGGTCAAAGCTTCCAGCCGGGTGGCCCTGCAGACGGCCACCAGCATGATCGGTAACCCGGCCATCGCCGCCATGGTCAACGAAGGTCTGAAAAACTGTGAGGCCGACTTCTTCACGGCTCCCTCTTCCAAATCCGGAATGTTCCACCCCGCCGACGAAATCAACGAAGGCGGATTGGCCCTGCACACCGCGCGCGTCGTGCAGATGGGCGAACACCTGGGTGAATTCTTCGGCCTCAACCCCGCTGAAAAAGACAACCTGCGAGCCGGCCTGGTGCTACACGACTCGGTCAAAGGAGGTGACCCCTGGGCGGGTTACTCCAACGAGCACGGCGAGCTGGCCGGCCAGTTCATCATGGGTCTCAAGGGTCCCGACGACGCCAAAGCGGTGGCCGCTCAGATTGCCACCAACCACATGGCCTTGTGGCGCCAGAAGAACGACGGAACGCCCAATCCGGCCGTTCCCGACAACAAAATGGATATGATTGCCTCCCTCTCCGACTATCTGGCTGCTCGCGACAACATCTACGTGGACGTGCCCGGCGTCGACAAATCGGCACCGCCCATCTCCACCCCGGAAGAGCGGATGAAGCCTCAGGTCTACACCGGCACCACCAAGAACCGCTCCAAAGAGTTCCCGCGCGGCATGGAAATCACCATGGACAAAGAAGATCTCCACGTGGTCATCAACGGCAACACCTACACCGGCAAGATCAACGACCCGGAAATCAAAGACGGATACCTGAGCTACGGTGGCTTCGAAAGCAAAAACGGCAAAAACGAACTGGACGGAATTTCACTCAAAGCCAACTTCTGGCTGCTGACCGGCGCCAAGGGCGGCAAAGTGGTGCTCACCAAAGGAACGGAAACCGCCGATTACTTCGTGCGCCCTCCCCAGGCCTAATCCTCGGAGGGCAGGTCATCCTCGTGGATGGCCTGCAGAAAAGTTTCTCCATAACGCCCCAGCTTGGATTCGCCCACGCCGCTAATGCGTCGCATGGCATCGAGGCTTGAGGGCTTTTTTTCTGCCATGTCATAAAGGGTGGAGTCGTGGAAAATCACGTAGGGCGGCACGCCCTGCTCCTTGGCCAGACGCAGGCGAGTTTCGCGCAGGCGCTCAAAGAGCGGACTGGATTGACGCACCGGCGCCAGGGCCTTGGCCGAGGCCGCTTTCGTGCCCTGCAGGTCGCGCCGCAACTGCAGCTTCTCCTGACCCTTGAGTAAGGCCGCGCTGCTGGGGGTGAACTGCAGGCCGCCGTGGCCCTCCATGTTGACCTCGAGAAAGCCGTGGGCCACCAACTGGCGGAATACCGAGTGCCACTCCTTGTCACTCAGCTCCTTGCCCACGCCAAAAGTGGGCAGATTGGCGTGACCGTTGCTCTGCATGCGCGGCTCCAGCTGGCCGCGCAGCAACTGGGATAGATAGCCGACACCAAAGCGCTGGCCGGTCCGGTACACGGCCGAAAGCGCCTTTTGGGCCACCACAGTGGCGTCCCAGCTTTCCACCGGCTGCAGGCAGGTGTCGCAGTTGCCGCAGGGCTCGCAACCATCCCCGAAGTACTCGAGTAAGACCTGGCGCCGACAGCGTATCGTTTCGCAAAGCCCCAGCAGCGATCGTAGCTTAAGGCGCTCCAGTTGTTTGATGGCAGCGGGCGATTGGGACTGCTCCATCATCTGCAACAGCGTGACCGAGTCGTTCAGTCCATACAACATGAAGACCTCGGAGGGCAGTCCGTCGCGCCCCGCCCGGCCCGTCTCTTGATAATAAGCCTCGATGGATTTCGGCATATCCAGATGCATAACGTAGCGCACGTCGGGCTTGTCCACACCCATTCCGAAAGCGATGGTGGCCACCATGACCTGGCATTCGTTGATCTGGAACTTGCGCTGGTGGAGCTGGCGAGTCGCATGGTCGAGGCCCGCGTGATAGGGCAACGCGCGGAAACCTTGCAGACTCAGCCACTGCGCCGTCTCCTCCACCTTGCGCCGCGACAGGCAGTAGACAATGCCGCTGGCATCGCTGGGCTGGCGCTCCAGAAAACGCTGAGCTTGCTGTTTCTCCTGGTGGCGCAACTGAATGGTGTAGCGGAGATTGGGCCGATCGAAGCCGCCCAGAAAGGTCCGGCCCGCCCCCAGTTGCAGACGCTCTACGATCTCTCGCTGGGTCTGCGGGTCGGCGGTGGCCGTCAGCGCCAGGCGCGGCACCTGAGGATGCATCTCAAACAGGCGCGTGAGCTGCAGATACTCGGGCCGAAAATCATGCCCCCACTGCGAAACGCAATGGGCTTCGTCGATGGCAAAAAGAGCCGGAGAAGCGCCCTCCAGCCGGTTCAGAAAGCCGTGGCTCAAGGCCCGCTCGGGAGCCACGTAAAGCAGCCGCAGATCGCCGTCCAGCCAGCGCCGCTCCACTTCGGCTTGCTGGGCCGAGGTCAGGGTGGAATTCAGAGCGGCCGCAGCCACCCCCAGCTGCTGCAGGGCCGTCACCTGGTCGTGCATCAAAGCGATCAACGGGGAGATGACGATAGTGCAGCCGTCCCGCACCAGGGCGGGGATTTGATAGCACAGGGACTTGCCTGAGCCGGTCGGCATGACCACCAGAGCGTGCCTTCCGGCCAGCACCTGCTCGATCACGTCTTGTTGCAGTCCACGAAAACCTTCGAAGCCGAAAGTCTCCTGGAGAATCGTATGGGCCGACTGCAGCAGCACTAGCGCGCGAACACTCCCAGAGCATAGGGCACGGGGCTGTAACCCGGGTTGTCCACTCGACCCTTGACGCTGCACTGGGTGCTGGAACCGCCGTCCAAATTCAGTGCCCACTTGACCTTGAGTTGGTCGCGAAGGTAGGCCTGCAGCTGGGAGAAGCTGAGACCGTAAGCGGGCGCGCTGGCCAGTAGAATAAGCCGACCCTGTTCATCGTAGGCCAGGGCGGTGCGCCGCGAAAATGTCTTTTCCAAGCCGGCCACTGGCTGACCGTCGGCCAGAAGGCGCGGTCCGCACTGCATCATGAAGCGCAGGTCCGGCGCGTTCCGCAGACCTTGATACTCTTCTTCCGAGATCTGAAAAATAGGGTGCAGGCTGGGTTTATCTCCGATCAAGCTGAAAACGCCGCCGAAAGCCGAGCCGCCGGCGGGCTTGGACTGTACCCAATGACCGGCATAGAGCAAACCCAGCACTTGATCTCCGGTGTCAAAGTAGCCTCCGTTGAAGACGGCCAGGGCCCCACTCTGCTTTAGATACTCCTGAGAACGCTGCTTGGGCAGGCCGCCGCCGGGCTTGAGCACGCGCAGTTCCATCTTCTGAGGTTGGAGGCGCACCAGATGCAGCAGTTGCTGGGGTTTATTCTGGACCCAGCCGGGCCGATATTCCAGGCCGTCGGCCACCTTTCGCCAGGCCGGCTCGGCGAGCGCCGAGCCGGTTTGGCCGAAAAGGACCCAAAGGGCCAGCGTGGAACGCACGGCCCTATGAAAATTCGCACTACGGGTCAATTGTTTGAACATCCCTGCCAGATCAAAGATATGAAGCTGGCGGGCTTTAGTCCTTCCGGCCTTCGCTACCTTTGCGGTATGTGCGGCGGTCAGTTCGTGTTACGCCTCGACCGGGAAAAGTGGGAAAAAGCCTTCGGCGAGAATCCCTCGTTCCGACTGACCAAGAGAATCCTCTCCGTGCTGCAAGGCGAAGGCGCCGAAGCCATCGAGGACGAGGATCAGGCCAAAGAGGCCGCCGAGGGTATGGAAACCCCCGATCCCAATCGCTTCACCTGGACCCCCGAGGACGATGACGACGATGCGGAAGAGTGACCGATAAAACCTTTCGCGACCCGGTCCACGGCGACATCAGTCTGCCCGGGCCCCTGGTCGAGCTCTGCGATACGCCCGAGGTGCAGCGCATGCGCGGCATCAAGATGTTGGGCACAGCCAGTCTGGTTTACCCCGGAGCCACCCATACTCGCTTCGAGCACAGTCTGGGCACCTGCCATCTAACCCAACGTTTGATCGCGAACCTGGGCATGGACCCACACGATCATCTGGACGTGCTGGCCTCAGCCCTGCTCCACGACATCACTCACATTCCCTTCGGCCACACGCTGGAGGACGAACGTCGCGTATTCCAGCGGCACGATACGCCCGAACGTTTGCGCCATTTTTTACCGCGCGGGGGCCTGGGCCAGAAGCTCAAGGCCCACAAATTGCTCGACCCGGTGCTGGCCATTCTGGGCGGAACTCCCGCCCAGGCCTGGCATTCCGAAGTCTTCTCCGGCACCGTTTGCGCCGATCTGCTCGACTATCTGCGGCGCGACGCCTATTTCTGTGGACTGCCTCAAAGTTACGACATGCGCATCCTCAGCATGTTCCGCCTGGGCGAGGACGGGCGCCTCTACCTGGAGGCCCTGAAGAATGGCCTGGTGCGTCAGGACGTGCTCTCGGAAGTGGTCAATCTGCTGCGCCTGCGCTATTTCCTGAGCGAACGCGTCTATTTCCACCACACCAAGACCGCCAGCGGAGCCATGATCTCGCGGGCCGTCGAAGCCGCCCTGGAGCACGGCTGGCAATTGCGCGACCTGGAAGCTTGCGGCGACGAAGTGTTGCTTCATCGCCTGCAGCACGAACTGGCCGAAGACCCCATCGTCTCCTTGCTCATCGGTCAACTGCGCTCGCATCAGATTCACAAGCGGGCCTACGTGATTACGCGGCGCATCGGCGAGGAGCGCCGTCGCGAACTGGTCGAGGATTACCACAAGAACGCCGCGCACCGTCGTCAGGCCGAGTTGGACATCAGCAAGCGCTGCAAACTGAAGCCAGGAGAGCTGATTTTGTATTGTCCGGCCTTCGGTATGCAGCTCAAAGAAGCCGACATGTTGGTGCGTTTGCGCGAGCGCGAAATTGGGCCCCTTTCTCGGGTCGCCCTCCCGGAACTGCAGATCTTGCGTGAACGCCATCAGGACCTGTGGAAGTTCTATGCGTTCCTGGCGCCCCAATGCTCGGCCAAACTGGCCAGGGTTTCGCAAGCCTGCGAGGAGCACTTTCGCGAGCCCAACCATCTGCCCGCCCTGCAAGGCGGCCAGCTTTTTCTGGACCTCTAGATGCTCTACCGCGACCTGCTTTCCGGGAAATTCTATCGCCTGCCCGATGGCATCCTGGTGCGCGCCTATCGCCATCCCCAGTGCATCGAACTGCGCGAACAGTCGCCGAAAGGCGAACTGCTGGGGGGACGCTGGCTGGCACATCCCGAGGGGCGCGTGCGCCTCACTCGCGGCCAGGGCAAAAGTTATCGGCTCGACGATTTGCAACCGGTGGACCGGGAAACCGAGGCGCACCTGCGTGAGCAGTTCGAGAACTCGCGTCAGCAGCTGGAGGAGCTCATCCAGGCGGCGGTGCCTCAGGGGCTGCCGGACCGACCCTGGGGAAGATCTGACCTTCTGGACATCTTGCGCAAACTTCAAGGCCTTCACGAAGAGGCTATCCAGGGCAAGGACGAGGCCCAGGCGACTCGCCTGGAAGCCGCCCAGGAAGCCGGCTACGACCTGTGGGTTCTGCTCTTTCCCCTGAAGTAACGGCGGGCCAGCAATCCGGCCACCCAATTCGGGAAAAGCGCGTCCACTACGAACCCCAGCGCCGTCGGCCAGTGAGTGGTGCGCTCTGCCTGACCCCGGTCCAAACAAACCAGGATCTGTTCGGCCACCTGCTCGGGAGTCTGAGTCAGGCCGCGCGGTTGGTAGCCCGCCCGGGCAAAGAACGGCGTGGTTACGGAAATCGGGAGCACCTCACTGATGGTCACACCCGAGCCATGGGCCTCCAGGCGCAGGCTTTGGGTGAGCCCATGCAGGGCCGCCTTGCTGGCCCCGTAAGCGCCGATACAGGGAAGCGAGCGACGAGCGGCCGCGCTGGTAAGGTTGAGGATATGGCCGCGGCGACGCAGGGTCATGCTGGCCATAGCCTGCCGGCACAGGCTGGCCGCGGCAAAGAAATTTACCTCGAAAAGGCGACGCATCGCGGCCATGTCGGTGTCCACCACTTCGGCGTGCAGACCAACGCCGGCGTTGTTGATCAAGATGTCGATCGGTCCGTAGCTTTCCTCGAGCCGCCGCCAAAGACCCTCCACCTGGTCGGGCATCGACAGGTCGCAGAGGACGGGAACAGCGGATGGACCCAGGCCTGCGCAAGCCTGCAACAGTTCCGCTTCATCGTAGCTGAGGAGCAGCACCTGGTATCCGCGCTGGGTCATCCGTCTGGCAGTGGACAACCCGATCCCACTGGAAGCCCCTGTAATCAGGGCATTTGCCAAGGTGATTCACCTCGATTGTGGATAAGCTGGGGAAAAGTTGTAAAACTTTTCTGAACCTTTGGTTGCCCGAGTTACAACGACGGCTCTCCGGTACCCTGCTGGCAGGAGCGACAAGTCCCACTTTTTTTTGCGCGCCCCAAGGGAATCGAAAACACTTGCGCTTGTTCGTTTTCCACCCGCACAGTGCGGGTGTGCTCGTCCACCTCCAGAACTTTCACTCGTCCCTCCGGAGTGTCCACCCAATCGCCCACCTGAGGCTGCTGACGGCCCTCCAGATAGCCATCATACTCGTAGCGCAGACAGCACAAGAGGCGCCCGCAAACCCCTGTGATGGCCTCCGGCTGGAGCTGGAAACCCTGCTCTTCGGCCATGCGCACCGACACCGAAGGGAACTCACGCAACCAGGCCGTGCAACAGCATTCCAGGCCGCATCGCCCCAGCGCCGCACCATGAGCCTGGACACGTCGCCGCGAGTTGAGTTGGAACAATTCGATCTTCTTGCGATAGTGCTGAGCCAGCGCCTTGACCAGGGGGCGAAAGTCCACCCGCTCCAGAGCATGAAAATGAAAAACCAGCAATTCCCCGTCGAGCACCTGATAGGCGCTCTCCAGGCTGAAGGGAGGCTGCTGACGCCGGGCCCAGGCCAGCGCCTCTTCGGCAAACAACTTGCGCTGGAGATGCAAACGCAGGTCGGCCGGAGTGGCCGGCAGACAGGCCGGAAAGGGCTTCTGGTCAGGAGTTTGCAGCTCGCGAATCCAGCCCAACTGGCGTCCCCTGGGGGTATCGGCCACCACCGGACCGGCCGGCTCACCCTCCAGCCAGTGGGGCACCAACGGCTCGAGCCGGTGGAACTCCACGCCGACCTGGTGGACGCTCATTTGCGCAGCTTAAGGAACAGATCCTGAAGAAGCAAGCGCACGTTCACATTCGCCTCGGCGTATTGCTGAGACTCCCGAAGCACTTCCAGCCAATCCTGAACCCGGGGCTTTTTCTGGGCCAGCTGCTCCAACTGCTTCATACGGTGGCGGTGAATGATGTGCAGCGCTCCCGTTTGCACCAGCAGGGCATCCCGAAAGTAAGCCTGGGCGCTCAGCAGAATCCATTCCAGCAGAGCTCTGCCTTCCAAACCCGGCACCTTGAGCGTCTCACACTTCGCGGCCAGTTCCAGACATCGTCCCAAGGAACTTCCCGGCAGTTCTCCCAGAGCGTCCAGCAGTTGCTCCAAAGCCTCCCAGAGGGCGGGCTGCTCCCAAAGCTGCACGGCTTTGCCCGGGCTACCCTGAGCCAGTCCCGCGTAACGAGCGGCCGAATCCGGCGGACAGCCTTTCTCCGTCAGCCAGCCGATCAGCTCGGAATCTTCGACTGGGCGGAAACGGTGGATGCGACAACGGCTCTGCACCGTGGGCAGCAATTTGGATTCCTGATTGCATACCAAGATGAGCAAATTGGAATCAGGAGGCTCCTCTAAGGTCTTGAGCAGGGCGCTCTGGGCCTCCTCGGTGAGCCGTTCCGCTTCACTGATGATGCAGACTCGCGAGCGCGCCTGGTAAGGTCGCAGATACAGATGATGAATCAGTTCGCGAGCTTCCCCCACGCCCAGGCTGAGCTTGCCGGGAGCTCGTTCCATCCAGTAAACGTCAGGATGGGTGTTCTTCAGCACCAGTCGGCAATGAGCGCAGTCACAGCGCCAGGGAGACTCTTCGCGAGGCTGCTGGCAATTGACATGAGCCCCATACCAGGCGGCCAGCAATCGCTTGCCCAGACCGGTAGGTCCGGAAAAAAGCAAACTGGCGAAGGAGCCCCCACGAACCAGACGCCGTCGCTCCTGTTGGTGGCCGATCAGGTCGTCCCAGTTCCCCAGCGGCAAGGCCTGCTGGACGACAACCTCTTCCATCGTGGCCACTTACTCCAGCATGGTCCGATCGAACGTGAGCTTGGCCGGGTGCGGAATGGACCGTGAGAACTCCCGGGTGGCGATTTGAATCACCTTTTGCAGCAGCACCTCGAAGTCCAGGTGCCCGTCGAGGATACGAAAACGAGCGGGCTCGTCCTGAGCAATCTCAAGGAAACCCTCGCGCACCCGCTCGTGGAAACCAAAGTCCATGTTTTCAAAGCGATCCATCTGGGTGAGGGACTGCACCGAACGGGTGCGCACTCGTCCCAGTCCGACCTCAGGGTCGACATCGATCAGCAGAGTCAGATCCGGCTTCAC
>JALHOV010000323.1:4068-9075 GCA_022842865.1 Vulcanimicrobiota bacterium | reverse complement strand
ATGGGTCGAAAAAGACGGTGATGGCCTCTCCTTTTTGAGGAACCTTCTCCTGGCGCATCGAAAAGTACTCATGGCTTTGAAAGCTCTTGCCTGCCACCGCAAATTCGTAACCCACCACGTAGCGAGACTTGCCCTCGATGATCTGGCCTTCTCCTTTCACGACCTTACCCTGGCAAGGCTGAGCCACTTGCTGCATGTGCTCAGCGAGATCGCTACGCACCTGAGCGGCATGAAAAATTGCGATCTGAATCGCTGCTATAGTAATACAGAGCAAGACTACAAGGGACTTGGGCATTTCGTCTTTAGCCAGAAGCCGTAGTGAGCAGCTTGTTCAAGTCTTGCTCTGTTTGGAAGCCTAGCTTGCGGTCCACTTCCTGGCCGGCTCGGAAGAGAATCAGCGTGGGCAAGCCGCGTACTTGATACTTCAAGGACAAATCCTGATTTTCATCGGAATTCAGTTTGACCACTTTGACCTTGCCGCCGTAGGCTTGGGAAACCTTCTCCAATACGGGTTCCATCCGTTTGCACGGACCGCACCAATCTGCGTAAAAATCTACCACCACCGGCAGATCGGATTTGAGCACTTCTTGCTCGAAACTGGCTACATCTACTCTTTGCATTCCGCCTCCTACAGCGTTCACCGCGTCGGCCCTTGGTCCGGCGCTGCTGCTAAAGCTTCGCGAGTAAGTCGCTCGGCCTTAGTGTTGTTCAGTCGACCCATAGATTGTCTAAAAACACCGGGCCTTCCGATGGTTCTTTCGAAAGGACCTGTAATAATTGCTCTCCGAAGGGTGGGTGCATCAGCACTCCCCGCACCTCGTCGAGAGGCATCCAACGAACTTCAACAATGCGCCGTTCGTGAGGTTCCATATGTTCGTCGCCCAGGCGCAGGGTACCCCCCCGAACACTGCCCCGAAAAACTACGTGGACCACGTGCCGGGTGCGATCCGGAGCCAGGCTTTCGGCGGCCATCAGGAAGGACTCCACCTCAACTTCAAGCCCGGTCTCTTCGCTCAGTTCGCGTTGGGCAGCTTCCCGCATGGACTCGCCAAATTCCAGGCCGCCGCCGGGAAGAAGCCAGTAGCTGCGCTCCCGCTTCTGATGGCGCACCAGCAGCAAACCTTCGGGGCTGACCAGCGCCACCGCCACGCGAACGCGGGGAGTCTTGGTTTTGGTGATAGGTTTGCGAAAGGAGCGTCGCCGCATGTTCAAAGCTTGGACATCGAAGATGCCATTCCCTTGGGCCCGGTTCCGGTGGTTACGACTTCATCCAGAAGAAACCCGAGGTGACAAAAAAGCCGATCAGAAGGCCGACCGCCACGCCGAAGGGGGCCATGATACGAATCAGCGAGGCACGGCGAAAGAATAAGAAGATGGAAAGAAGCAAGCTCGCTGGCAACAAGAACAGAACTCCCAAAAAGCCCCCCATAGCCAGGGTGCGCACCGTTTCGTTGCCCCAGTGCGAAGCGGGCAGCATCAAGGCCAGGCTGGCAATGCCGGCCAGGGCCACGATGGTGGTGCCTTCCTCTTCGACGAAGCCAAGCAGTCCGCCGGTAGGGGGCACGAGAGCGTCCTCCACGGGCATGATGGGAACTGGCGGCGGGGTCCTCTTCATCGGCTCGGCTACGGTTGGCGCAATCACTACCGTGACCGGTTTTTTCTTGTCGACGGCGGTTTCCAACGGCGGGGGAGGGCTTGGTTTGATCACAATGCTAGGTGGATCCCCGTTGGCCCTCAGGTCCAACTTTCGTGGTGGCTCCAAGTTGGCGGTTTGGCTGATGGGCGGGGCCGGTCTGGCTGTTTGTGGGACATCGCTGGCTCGACGCGCCTCGACAGGCTTGGGCAAAACGGGGTCGGTGGCCGTCTCTTTCATGCGCAGGGCGCGAAGCTCGGCTGGGATGGGCGCCGCCACCGAGGAATTCGAGCCGGCCGCGCTCAGCGCCTCTCGCATAGCCGCCCGCATGTCCGAGGCGGTTTGGTAGCGCTCGTCTGGATTTTTTGCCAAACTTTTGACCACCACCTGAGAGATGGGTTCTGGGATCGTAAAATCGACCGCCGTGGGCGGATCGGGAGCGGTGAAGAGTTGTTTCTTCATGATTTCCGCGATGGTGTCGGCGTGAAAAGGGCTAAAGCCGGTGAGCATTTCATAAAGGATGACCCCGGTCGCGTAGAGGTCAGAACGGGAGTCGGTCTTGCCTTCGAACTGTTCTGGCGCCATGTACTCTGGCGTTCCCAGCACGGAGCCCGTTTGCGTCAACTTGCTGGCCGACTTCATCTGGGCGATGGAGAAATCCGTCAAGGCCGCGTCATTGCCGTCGGTGACCATGATGTTGGCCGGCTTGATATCGCGATGCACGATGCCCTGCCTGTGGGCGTGATCCAGGGCAGCCAGCAACTGGTCGCAGAGACGCACGGCCTCCTCCACCGGGACGCGGCCGAGGTCTTGCATGTAGTTTTTGATGGTGCGCGAGCCGAGGTACTCCATAGCGATGAAGTAGAGCCCCTCGCGATCGCAGAAGTCATAGACCTGCACGATATTGGGATGGCGAAGCTTGGCCGCAATGCGGCCCTCGCGGCGGAAGCGCTCGACGAATTCCTCATCACGGACGAATTCGGGAGCCATGAGCTTGATGGCCAGTTCGCGCCCCAGGTTGTCCTGATAGGCCAAATAGACCGTGCCCATAGCACCACGGCCTAACTCCCGTACGACTTTGTAGCCGCCTATCATTTCAGGCGCGGATGGCATGCGTTCGATTTTTTTCGACGCCCGGTGGGTCAGGCCTCTTAATCCTCTAGAGTAGAAGTGTCTCCGATGGGCTGGCCCAGTTCCTTGGCTTTGAGCAAGCGGCGCATGATCTTACCGCTTCGGGTTTTGGGAAGCTTGTCCACGATTTCGATGGCATCCGGCCGAGCGATCTTGGAGAGATGCACTCCCACGTGATCGCGTAGCTCGTCTTCGAGTTCCGGGCTGGCTTCTTTGCCCTCGCGCAAAACCACGAAAGCCTTGATGCTGTTGCCCTTGACTTCGTGGGGAAGCCCGATACAGGCCGCCTCGGCTACGGCCGGATGGCTGACCAGGGCGCTTTCCACCTCGGCCGTGCCCAGTCGGTAGCCACTTACCTTGATGACGTCGTCCATCCGGCCCACTACCCAGATATAGCCGTCTTCGTCTTTGCGAGCCGAATCACCGGTGGTGTAGACTCCCGGGATCTTGCTCCAATAAACTTCCTTGTAGAGATCGGGATTCTTGTAGAGGGTGCGCAGCATGGATGGCCAGGGCTTTCGGATCACCAGATAGCCGTCCTGACCTTGAGGCACCGGATTTCCCTGTTCGTCCACCACATCCATGTCGATTCCGGGTAGGGGCCGGGTGGCCGTGCCCGGTTTTAGAGTCACGCAGGGCAAGGGAGAAATCATGAACGAGCCGGTCTCGGTCTGCCACCAGGTGTCCATAATGGGGCAGCGCTCCTTGCCGATCACGCGGTGATACCAGCGCCAGGCCTCGGGATTGATGGGCTCTCCGACGCTGCCGAGCAAGCGCAGACTGGAAAGGTCGTGACGCTCGGGCCAGGCTTCTCCATAGCGCATCAGGCCCCGAATGGCTGTAGGAGTGCTGTAGAGAATATTGACGCCCAGCTTGGAGATGATGCTCCACCAGCGATCGGGGTAGGGAAAGCTGGGGGCGCCTTCATACATGACCTGGGTGGCGCCTGTCAGGAAGGGCGCGTAGACGATGTAGGTGTGGCCGGTCACCCAGCCGGCGTCGGCCGTGCACCAGTAGCGGTCCTCGTCGCGGATGTCGAAAACGTTCTTGAAGGTGCTGTAAGCGCCCACCATATAGCCGCCGTGCACGTGCAGGATTCCCTTGGGCCGGCCGGTGGTGCCGGAAGTATACAGAATGAAAAGCGGCTCTTCGCTGTCCATGGGCTCGCACGGGCAGGGGCGGGCGGCGATGGGTAAGGCGGCCAATTCGTCGTACCAAAAATCGCGACCCTGTTCCATGGGAATCTTCAGCTCAGGCCGTTCCTGGGTCACGCGGCGTACCACCAGCACGGCCTCGACGCTGGGGGATTTGCGCACGGCCTGGTCGACCATTTCCTTTAGTGGCACGACTTTCTCATTCATGAAGCCGCCATCGGCCGTGATCACCAATCGCGATTCGGCGTCGGTAATGCGTTCGTGCAGTGCGTCCACGGAGAAGCCGCCAAAGATGACGCTGTGAATGGCACCGATGCGGGCACAGGCCAGAATGGCGATCAACTGCTCGGGGATACGCGGCATATAAACGGTGATGCGGTCGCCTTTGCGCGCCCCCAGGGACTTGAGCACGTTGGCGAAGCGCGCCACTTCCCGGTGCAGGGCGAAGTAGCTGTAAGTGCGATGCTCTCCCGTTTCGCTTTCCCAGACCAGAGCTAATTTGTTGCGGCGCCAGGTCTTGAGATGGCGGTCCAGACAGTTGTGCACGATGTTGCACTTGGCGCCCAGGAACCATTTGGCGAAGGGCGCCTGCCATTCCAGCACTTGAGTCCAAGGTTCGAACCACTCGAGCTCGGAGGCTTCCTTTTCCCAGTAGCCTTCGGGGTCGGCCGCGGCGCGCTGGGCAATTTCGTCGTAACTCTTGATGCGCGCGCCTTCGAGAGTTGCAGCTGAGGGAGGGTAGAGGTCCTGTTCCATCAGAACTACTTTGTGGTCGTGGCTCCGCAGTCCTGGAGCAATTCGCGATAGAGCCTTTCGGTGGCATCGACGCGCTCCGGGACATCCTGGCTGCCCCAGATCAAGACCAGGGTGCGACGACTGTCCGGATGAGTCTTGGTTCTCTGGGAGTCCTTGACCGGGGATCCGCATGGGCCGTGTGTGTCCCAAAAGCAGACCAGGCCTTGCAGATCCAGTTCCTGGCCGCTGGGATTGAATACGTAGCCGATCTTGTCGGCCACGATCTTCACTTCATAGGGAGGCTGGGCCAGCTCCAGGTCGATGACGCTGATGGGCAGGCCGCTGTGCAGGGAA
>JALHOV010000323.1:0-4058 GCA_022842865.1 Vulcanimicrobiota bacterium | reverse complement strand
AACGGCGTTGCACACGTCGACGGCCGCATTGATGGGATTCAGAAACCCGTCTTGAAAGGCTTTCTCCAGATACTCGCTGGCCGGTTTGCTGCGGCCGGTGGGTTTAAAGCCCCCCAGGCGCAACAGATTGCGCACGGCCGCTTTGATCTGGTCATCCGGAGCGAACCCGGGGCTCTCTTCTTTGCGCAGCAAACGCAGGACTCGCTCCGAGGCGGGGCAGTCTTTCAAGGGGGCTGGAAACTCGCAGGTGAAATAGCGTGCCAGCAAGCGCTCGTTCTGAGCGACCTCGATCACTGCCGTTTGCCGAAGAAGTCCGGGAATTTGCGGTCCAGCATGCGCATCTGGGCGTCTACGGCGGCATTCTCCAGTCCGGCTTCCAGCTCGGGAGGAGCTCCCTTGACCGAAAGGCGGGCGCCGCGCTGCGTGATGGTGTCGATGACGGGGCGGAACGAACGCCACTGTTGCGGCGTCTGGTCACAAGAGGTTTTTAAGTCCAGGATGAGATGATGAAAACCCGCGTCGGCGGCGTCCAGCAGGTCCCGGCTCAGGCTTTCCAGATCGCTCTGGTTGGGACAACCTTCCAAGAGGAAAGTCGCCACGAAGTCCTCTGTCGTCCGCTGCCAGTGAGCCACCGGAGCTCTAGAATTCGTCTTCGACGCGCGGCGGTAGCATTTCGCCCCGGCGCAGTGCTCGCAGTCGGTTGAAAGCGGCGTCAATTTTGGTGGCCTTTTCGCGCAATCGCAATCCGCGACGGCGGTCGTACGGATGGCCGGAACTCTCGTTTTCGCCCAAGGACTCGACCGCGGCCTTGGCGGCGCGGACGGCGTCTCGCCAGAGTTCTTCTTCGAGTTGGCTCTCAAGATCCAATGCTTCTGCGCGAAGCTCGTCGAGTGGCGAAGAAGCAGCTTTCTTCGTGGTGCGTTTACTGCTAGTGGTGGTGGTCCCCATCTCCGCAGGTTCTCCAGTCGGGGTAGGGGGCCCTTCAAGGAGCGGACTTCAGGTAGATAGAGGCCAGCCCCAATAACAGCAAAAATCCGATCCAATCGGTGAGAGTGGTCAGCCAGACGGTGGAGGCCAGGGCCGGGTCGACGTTGAGACGCTTGAGGACGACGGGAATCATGCTGCCGCCCAAAGTGGCCAGCACCACGTTGCCGCTCATGGCCAAAAAGACGATGCCGGCCAGATTGAAGTCGTGTGACATCCAGTAGGCCAGGCAAGCCGTCAAGGTGCCGGCCAGCAGACCGTAGAGGAGACCAAAGCTTACCTCTTTGCGCATGACCGTGACCACATCGCGGCGGCCGATTTCGTTGAGCGCCAGACCGCGCACCACCAGGGTCGAGGTTTGACTGCCGGCGTTGCCCCCGTGACCGGCGATAATCGGCATAAAGCTGGCCAGCAGGGCCGCCCGGGCGATGGTGCTCTCAAACAGGCTGACGATAAAAGCCGAAAAAAAACCGATGACCAGGTTGATGATCAGCCAGGGCACGCGCACCCTGAGTGCCTGCAACACCGGGCTAAAAGGTGAGGCATCACTCTGCAAGCCTACCTGCAGGTAAATGTCCTCGGTGGCTTCTTCGACTTGCACGTTGAGCACTTCGTCGGCGCGTAGCAGACCGACCAGTTCGCCGTTTTCTTCGACGACCGGCAGCGCCAGCAGTCCATAGTGACGGATGCGTTCGGCGGCTTGCTCCTGGTCGGTGGTGATGTTCAGGCGAATCACATCGGTCACCATGATGTCGCGCAAGGGCACCTGAGGCTGAGCGGTAATAAAGTTGCGAATGCTGACCACGCCCTGGAGAATTTTGTTTTCGTCTACGATATAGAGATAGAAGTGCTCGCCGCTGTCGGGCTTCTCGCGCCTCAGGTAAGTGAATGCCTCTTCTACCGTCCAGTCGGCCTGCAGAGACAGGACGTCGGGAGACATCCAGCGCCCGACCACATCCTCGGGCAGGTTGAGCAGTTCGGAAACTTCCTCGCGGTTGGCCAGTTGCGAGAGCACGGGCTGGACGCGTTCGTCGGGCAGTTGCTCGACGATGTCGGCGGCCACCACTTCGTCGACGCACACCAGGATGCGAGCCAGTTTGGCATTGTCCAGACGACTGACGAAGCGATTGCGGGGTTCATCCTCGAGGAAGTCGAGAATTTCCGCGATGTCCTCGTCGCCCAGGTGGGAAAGCAGCCGGTCCCGGACATCTTCTGTCAAGGCCTCCAGGGCGTCGGCCTGGTCGGCCGGGTGGTGAATCTCGATGCGCGCGGCCGCCAGTTCCATTTCGTCGTGCTCGACGAAGGTGGTGAGCTCGTCCCGCAGGATATAAAGAAGCTCTTCGTTCTCCTGTAGGGAGCGGGTGGCGGAAGCGGCCATCGGCTCTTAGGTGAGTGCTTGCAACGCCTGGCGCAGCTTGTCGGCGGCCGCGTCCAACTCGGCCGCACTGGCATTCAGGTTCTGGTTGGCGAAATCGAGATCGGTGCCCGAATTGATGGGAACGACATGAAAGTGCACGTGCGGAACTTCAAGCCCCGCCAGCATCAGGCCCACCTTTTCGGGCTGAAAGGCTTGCTGGGCGGCCCGGGCCACCCGCTGGGCCACCTGAGTGCAGTGGTGCAGCAGGTCCGGACTCAGATCGATCCAGTGATCGACCTCCTCAATCGGAACCACCAGAGTGTGGCCCGGCTGCAGCGGGTGAATACTGAGGAAAGCCACGCAGCGATCATCGCGATGCACGAAACGACCAGGTAATTCTCCAAGAATGATGCGCGTAAACAAGGTAGCCATGGCTCGCCGGCTTCGGTCCGCCGGATGGAACCCCTGTTCATAGGCCGGCAACAGATCCGAGGCGAGCACCCCGTATACTGGGCTGGCTATGTCACAAAATTCAGACTCCAAACCAGGCAACTCCCTGGATGTCAAACAACTCGGCCTGATCGCTTCCATCGCCAGTCTTGGCTACGTTTTCTGGGTGGTCGGCGCCATGGAAATGGTGGAACGCCTGGCCTTTTACGGGGTGCGCTCCGTCGCCACGCTCTACGGAAAGGACCCGGTGTCCAAGGGCGGTTTGGGAATCACTCCGTTGGAGATGGGCACCATTTTTTTCTGGTGGATGCTCTTTCAAAGCTGGGTGCCGATTTTCACGGGTGGCATCGCAGACCGCTACGGCTACAAGCAGGCTATCTTTCTGTCGACCGTCTTAAAAATTATCGGCTACTTGATTATGGCGGCTTTCCCAAGTTACTGGGGTTTCTTCGCGGGCGCCCTCATGTTGGCGTTGGGGACGGCGATTTTCAAGCCTGGAATTCAGGGAACGCTGGTAAAGTGTACCAATCGATCCAATAGCTCGATGGCCTGGGGCATTTTCTACCAAACAGTCAATATCGGCGCTTTCATCGGGCCTTTGTTGGCCGGATACATGCGAAAAATGGAGTGGCGCTACGTCTTCTTGGCCTGCGCGGCCATTATCTGCCTCAACTTTCTGCTGCTGCTGACCTATAAGGAGCCGGGGATTGAAGAGCGGCTGGCGCGGGAGGAAGCCCGAAAGAAAAGCGGCCACGCCCAGCGTCCCATGATTTTCGACACCCTGGCTGAGCTGAAGAAGCCTCATCTATTCTCGTTCCTGATGATTTTCTCAGGCTTTTACTTCATGTTCTACAGCCTGTTTGACGTGCTGCCGAACTATATCGACGACTGGGTCAACAGCCACGACATTGTGGTCAGCGCTGGTTCGCTGGTGCATAACCCCGAATCGGGAACGAAAGCCACGGCATTGCAGAAGGCTGCTGGGTTTGTGATGGTGCTGGACAAGAAGGGGGAAAAGATTCAGGCAGAAGGGCTGATGAACGTCAACGCCGGCATGATTATGCTGACCTGTTTCTTCTTTGGTTACCTCTCTTCGCGGGTTCGCATCACTACATGTATCTGGTTTGGCACCGGTCTGGCCACCCTGGCTCTGCTCATCTGCGGGCACTCCACCACGGGTTGGATGTGCTTCGCTGGAATTATCTGCTTTTCCATGGGCGAAATGCTTTCGTCTCCCAAGTTCTCGGAGTTCGTGGGCAATCTAGCG
>JALHOV010000322.1 GCA_022842865.1 Vulcanimicrobiota bacterium | reverse complement strand
ATCAACCCGCTCTACGACCACGTGCCGGTCTTTTACAACGAGAAGATCCAGGATCCTAAGAACGCCTCCGTGCTGGCCCAGTTGGAGCAGGTCATCGAAAGTCGTCTCGATTGACAGTTGTAGTGTTCGTGTGACAGTATAACTGTAGCTTTGTCGAGGGGGATTGGCGATGTTGCAGTTGTTTACGGATCGTTCCGCTATCAGTACCGAGAAGGCGGTGGCGGTGGATGTGCTCGTTCGGATTGTCCCGGACATTCCCGCTGCGCAGGTGGAGCGACCCCCTTTAAATTTGGCTCTGGTATTGGATCGATCGGGCTCGATGGCCGGGGAGAAGATTCGTTTGACGCGTCAGGCCGCCTCGCGTGCGGTCGAGTCGCTGCTGGAAGGCGACGTCCTCTCGATCGTCTTGTTCGACCAAAGCGTGAACGTGCTGATCAGTCAGGCCCGGGCAGCAGAAAAGGCCAGGGCGCTGGCCCTGCTCTCGCGGGTGGAGACCGGAGGGCAGACCGCTCTCTTCGAGGGCTGGACCCGAGGCGGTCAGGAAGTGTTGACCACGCTGGACAAGCAGCGGATGAATCGGGTGGTTTTGCTGACCGACGGGGAAGCCAACGTGGGCGAAACGGGAATCGACCCCATTTGCTCGGCCGTCAGTCGCTTTGCCGGGCAGGGAGTGCAGACCACCACGCTGGGCTTTGGCGGCGGTTACAATGAAGACTTGTTGCGGGCTATGGCGGCCAGCGGTGAGGGCAATCACTTTTACGTGGAGTCGGCCGATCAGTTGGAGCCCTTCCTGGAAATGGAATTGTGCGGTTTACGGGCCACCCAGGGCAAGCAGGTCCGGCTGCGGCTCCAGGCCGCGGTGGGAGTTCAGGTGGAGTGGTTGGGTCGGGTGGAGCAAGATGCCGACGGTTCCGTAAAGCTATCCGACTTGATCAGTCACTGTCCACTGCAACGGGTGCTGCGCTTGCAAGCACCGGCCGGTCATTTGGGACCCTTGCTCAAGGTGGTGTTGTGCTGGACCTGCGCGCACGAAGGGACGCCGCGCGAGTCGGTTTCGATTTTACAGCTTCCGTGCCTGGGCGAGGCCGAGCGCCTGGCGCTGGTTCCCGACCCCACCGTGGTGGCTCAGGGTTCGGTAGCCGAAATGGCCAGGCTACGCGAGCGAGCCATGCAAGAGCTGAAACGGGGTGGCGAGGCAGCTGCTCTGGAGCTTTTGCGCTCGGGGTTGTCGTTGCCCTTGCTCCCGGCCGATGACCGGGAGAACACGGAGGATTTGATTCGCACCCTGGAACGCGGGGACCATGGTTCGGGGCACAAGAAAGCGGCCATGAGCGGGCACGCCTATAGCAGCGGTCACGGCGCCGATTACTACAAGAAAGGCGATGCGCATGGGGCTTTGCCGCTACGCGAAGGCCGGTTGATGCGCACCACTCCTGCGGGCGGCCGGGCCTGGAACCGAGTGGAGGGCATGCTGCGCGGGTTGTTTTATGGAGGGGGCTCGGGGGAGGTCTCCCGTGTTGCGCTGGCGACCTTGCAGTGTCTGCGGCGCCAGCCTTTTGAGGTGAACAGCCTGGTGCAGGCTCTCGATCAAGCGCCGGTGCTCCGGCCCAGTCCCGGACTTGCTCGCATGCGCGCTATGCACGCGGCCGGGCGCCCCTGGAACCATTTGGGAGGGGATACCGCCGGTTGTGGGGCTCTGCGCCGCATGGCTCCGCTGCTGGTGCCGCACTGCAACGCTCCGCGCTCGTCCTTGTGGCGTGAGGTGGCGGTGGCCACGGCGGTGACTCACATGAACCAGGCTGCCATCGTGGCCTCGTTGGGAACGGTCAAGTTGCTCTGGGAAATGCTGGGCCTGGGAGGACCGCCGGCACCGGAATGGTATTTGCAGTTCTTCCTGGAGTGGACTCTTGATCTGGAGAATGGGCGGGACTATCCGAGTCACGGGCCACTCTTCCGGGGATGGCGGGGCACTTTGTGCCAATTTCTCTCATCGGCGATTCCGGAGGCGCGATCCAAGAATCTATCGGTGCCGCAGGTAATGACGGGGTGGGGAAGCGGTCCCTATGTTTTCGAGATCGTGCCGAACTTGCTGTATATTCTGGAAAGGCACGCCCACGAGCCGCAGGTGGCCCTGCGAATGGCCGTAACCAAAACGCTCGAGCCCGATTCATTGGGGGCGCTGGTGGGAGCGGCTTTGGGGGCGTTGCACGGGCCCCAGCCCGGGTGGAACTTGCCATCCGAGCTGGAGCAAGAGCTTGTGCTGGTTCGGGACCGTTGGTTTTAGCCAGCTGCACTTCATATTGACACAAATTGTTGCAAGATCGACGCATGGGTTGGCAGTGGGGTGATAGTTGGTTAGAATGGGCCAATGCAATTGCGGCCGGTTTCCTCTCAGCTTCCCAAGCCTCTCTCTTTGCCGGCCGCCCCCGTCGCCGTCGCCAAAGATCAGTTCCAGCTATCCCCAGCGGAACAGAAGGAACTCAAGGACTGGAAAGACCGCTTGCGGCCGGAGTTGGGCCAGCTGCAGTCCCAGCCCGTGGGCTCAGCTTCTTTGGATGAAGCCAAGAACTACGTGGAATCGGTGTTGCGCAAAGTGGCCGGTGGGGAGCTGGACGGGCTCAACGTGCGCGTCGAAGTGTTTTCGGGCGACATTCCTCAGGCCGGTTTAGAAGACAGTTCCTATCGCGAGGAAGCCTGGAAAGAAGATCATCCCGATAAGGCCTGGCCTCTGCGCACCTGGTATGGGTTGCCCGATGATGGTAAGCCGTTTTACCGCGTGGCCGTGAACGCGGGCCTGCTGCGCACTCTAGCCACCGAAGACGAACTGGCCTTCGTGCTGTCTCAGCAGGCTTCGCAGCTGATTTTGCACGCCAAGCAGGATCCATTGAACGAGCAGGAGTTGTCGGTCAGCGGCAATTCCTGGATCGAGCCAGGAGCCATGCAGGCGGGGGCCGACCGTAATGGGGTCGAGCGTCTGGTGGCGGCCGGTTACAATCCCCACGCGGCTTTGACGGCCCTGGAGCGGCTCTACATTAAAAACCCCGAGAAGTATCCTGCGGATGACCAGAAGCGGGCTCTGAAAGCCGGCGCCGACGGGCACGAGCACGAGGGACTGCGCGTCGCCCTGGTTCAGACTCAGGTCGAGAATTACAAGCGAAGCGGTCATCCTACCTCAACGGTGGCGGAGATTCCCTTACCGGCCGGCATCGGTGGCAATGGACCGGCACTGTATGAGAAAAACGTTGAAGATTTCCCCGCCTACCAGGAGAAGCACAACACCCTGGCCGATCTGGTGTCGGGCGATGTCACTCCCGATTGGATGTTTGAGAACAGCTCCAAGCCTCCGCAGGTGGGGGACATCCGGCGCACCGAGGCGGCTCGCGATGACCATGAGCGCGCCCTGCTGGGAGTTTGCGATCATCTGTCGGCTTCGGGCAAGACGGTGCAGCAGCAAGTGGACGGGATGTTGCGCCTGCTGCTCTCGACCCGTGGCGATAGTTTGCCCTCCTCGTTTTCAGCGGAAGGAGCGGCTCGTCTCGGCGCCTTTTTGAATCAGCCGGGCTGGTCGGCGGCAACTTTCTCCGCCTCCCTGGTTCGCGAGCCGCAGAGCATCCAGCGTGAATTTGTGCAGAAGGTGCTTTTCAGCGAAGCCTTCCAACAGCTGGGCGGTCCGGAGGAGTTGGTCGGATTGGCTCCCTCGATGTTTTGCGTCGACGGCAAAACCGGCCTTTCCGACGTCAATAAGCTGGTCGAGTTTTATCGCAAGAATCAGGACGAGCCGGAGTGCACCTGGGCACTGGCGGCTCGCAATGACGCCGCATTGCGCTCTACCGTGGAGAAGTTGGACGGCCAGGCTCTGGCCAAGCAGCTGGACGTGGATGGTTTGCCGCTGGCGCTTTCGTTGGCCACCCGTCTGCTGAACTCGCCTCATCAGGATGCCGATGAACTGGCTGCCATGCAGAAGGCCTGTTCGGGAGTGCTCACGGCCGGCGTGGCCGTGCGCGAGGGTCACGCCCTCTTGCGTCTACGTCCGCCGCTGCAAGAGGGTCCGAAGGTTACCTCCTACCTGAATGGATTGTTCGCATCCGAGCCATGGGCCGGCTTTTCCGCCTCGTTTGAAGAGCAATTGCCGGCGGTCTTGTTGGATGTGGCTCGCACTTGCTCAGGCCAGGTCGATTTTGTGTCGAGCGAGGCCCGTCCCGCCGCTCTGGAAGCCGGGGCGGAGCGCCGCCTCTGTGAGCTGGCCGGCGACAAGGATGTGCAGAAGTTTTTGCTGACCCATTGGGCACATGAGACCCGCGTGCCGGGTTCGGCGGCGCGCCGGACCTGGACCGAGAAGCTGAGCCCGCAGTTGACGCCGGTGGTAGCGCCTGACCGCTCGCAACATGCGGGCCTGCTGCAAAAGACCCTGCAAGATGGCTATCGCGTAGAGCTGGCCGATGTTTCCACTCCCACTTTGCTGGCTTTGGAAGAGCGCCACAAGGCCGGTGAATTTGAACCCAAGCCGGGTGATTACGCTAACCAGGAAGATTACTACAGGGCCTTGGAAGATTATCAGGCGCGCATGTTCCGGGTCGGGCAGCAAATGAAGTTTCTGGCGCCCACCGAGAGCCGGCTGGTGCTGTCACCGTTGGCCGTGCTGGGCCACGATGTGAAGCAACCTTTCCAGGGAGATTTCCGGGCCGTGTTGGGGGCCGCCGAAGAAGCGGTCGACCGCTCCAAGACCATGCGTCGGTTGGGCGAGATCAACGACGAAGAGCCGGTCGGCGTGGACGCCGGGGCCTTTATTCTCGAGGGATTTCTGGGCATGCAGTCGGGGGTGAAAGACCTGGACGACTGGTATGGATTGGCCAAACGTTCGGTCGATTTCTGTTCGCCGTCCCTGCAGGCACGCCCCAATACGCACAAGGCTTTAGGCAATGCTCTGAACGACCGTCTGGCGGGTTTGGAGGGCGATACGCTGCGCGGCTGGTTGGGCAAGGAGGATGTGCTCGACTGGTTGGCCGCCAATCAGGCCGCTGCTCTGGTGGCCAAGCTGGTGGATGTTACGGCCGCTCCCGATGTGATGGCCACGCAGGTGGCTGCTCTGGACAGCGAGTTGAAGCTGCGCGAGGACTTTCCGGTGGTCTACCACAACCTGCGGAATTTGGTGTCGGAATCGGCCAAGTTGCAGCCTGGCACGGTGGACAAGGTGTTCCCCCCCGATCCCCGCGACGGGATCGAAGAGGTTTCGGTTTTTGGCAACCAGATGCGCGGTTTGTCCTCGCTGATTGCCGTGTCGCGCGGCCGCTCCAACGAGGAGCAGTTAGAGACCATCGAGTATCTGATGGGTCGCGTCAAAGTGATGCCGGCCTATCTGGAAGCGGCCTCCGAACAGCAGTCGTTTGCCCCGGTGGCCCAGACCATTCGCAATGTGCGGGCCGAGTTGGCCGAGGCCGAGCCGATGGTGCGGGTGGTGGTAGCCAATTCCTTCCTGGCGGGTCCGTCCGGGATTTTGCGCAATGCCGAAGGGCGCGAAGCGGTGCTTCAACACTTCTTGAAGGGCGCTCCGCCCTCGCAGATGGAGCTGTCGCGCAAAGTGGGCAAAGCCATTTTGACCTCTCAGGGGGATGCCGACACCCTGGCCGTGGCCTACATGTTAGGGCAGAAGCCGAAAATCGATGCCAACGGCGATCCGGTCAAGTTGGACCAGGCTTCGGTGCTCTCGCGCCTGTTCGATTCCTACGGCGTGCCGGGCATCAAGATGAAGCAATACCTTGGCTTTACCTCGGAGTTCGCGGATTTCCGCGAGGCCTTCGAATCGGCCCAGGACTCGGCCATGCCGTTGAACTACTACCAGGTATTGAAGCTGATCCAGGACCGCTTTGGCGAGGAATGGCCTGAAGACTTGAAGGTGGAGCGGGTGCTGGGCTCGGGCTCGGTCAACGTAGCCATTCGCTATTTCAACAAGGCAGAGAATCGCGGCGAGGTGGTTTCGCTGGGTCGTCAGGATGTTGTCGAGACCACCCGCTATGACTTTGACCGCTTCCATAAGTTTTTGAATGCCTTGACGGAAACGCCCGAGGACAAGGAAAAATTCGGCTACATCCTGGGATTGCTCGGGATCATTGAAGATTCGGTCAAGCTGGAGTTCGATAAAGAATCGGTTCTGAAGGTTCAGCAGTCGGCCTACAAGTCGTATCAACGGAAGTATGGCGACTGGACCGTACGTAGTATCGACGCTTACTCCGTCAAGAATCTCGGCATGTTCATGGAAGAAGCCAAGGGCAAGACGGCGCGCAAGATCTTCACCACCAAGCCCGAGTTGTATCGGGAGGCCATGCGGCCCATGGCCAAAGCGGAGATGGGCATTCTGCGCGGTCAGACCAACTCCGGCAACTGGTTGCCCCAGGCCACCTTCGCCAATCCGGATTTTCACGACGGTCAGGTGCTCATTGAGGAGGCGACCAAGACGGTCACCATCCTGGACTTCGGTCAGGCCGTGCCTATCGATGGTGTCGATCGCGAGGCGGCCCTGGACCTGCTGACCATTATCGGGAAGGCAGACGGCGCCAAGGCGGCGGCCAAGCGCTTGAACAAGCTTTTCTTTGAGGGCCGGGATGTCATGGTCCCGGAGGACATGAAAGACATTTTGAAGCGCAAGGAACGCATGGATTGTTTCATCCATCTGCTTTCCTTGATTTCGCGCAAAGGTGCCGATGTGCCCATTTCGACCGTGCACTGGGTGCTGGGTCTGAATCGTCAGCTGGCTTTGGGCAAGAAGCTCGACCAGTCGGTGCAAGGACAGGTGCGGAACATCGTGCTGACCCATAAAGTGGGCCTGCCGCTCGGCGTATACAACACCGCCCACGCCGTGCGTGAGAAGCTGGTGGGTTGGGCCAGTTCGCTGGGTCACGCCTTAATTGGCTGGGCGCTGCCGCCTTCTGATCCTTCGGTCAATGCGGCTCCTTCCGAGGAACCGCTGCCTCCTTCGCCTGAAGAAAGCTGGGCTTGGAATCCCGGCGACAGCTTCCTCAAGTAGCTTTTTTTCAGGCCCCTTTGCTTTAATCGCGCCATGATCCAGTTTTTCTGCGCCGTTACGGGAGCTAAGGAAGAGGAGCTCCGCCAGGTACTTTACAGTTTTTCGGCGCTGTTCTTTCTGCTGCTTTCTTACTATGTCATCAAACCGTTGCGGAACTCCCAGTTCCTTTCGGACTTTAATCCAAACTATCTGCCGGTTTTGATGCTGGGCGTGCCTCTGATTTCGTTTGTGGTCACCAAGATTTTCAACTTCTTTGGCGATCGCATGGACAAGTTCAAGTTGATCATCCGCACCTACCTGTTGCTCATGGTGATGAAGGTCGCATTTACCTGGATTCTGCAGTACGGCGGAAAGCCGGGTACGGTCGTTTTCTATTTATGGGGCTCCGTGTATTTTCTACTGGCCTTGCCTACGCTGTGGGGCTGCATTAATGACTTTTTTGTCCCCGAGCAAGGGGAGCGCGTTTTTGGTTTTGTGCAGCTGGGGGCGACGCTGGGAGGGATTGCCGGGTCGATCGTTTCCGGCTTCATTTCCCGTTCAGAGCGGTTAGCGCCTTACGCAACCATCTTCTCGGCCGTGGGAATGGGCTTCGCGCTGGTGTTTTTGATCCTGGCGGCTTCGTTGCGCAAGCCCCGAGTGGAGCAGCTGGTTCCGGCCACCGCCGAAGGGCCGGTCGGGTTCGCCAAAGCTGCGCCTGCGAAAGGCAGTTTTTGGGGGGATGTGATCGGCCTGGTGCGCATCCGCTATGTGCGCTCGATTGCGATTATGGTAGCTTGCCTGGCCTGCTTTACCACCTCGCTGGACTTTTTGAGTCAGACCGTGATTGATCGCCGTCTGGCCCATAAGCAGTATGAGGAGACTTTTCCGGAGGTGGCCTCCAAGCTGGGGGAGGAGGGTTATCAGTTCTTTTATTCTCTGAAGTCTCGTCCGGCCGCCGAGATTGACCCTGCTTTGAATGAGTTCGGCTTGAAACATGACGTGCACGAGTGTCGTGAACGGTATCAGGAGTACAAAAAAGACCTGAAGAACAAAACCAACGCCGTTTTCTCCGATGTGTCGATGTTCCAGGGCTTTCTGGGCTTGTTTCTGCTGATCGTGGTGGCCCGCCTGATTTTTGCTCACCTGGGGATGAAAGTGGCGGTTTCGATTCTGCCTGCATTCGCCTTGATCGCGGTGGTCGCTTTCGCTTTTCCGCTGGAGATTCTGGCGGTGGAAGTGCTGCTGGCTTTCAGTGGTTCGTTCAATTACGCACTGAATAACGCCACCAAGGAAATTTTGTATTCGGCCACGACTGAGGAGACCAAGTTCAAGCATAAGCCGTTGATCGAGGGGCCGTTTATGCGCCTGGGCGATCAGTCGGCCTCGATCATGAAACTGCTCACCACCGCCGGAGCGCTGGCCCTGGGCTGGAACGCGGATACGGGGGACCGAATCTTTCTGGTCTTTACCTTCTCCTTGGTGCTGATCTGGTGGCAGGCCATTGTCTACGCTGGCAAAGAGTATGACAAGAATCGTGCCGCCGAGCGCGCCTCAGGGAACTAAAGGGAAAAAGACTCGAAAGGGGTCTCCAGGAATGATGACGGCCTGGTTGAGGGGCGCGACGGCGTAGAGTTCCCCGCGAGGGGTTTGGGTGATGCGCAGTTCCACCCACCGGTAGGCCGGATCGAGACTTTCGCTGTCTTGCACGGGGTGGGTGCTGAGATGGAGTATGGCGCCGGGATGGACCGCGTTGAGGCCGAGGCTGACCAGCATTTGCTTGAGTTGGGCACGGCCGCCGTTGAGCCAGCTGTTTTGGGTTTGCAGGTCGAGTTGGACGCGCACTTTGCTGAGGGAAGCGGTGAGCAAGGAGGCGGCACTTTCCAGCATCTCTTCGAGAGTGGCCCGCTCCGGTTCGAAGTAGGTTTCCTGGTCGAGTTTTAGCAGCTGATTGGCCAGGTCTTGGGCGTTTTTGAGCGCGCTGCGAGCTTCCGGGGAGGCCTGGTCGAGGGCGATTTCCAGCTTCTTGTGCAGTTGTAAGAATTCTTGGGCGAGGCTGGCTGCAACGGTCCCAACGGCCTGCATTTT
>JALHOV010000321.1 GCA_022842865.1 Vulcanimicrobiota bacterium | reverse complement strand
CCCGGAAGGACAGGAGCGCCTGAAACTGGCACAGCAGATCTGGCAAGAGGTCTACGGGGAAGAACATCCCGAGCTGGCCGTCAACCTCGAACTTCTGGGGCGTCTGCACTTCCGCCAGGGTCAGTGGAACGAAGCCGAAGATTGCTACCGCAAGGCCCTCAACCTCAAAGAACGTTTCCTGGGGAACCTGCACCGCGAAACCATCTGCACCTTGGGCTCACTGGCCGAAGTCCTGCGCGGAGCCGACCGCGTCGACGAAAGCCGCGCCCTGCACCGCGATGTGATCTTGCGCCGTGAGAAAGCCGCTCAGCTCTCCCAGGAGGAACGCGTCAAAATCCAGGAGGACGTCCCGGAAGGGGGACGCTACGGCAAGGCCCGTGCCGAAGCTTTAGAGTATGCCAAGCAGGCGGCCGAGCCCGCCAAACTGTACAAGCGCTATCAGGAGGCCGAACACCTGTATCTGCGGGCACTTTTTGCCCGGGAGCAAGCACTCGGTCCCAATCATCCAGACATTGCCTATGCCCTCGACGAT
This sequence comes from Vulcanimicrobiota bacterium, assembly GCA_022842865.1. Taxonomy (GTDB): domain Bacteria; phylum Vulcanimicrobiota; class Xenobia; order Xenobiales; family JADMJV01; genus JADMJV01. Next base: position 8,602 of record JALHOV010000321.1, on the reverse strand, counting down.
CTGTGCACCCTCTACAAAAGTCACCGCAAGTTTGAGGCAGCCAGCGAACTTTGCCAGCGCACCCTGGCCTTGCGCAAGAAATCCCTGGGAATTCTTCACCCCGAGGTCAGCATCAGTCTTTGCGGTCAGATCGAAATCTTCAAGACACAAAAACGCTGGTCGGCGGCCGAACCGATCACCAGGGAATGGCTGGGCGTGGTCGATTCCACGGTGGGCGAGGCCCATCCAGAATACGCAAAGGTGCTGGAACTGCAGGCTGAAATTTACGGCAACGCCGGCGCTCTGGAAAAGCAGGAGGAATGCAACCGCAAAGCCCTGGAGGTACGTCGCCAGGCGCTGGGCACCGAACATCCCGACTTTGCCACCAGCCTGGCCGACCTGCTCATCCTCCAGAAAAAATACGAAGAAGCCTCCCGCCTCTACAGCTTTGTGGTAAGCTCGTTGGAAGAGTCTCTGGGTCCGGAATCAGCCGAGCTGATCCCGGTCTATGAAAAGTACGCCGGCGTGCTGCGCAAACTCAATCGAGAAGCACTGGCCGTCGAGCTGGAGACACAGGCGATGGTGATGCGTGTCCAACACGGATTGGACTTCGGCGACAACTAGAAAGGAGCGGTGGTTGAGGAAAACCGGCTTTTCTTTGCTTGAGATCATTCTCGGCTGCATGCTGTTTTCCACGGTCCTTGTCTATGTTGCTTCCATCTGGGGGCTGCACGCCCGCACTGTTGGCGCCACCCGCTCTCGCATGATCGCCACTTTCATCGCCGGCCAGGAAGTGGAAAACTGCATCACCGTCGGCTACTCCGGGGTGGACGCGCTGGCCGCTCTCAACTGGCAATACCAAACCATTACCACCACCATCCGTGGCATCCCCGAATCGATCCAATACGCCTACAAAATCGAAACCAGACCCACCACCGACCCTGAACTCAAGGGGCAGCTCAAAGCCGTTCGCGTTCGCGTGGTGTTTCCCGAAAGCTCCAATCACCTGGGCAATTTGAAAGAAATCGATTATGACACGCTCATCGGCGAATCGCTTTAAAGGCGGGTTCACGCTGGCCGAAGTGATGGTCAGCCTGGCGCTCACCTCGCTGCTGCTGGTATCGCTAGCCCAGCTACTGAATTCGTGCCAGAGATACCTGACCCAGACCACCATAACCACGGAACTACAACAGTCCTGCGTCATCGCTACCAGCCGGTTGGTGACCGAACTGTTGGAGAGCAACGGGGTAGCCATTCGTGGCGACACCGACAGCCATAAGTTTGTAACCTTTGGTTCCGCCCGTAACCAGGCCGCCCAGGTGACCTTCGACGCCATCGGCGACCTGCAATGGCATGGCTATGTCGGCTACTATGTTGCCCCCGATGGAGAGGAAACCACTCTCTACCGGAAGGGAAAATGGCTGGACACCCCCCGCTCCAGCCCGCCAACCATTCCCAACGAATACAACGACCTCTTTTGGATCAACCTGAACGCCTCCCGCGGAACGATTGCCAAGCGAGTCTATTACCTGGACGTAGTGTCAAGCACGACAGTTGATGTTATACTTGGAGCAAAGTCTCGCGACAACCAGTTTGTAGTGAACATCAAGACCAAGCTGAAAGCACGCAATTAAGGCAGGTATCGAATGCGAAACAGGCAGCAAAGAGGCTCCGTACTGGCGACTGTGTTGATGCTGACGATGCTATTGGCCATCATCACGGCGGTGGTTGCCAGCAATACTCTGCAGAATTACAAGACCACCAACTGGTCTTCCGGAGCCGGAACTTCCCGCTATATTGCCTACGCAGGCATCCAGCATGCCATGATTAAGCTGCGCAACAACCCGGAATACAACGACACCTTTGACGGTGCGGTACCGGGCCGAGAAGGCTTCATCTACCGCGTAACGGTGCAGAACCAGCGAAACATGGAGCCCCCTAAGGCTGGCAAGACAGAGTCTTCGCTACGCTTCAAGACCAGCGAGATCCCCGTCAACTGCGCTAAAATCGAGTCGCGTGTGATGCTCGCAGAGAATGTCGGCAACAAAAAAGTGGAGCGCGCTCTCTCCGGTATGATTGGCACGGCCGTTTACAGGCCCACCAATTTTAAGAATGCTGCCTCGGCGCGCACCACCGTTCTCATGACCGGTGGCTCCAAGACCCGCGCCTACGACTTCTGGATGTACAAAGACGGCGCCCGAGAATCTCAATCAACCATGAGTTACGATGGTTACATCAACCCGGACCCGGCCGCGGTCGAAGACAAAAAGGAAGACGACAAAGACGATGACAAAGGCCCCGACCACAGGGTTGTCAAGGGATCTGCAGACGTGGCCACCAGCACCCTCATGCAGATTGGCGACACCTCCAAAGTCGAAGGCAACGTCATCATGCCGGCCGGTGAAACGAGCACAACGACCAGTTCGGGGGATCGCACGGGCACAACCGCGGCGTCATTGGCCGCGGCCGCGATGGAAAACACGCGCGAGAACCTGGCCGAGATTGCCCCTGAATTAGCCGCTGCTATGTCCGGGGTCGGCACGGAGCCGAAAAAGACGGTCAACTACACCGGAGAGGAGAAGCGACCAGAGGGAAAGGAGTCCAAAAAAACCTCCGCCCCTCCCTACGATAGGTCGGAAGCCAATCAAGTCATCTCGGACTTCCCCAGCAGCAAAAAGAAAGACAATTGGGGCACGGAATATTGGGAACCCATGACCTTGGAGCCCAAAGCCTATAAGTCCGTCACCGTGCCGGCCGGCCAAAAGTTGAAACTGCGTCCCGGGCGCTATTACTTCGCCGACAACTTCCAAGTCGATGGGGAAATCGAAGTCGACCAGTGGAACCGCGGCGACGTAGTGATTTACGTAGGTCGCAATATGATTGTCAACTCCGGGGGCCGCGTGAACTTCCAGGGCGATCCCGCTCAATTACAGGTTTACTTCACCGATGAGGATTATAAGAAGGACTCCGCCGGCAACGACATCAAGGTGGACGGCAAAGGCAACAAAGTGGCCGGGTTCTCCCATTTGAAGATGGCCCCCGACTCAAAAGCCACCATGGTGGCCCAGGGCACCAATTTGATCGCCACCGTCGAAAAAGCTCGCTTACTGGGCTCGGTTTCGGCCGAAGCGGTCTGGCTTAAGGACGGAGCCAGCATCGAGTACGACACCAACCTGGCGGACCGGCAAATGGCCGGCGCCTCTCCCTGGCGTCTCCAGGGCGTCTACGAAACCGTCGGACGATAGCTAGAGATAAACCACCACTTCGGCGCGGCGCAGCATTTCGCCGGCGTAGACAAATCCCGGACGGGCACAGCGGGCGATCTGGTCCCGCCGATCGGAATTGGGAACGCTTTGCAAAATCAGATGGAGCTGGTTGTCGATTGTATCACCTTCCTGCGGTGTCAGGCGTTCCAGACCACACTTCGCCTCCAGCTCGAGCAAACGCTCGAGAAAGGGAGCCGATTCATGCCACTCGTCCCCTTCATAGCGCAAGAAGTCTTCCACATTCTCACTGATCTCTAGCAACCACCGGGCCCGCAGCCTGGGATCGGCGGGCGGATCGGAGGCCAGCAGCGGTTCCAGCCTTTTCTCTAGCGAAGCCGGCAGCCCGCGGAAGACCTCACGCCATGGAGCCGTGGATGGTGGAGCCACCGGCGTGGGTTGGCCCTGCAACGCCAGGCGCAACTCTCGCACTTCCTGACGCAAACCGGACAGCTCCTGTAAAACCGTCAGCCGGAAGGCGGTAAACTCTTGCTCGAACTCCACTTGCTAGAGAACGCCGCCCAAGGCCACCACTTTGGCCTTGAGGCCCTCGACTTCTTCCTGAAGTTTGGCCATCTCTTTGCGCTTGAGGCCAGCTTCGGCCTGGGCACGCACGGCGCTACGACGGGCTTCCTTAAGCTTGGACTCCATCGAGGCCAGTGCCTCAGACGGCTCTACAGCCGGAGCGCCAACGGCCGCCGGAGGCCCGGCCTTACGCAAAGCTTCCAACTGAGCCTGGAGCACCGTGTTTTGCTTACGGCTGTCGGCCAGAGCAGCCTCCAAGGTACGGCCTCCGTGTTGAATGGCTTCGCTACTCTTTTCCAGCTCCAGACTGCGATTCTGCAGCGCCACCAACTGCTGGTGCTTCTGGATCAGGGCGGCCTTGACTTCTTGATATTTAGAGCCAGCCAACTGCAACTTTTGACGCAGATCGATGACGGCCGCTTCCAGCTTTCCGGTCCTTTCGGCATCAGCCGGTGGGCCGGCCGGCTGAGCCTTCAGGGCGGCGTTCTCGGCCGCGAGGCTCTGCAGGCGATTTTCGGCCGCCTCCAGCTGGACCGGATCGGCATAAGGCCTGGCCTTGAGCGCGATGTTTTCCTCTTCCAGAGTTTGGACCAGTCTTTCCAGCTCTTTGGTCTGGAGCTCGGCCTCGTTTTTGCGGGCCGAGATATCCTCGTTCTCGTCCTGGACCCGAGCCAGTTCATCCTGCAGATTGGTCACTTCGCGTAGCAGTTCCGCTGCTTCTTCAGCACCGCTGCCTTGCTGGGAAGCCGCCTGCCGGGCCATCTCGACTTCCTGTTCCAGGTTCTTGATGCGGTCGCGGGCGGCGTGAATGGTGGCGACGGCTTTCTTCAGCTCTTCCAGCCGAACGTTGACCTGATCTTGCAGTTGAGCAATCTGGCCATCCCGCTGTTGCAGTTGGGCTTGCAAAGCCCTGTCGCCCTGAGCCACCAGATCGGCCATCTGCTGCTCGAGTTCGGCCACGCGAGCGCTGGCATCGCCGGCCACTCGCTGCTGAGAGAGTTCCTGAGTGAGCAAGCGAATGCGATGGCGAGCCTCAGACAGTTCCCGCTGCAGCGTCTGCACTCGCCAATCTTCGGAGACTGGACCCTGGGCGTGGCGAGTGAGCAACTCGTGCACTTGTTTTTCACGGAACTCGAGCAGAGTCTCGAACTCAGCCACCAGATCATGGGCTTCTCGCAGGCGCACAAACAATTGTCGGACCGTCTCGGCGGGAACAGTTTCACCATCGCTGGGTACCGGAGGCAGCTCAGCCGGCGGAGCGGGCTCGGAACTGCGCTGTTCCAGCAACTGTAAAAGCTTTTCCTGCAGGTCGTCGGCGCGTAGCTTGCGCGAGCGATTCTGTTCAGCCAGACGCAGTAAGTCGCGACGATAACGACGGGCGACCTCGACCGCCTGCTGCAGCCGAGTCTCCAGGACTTGCGCTTTTCTTCCCGAGACTTTCCAAGCCTTTACGAGTTCTTTGACATTGGCGGGCTTGGTCTCTGAATCAGACTCCGTCACGGGGCGCCCATTCGCTCTGGCTATATCGTCTCCCGCATGGTCGAGAACTTTTAACAATTGCTAGAGCCTGGTAGTTAAAGCATACTATTCCTCAGAACGCCAACCAGGGTCCCGCTGGCCCGGCTGCGAACAGGCCGCCATGCTGCCCAGCGAGTGCCCCTACCCCGAAACCAATCCGGAGAATCCAGCCTCTCACCCGCTAGGGAGCAGCGCGAGTGAAGGCCAGTGCGCTCAATGTCAGCGCTACTTCCGGCGTTGCCCGGATTGCCAGGCGGCCAATCGCTGGCTGTCCAGGTTTTGTCGCAACTGTGGACACTCGCTGCAGGCACTGGACTGGCTACCAGAACAGGCCGACACCCCGCTCCACCGACTGCCCCTGAGTTGGCCCGGAGACTGGCACTCGCCTGTCGCTTCGGAACTGACTCCAGCCTGGGCCGGCCTTTTGGATGGGCGTTTCTTTTTACTCAGCCGTCAGGGTGACTTGCGCCAACTGTCTCGCCCTCCGCTGCGCCTGGAATCTCCTCAGCCGGCCGCCCCGGCGCCTTCTTCCGCTCCAGCCTATCTGCACGGCTTTCTCATCCTCCCCGGTCCCGATCAGGTCACCCTTATCGACCTTCTGGATATCCGCCACAGCGCCCGCAAAATCCAGCGGCTGCGCGGGCCGCTTCTTTGCCCCATCGCCGCTGACGGAGGCCAGTGGCTGGCGGCGCTGGTGCTGGACGGAGAGAATCGCAATCTGCAGCTCTTCCGCCTCCAGCAAAACAAACTGCAGCTGGCCTGGAATCAGGTGTTGGAGGGGCCCGCCCAGGACCGGCAACGCTTTCCCCGTCTATTCTGGTGCGATCACACCCTGGTGTATTTAAGCGAGACGGGGGAGCTGCGCGGCTTCGAGGCGATCAGCGGCGGCGAGGTCTTTCAGCGCCAGTGCCCTTGCTCGCCCGCTTCCCTGGCGCCCTGGACCAGCGGAGCCAATGCCTACTGGGCTGGCCAGGATGGCTCGCTGTGGTGGCTCAAAACCCACCCTGAAGTGCAACTGCACCAATTGAGCGGCGCCCAAAGTTCCACCATTCTGGCTCTGAGTGGCGGCGCTCACGACCTGATCGCCAGCTTTGGGCGCAACCTCGTGCGCGTGCAGTTGGAAACCAGCCGGGTGGAACAACTGGAACTACCCCATTACTGCACCACCTCGCCCTGGGTCGGTCCGGACGCAGCCCTGGCCCTCTCCCAAGAAGGACAGATCTATCTCCTGTCCCTGGGCAGCCAGACCTTTCACGTGCACAGCGGCGACAAGCTGCCCGCGCCCTTCTCCGGCAGCCTGCTAGCGCCGTTTTGGAACGGCCGCGAATGGTACATCGTCGACCAGGACGGCCAGCTCTTCATCAGCCGCTAGACATCAGCGCATCAACGCATTACGATTTTCCTATGAGAACGACTGTGGACATCGACGACGACGTTTTGCAAATAGCAAAGAGCCTGGCCAAGTCCAGACGGATCTCCTTGGGTCAGGCCTTGTCGCAGATGGCCCGAAAGAGCCCGGGCTCGCTTTTCCCAATTTTTCCGTGTCGCCCGGAGGACCCGCTGGTGACCGCCGAGCAAGTCAAAGACGCCTTAGCCCGCTCCGTGCCCTGATTGCTCACCATCAACAAGTAACCGATGCCCACCTGTTGACCCTGGCCCACGACCGGGGCATTTCCCGCTTGATTCCCACCACTCTTCGATCAGCCGACCTCATGGAGGTGCTGACCGGCTGAGGCCATCGCCCGGAGGCAAGAGTTACCTGGCCGTTGAAGGCGGGGGCGTGGAAACAGAAACAAACGTCGAAACCCTTTCTCAACAGGTCCAGCAATGGGAAGCCTGGGAAAAGCACAGCAAGCAACAGGGCAAGCTGTGGCGCGACCTGAGCGAGCTGATGCAAAAAGGCGACCTGGTCAAAGCCAACAAGCTGCTCAACCAACTGCAGGGCATAGAGAACCCGCCCACGCCCAGCGGAGAGGCGGCCGCCGCCGTCAAAGCCTGGTGCGAGACCGAAGAGCGCCAGCGTCCCCTCAAGTTCGGCAAGCAGTTGCGCGATGCCGCCGAGGCGGCCGGAGTGGCTTTTCAGCAGTTGGGAGCCAGCCCGCCAACGGTGCGCCTCGACCCCTTTACTGTGGAACTGAACTTCAAAAAGGGCGAGGCCGAAATTAGTTTCTCCCGCCTGGAGCTAGCCACCGTGCCGCTGGATTGCGACCAGCTCTTGCGGGAACGCGCGCGCCTGCTGGCCAGCCTGGAAAGCGCTGATTTCGAGCCGGCCGACTATTTGAAAAACGTTTTTGAGGCCTACAAGCGCACCCTGGCCGGCCAGGGCCTCAAATGGGGGGAACGGGTCGACCTCGTCGAACTCCTACCGGAACTCGCTTTTCTCCAGCAAAGCGAACGTTTCCGCAAGGATCCTGTGCGCGAAGCCTTCAAGCCGTATGGTAAAGTTCGCTTTGCCTACGATCTGGCCCGCCTGCGCCGGGCCCGTCAGTTGGAGTATCAGGGGGCACGACTCACACTCGGCACCGCCACGCTGGGAAGCACTAGCCAAAAAGACCGGGTGCTCTTCCTGGAAGAGGCCGGTCAGGGTCAATATTACTTAAGCATCGCCTTTCAAGGAGGCCCCTCTCGTTGACAAATTCCCTTACCCCCCGGCTGGCCCAGCACATCTTGCAAAGGGTTGGCGAGGCCGGTCAGCCTCCCGAATGGGGCCTGAGCTTCCTCAACGTCGGCAATCAGCACTATCTGGACATTTTGGCCAGCGAATACCTTGACCGTCTGCTCGACGGCAATCGGGGTTCCGCGTTCAAATTGGTGCAGGGCTATTACGGCGGCGGCAAGACCCATTTTTTACATTGCCTGCGCGACCTCGCCTGGATGCGCGGCTTTCTGTGCTCGCTGGTGCAACTTTCGCCTCAGGAGTGCCCGTACGAGGATCCGCTCAAAGTCTACAAGGCGGTGGTCAGCCAGTTGGCCAGTCCACCCCTGGATGGAGAGGCCCCCAGCCGGGGCCTGGGCGATATTCTCCGAGATTTTGCCGACGGTCTGGCCCAGCGTATGAACGCAGAAGAACGAACCGCCTGGCTCAAGCGCACTTCGCGCAAGGTGCAGGTCGACTCGGTCACTTTCCGCCGGGCCGTGTTCGCTTTTCTGCAGGCTTGCTGGGACAACGATGCGGCCGGTGAGGCCTTGCTGGAAAGCTGGTTGCGCGCCGATCCCGTGCCCCGTCAGGAGCTCAAAACCTACGGGGTCTATGAAGTCATCGACCACAACAGCGCCTTTGCCAGTTTGCGCAGCCTGTGCAAGACCTTAACCGGTTT
>JALHOV010000320.1 GCA_022842865.1 Vulcanimicrobiota bacterium | reverse complement strand
AACTCGAGGAAATGCTGGGAGTGCGCCTGTTCTTGCGCAGTAAGCGGAAAGTGGAATTGACCGAGGCCGGTCAGGTTTTCCTGGAAGAAACCCAAAAAGTCCTGGAAGCGGTGGGTCGCGCCACCACCGCCGCCAGGCAGGCAGGCGAAGGCGTGCGTGGCCGGCTGCGCCTGGGTTTTGCCTCCTCGGCTCCCTTCGGCATCTTTCCCCAGGTCTTGCGCGACTATCGCCAGGCTTATCCCAACGTCATTCTGGAGCTACAGGAATCAGGCAGTGCCGAGCAGTTACTGGCCCTGCAGGATCGCCGTCTCGATTTCGGCTTTGTGCGCTTGCCCGCCAGTGCCACCAACATACGGGTGCAGGCCATCGATCGCGAAGCCATGATCCTGGCCCTGCCTGAAAGTCACCCCCTCAGTCATCAAGAACCCCTGCGTCTCCAGGAGTTCCGCCAGGACGGCTTCATCATTTTCCCTCGCCGCGACGGCCCCGGCATCTATGACCGCATCATCGGTTGGTGCCGGCAGGCCGGCTTTACTCCCCGCATTGTTCAGGAGGTCGGCCAGATGCACGCCATCGTCGGTCTGGTGGGCGCCGGCCTGGGCGTGGCCATGGTACCTGAATCTCTACAGACCGTGCATGCCCGCGGCGTCATCTACCGCCACCTTAAGGACGAACCCTACATCGAGATGGCTCTGGCTCACCGGGACGAATCGCTCAGTCCGCTACACCAGGCCTTCGCGGACCTGGCCCTAAAGACAGGACAGCTCTTGGCGTAACTCGCGTGGGCTCAGGTGGGTCATGTAACGCGGATGCTCGGCGCCGATCTTGCAGCGCAATTCTTCTGGATAGGCCCGTTGCAGCCGCTCTAGCATCGCGGGTGGAGCCGCCACCACCAGTTGGTCAAAATGCCCCTGCAGGGTGCCCAGACGAGTCGCCACCTGGGCCGCGAACTCCTGAACGTCGGCCTGGCCCCGCCAGTCCTCGATCTCGTAGTAGGGGCCGTAAGTGGAGGGCACCACCAAAGAGGCGCGCTTCTCGTCAGCCAACAGAAACCAGGTCTCGCTTGTCATGCCCTGGTTCTAGGCTAGCCGGGCTACAAAGCGGTTGCAGCTACACTAAACCAGCGGATTGGCTCGTAACCGCGTGCGCTGGCGCAGCAGGGACCCGCGCCGCTCCAGCCCGGCCACCAGCTGGCCCAGCAAGGCCGCCGCCCCCTCCAGCTCGGCCGGCGAGTGTCCGCCAAAGCTCAGCCGAAGATGTCCTCCACGAGGGCTTGGATAGAAAGCCTCGCCGCGCGCGCACACCAACCCTTGCGAGCAAGACTCCTGATAGAGTTCCTGCTCGTCCACCCCGGCCGGCAACTGCACCCAGTGCGACAAACCGCCCGGCGGCTGGCTGAAACGGCACTGGCCCAGGTGCTTCTGCAAAGCCCCGTAGAGCGCGTCTCGCCGCTGCCGATAGAGCGGCACCACCTTCTGCAGGTGGGCCGGAAAGAGTCCACGCTTCAAATACTCCGCCAGCGCCCGTTGCAGCAACAGCGAACACACCAGATCCGAGGCATGCTTTTTCTGGCTTAGCGCCTGCAGCACTTCTTCACTGGCCACCACGAAGCCGACCCTCAAAGCCGGCATCAGGGTTTTGGAAAAACTCGAAACATAGACGACCCGGTTGTTGCGATCCTGTGCTTTCAGTGGCGGAGGCAGACTGGGCGTATAGTTCAAAAAGCCCCAGACATCGTCTTCCAGGATCCAGAAATCATAGCGCTGCGCCAACTGCAGCAATCCCGCCCGGTGGGCCGGGCTGGTCAGCAAGCCGGTCGGGTTTTGAAAAGTGGGCACCGTATAAAGCAAAGAGGGCCGATGGCGCCGGCACTGTTCTTCCACGATCCGGAGCGAAGGACCGCCGTTCTCCACCGGTACTTCCAGACAAGGGCGCGACAGCGTGTGGAGAAGCTCCAATGCGCCCGGGTAACAGGGTGTTTCCAAAAGCACTGGTTGCGATGGCCGACTGAGCGTGCGCGCTACCAGGTCCATGCCCTGCTGCGCGCCGTGGGTAATCAAAATCTGCTCGGGGGCAACCTGCACTCCCCGCTCCAACAGCACCCGGCTGATCTGCGAGCGCAACCCCTCATCCCCTTGAATGGTCCCGTAGTTCAGGCTGCCTTCCTGGTGCATGGCGGCCTGCAGACAGGCTTTCCAATCGCGCTTGGGAAAAAAATCTTCGCAGGGCGCCGCCTGGGCCAGCTGATAGCGAGCCGGACGATCGCCGGCTTCCAGCAGTTCCGCCAAGGAGCCCGCGATTTGCAGGCGCGAAGGTGGCGGACTGGGCGTCTTGTCGGAAACAAAAGTGCCCCGTCCCACCGTAGATTGAATCCATCCCTGATCCTGCAGCTCGGCGAAGGCGCTCTGCACTGTCAAGCGCGTCAGCCCGTGGTCTTCGGCCAGCTGGCGCACGGTGGGCAAGCGACTGCCGGGAGCCAGGGTGCCGCTCTCGATCAATCCTTTCAGCTGAAGAGACAGCTGCCGGTAGAGCGGCTGCGAGTCGGATCGATCGAGAACTAGCAGCATCTAATTGTGTTCTAAGGGGGGCTGCCGCCTCCCCCTAGGACCCCCCTGCCAGCTCTTGAGCGATGCGTCGGATGCCTTCTTCAATCATTTCCGGTTTCGTGTTGGAGAAGTTTAGCCGCAGCGTGTGGGGGTCGCCTCCATAGGGGTGGAAGTTGTTGCCCGGCACGTAGGCGACTTTGTGAGCCACACAGCGCTCCAGGCAAGCTATTGAGTCAAAATCTGGGTCCATGGTGACCCATAAGAACATGCCGCCCTGGGGAACGATCATTTTGGCGTGAGGCGGGAAATGCTTGCGCACCGCCGCCACCATGGCGTCCCTGCGCTCTTTGTACACGCGCCGCAGGTCGAGCACGTGCTTTTCGATATAACCATTGATATCGAGTTCGTAAGCAATGCGCTGGTTCAGGGTGGAAGTGTGCAGGTCGGTCGCCTGCTTGGCCTGCACCAGTTTGCTGAGCAACTGGGCCGGTCCCACCAGCACGCCCACCCGCAGCGAAGGCGCCAGCGTCTTGGAGTAAGTGGAAAGGTGCACGACCTGAGGATCGAGCTCGACCAGTCGTGGCAGAGGCTTGCCATCGAAACGTAACGCCCCGTAGGGATCGTCTTCAATCACTGGAATCTGATGCCGTTGCGACCATTCGATTAGAGCGTGACGGCGCTCCAGGCTCAAGGTGGCTCCGCTGGGGTTTTGAAAGGTGGGAATCGTATAGAGGAATTGGCCCTGGGTAGGTAACTTGTCCCCCTGCAGCCCGTCTTCGTCCAGCGGAGTGCCCGCAAACTTGGCGCCATAGACGCGCCAGGCCTGTAACGCCGCCAGATAGGTCGGGTTCTCTACCAACACGGTCGACTGCGGTTCCACCAAAACCTTGCCCAACAGGTCTAAAGCCTGCTGAGAACCGGTGGTGATGATGACTTCCTCCACTTTTCGGTTGAGCCGGTCGGCCCAGAGTTGACGCAAAGGACGATAGCCCTCGGTCGGCCCGTATTGCAGCGAATCGGCGTCACAGATGCCGGAGACAATTTGGGCGATTTCCTTAGCCGGGAAGAATTCGGGGGCGGGGAAACCGCCCGCGAACGAGATAAAGTCGGGCTGTTCCGCCAGTTTGAGCAGTTCGCGAATGGCCGAACTTTTCATGTGGTCAGCGCGTGAAGCGAAGCGGTGTTCCCAGGTGAGGCTAAGTGTGTCTTTCATACTCCAATTGTAGTCCCATTGGCCCTACTTGGACAGAGACAATGTGGGAGTACAATGTGCGGGGTCGGGCTTCTCGCCCAGCGGGAACAACCACCCCAGGGACCTGCCCTTCCCGCCCAGCAAGAGCCAGCCCGGGGGAGTTATTTGGCTTGGGTCAGGGTGCTGTAGCTGGTCATCAGGTTGCGGTAGTCGGGAAGGTGGTTGGAGAACAAAGTGCCCAGACCCTCGACGTCGTTGCGCCAATCCCGATGCAACTCGCAGGCCGCTCCGAACCAGGTCATCAACTGCGCCCCGAATCGCGCGTCAGTTCATTGAAGGTTCCGGACGCATCCGTGATGACGAAGACGTCAAAGCCCTCCTCCAGAGCCGACAGGGCCGGAAAGGCCACGCACACCTCGGTCACCACTCCGGCGATGATCAGCTGCTTGCGCCCGGTGGCCTTGACCGCCTTCACAAAATCCTCGTTGTCCCAAGCGTTGATATTGCCGGGCCGCGCGATATAAGGCGCGTCAGGAAACTGGGCTTTCAGCTCGGGCACCAAAGGGCCGTTGGGCCCGGTTTCGAAGCTGGGCCAGGTCGCCCAGCGCCAGCACATTGTTCTTAAAGCGGTCCGGGTCGATGTCGCGAACCAGCGAGAGCAAGCCGGCCTGATGGTCCACCAGCAGCACCGTCGCTTTGTCCTTATCGAGACGAACGTAGGGTTTAGACATAGAAAAAATCTCCTTCGAGCAAGTCCGCAAGCCCCCCCAGGAACTCCCCCGGCTCGGAGCAAAAACCACCCGATGCGGAAACTCGTCATCGGCTTTGTCTTATTGACCATCTTCCTGTGCGCCACGGCCCTGGTCTATCGAGTCGTCAAGCACAGCATCGTGGAAGACCCCGCCAAAAAGGCCGCTCTGGCCGGAGAAATCGCTCCTGGTGCCGCGCCTCCCAGCGGTTTTGACACGGGTGAAGCGCTTACCATGGGAATGCGCGGGGTAACCTACCGCGAGAAAGATGGAAAGCGGTTGCTCATGCTTCTGGAAAGCCCCTCTTTCAAAGAAAAGCCCGCAGATTTGCAGACCGCCCTCAAAGACACCCGCGCCAAACAGGACCGCAAGAGCCATGCTGTCGTCGACAAAGAAAGCCTGCCCGAGATGGCCACCCACCTCGGTCCCATCCGGGTGTTGCAGCGCCAGGTGCATTTCCTAGACGGCCGCACCAAAATAGATTTCCTGGTGCTGGCTCAAAACCCCAAACAGTCCAACAAGCTCATTACCATTATGGCCGATGCCCCGGTCACCCCCGAGGAAGATGGCAAATTCCTGGCCGAATTCCTGAGCCACCTGGAGGTAACCCCCTGGGTTAGCCCCTGAGGCTCAGTCGGCCAGGTGACTGGGATGGTAGCTGACTCGGAAAGTCTTGTCTTTGAGCGTCGCCCCCAGCCCATCTGCTGCGGGACTGACCAGATTGGCCCAGACCTTTTCGTCCCGGCGCCGCATCGGGTCTCCCCACTTAGAAGTGAGTTCGCGCGAGACCACTTTGGGTTCACCTCCTGAGACACCTCATAGGCCAGGCATTCCTTATGGGTCAGCGGACAGCGGAATCCCCAATGCTCTTCCGGCTTGTCAGGATAAGGACCCGGCCCCCTGACCTTCGCCAATCACACGAATCAAATGGCGGCAGCGCAAGGGCCTCGATCTCGTGGGCCGTCGGACAAGAACCTCCGGACCCACTCGAGCACCCAAGCCCAATCAGGGCCATCGGCCCTACCAGAAAATGCAAACCTCGTAGCAATTCCCACCTCGATGGCCCTAACGTCCAGGCCGCCATCCCCTCCTCCGACTCGAACACCCCGATGTCAGGGAAGTGGGCAGCGTCAACCTCGCCAGCCAAAAAAAATGCCTCGCGGTCAAAGACCAGCGAGGCTACTAATGCTTATTCAGAGGGAGCGACCTTCAACGTTAATTGAAACCGGTGCTGCCGGGTGGGCCTCACCGATGAATTCAGAATACCACCCAAAAACGAAGCGATTCCAAAACAGTGACACGCCAGGTTAACGAGAGGTTACCATTGTGTGCGCGCTTCCACACAACGGGCTTCGCAAAAATTCCTGGCCCGCCAGTGCACTCAGCGGCAACCCGCGCTTCCTCAGGGTCACTTTCCACCACGCGGCAAAATTTTTCCACCCGGCGGCAACCCCGCGCCGGCTCTACGGCCACTTTCCACCACGCGGCAAAATTTTTCCACCCGGCGGCAACCCCGCGCCGGCCCTACGGCCACTTTCCACCACGCGGCAAAATTTTTCCACCCAGCGGCAAACCCACGCGGCCTCAGGTTCACTTTCCACCACGCGGCAAATTTTTGCCACTCAGCGGCAAACCCACGCGGCCTCAGGGTCACTTTCCACCACGCGGCAAAATTTTTCCACCCGGCGGCAACCCCGCGCCGGCTCTACGGCCACTTCCCACCACGCGGCAAATTTTTGCCACTCAGCGGCAACCCGCGCTGCCTCAGGGCCACTTTCGGCCAGGCGGCAAAAACTTTCCATGTAGCGGAACCACCAGCTGCTTTGGGGCGTCGTCCATCTGGCGGCAGAGCCCAATGGCCGTAGCTCTCACCCCACGTCTCCAAGATGTCCGCAGGATGGTTCAATTCATATCGCTTGGGCGAGGAGTGAATTTCTGCGCGCTCGGATGGATGCCAGGCGGACCCGTAGGCATCTGAAACCGCCGATACTGTTTTGGGACGAGGCAGGCAATGAGTGAGACCCGGCTGCACCAACCTGGTCCGCCAGTCGTATCAGCGACGACTCGGGACCAAGTAACGCGCTCGCGAGGCTCCGTGCCCGGGACAAAAAAATGCCTCGCGGTCAAAGACCAGCGAGGCTACGGAACATGATTCAGAGGGAGCGACCTTCAACGTTAATTGAAATCGATGCTGCCGGTTGGCCTCACCGATGAATTCAGAATACCAGCCGGAATCGAAGCGATTCCAAAACAGCGGCCTGCCAGGTTAACAGGAAGTTACCATTGTGGTCGCATTTTCGCACAAGCCCCCGCTAAGCTCCCGGCCCGCACACCGCCTCAGAGGTCCCATTAGATTGCCAGCCAGGGTTGGCAAAATTTGCCCCAGGATCGACACTCCGACCGCGAGGCGCAAACGGGCCCAAATGCTCCCCCTCGACGACCCGCGCCGGGCTCAACTCGACGGCGGTTACCGCCAGCCTTTCGAAGCTTCTCCAGTCATGCGCCGCCTGCATTCCGCTCGCATCCCTCAAACAAGCCGCGACTGGAATCTCTACGCCCTGGTCGGGACCATCGAAATCGAACGGCACCGCCGCAGCAACCGACTTCACCACCGCCTGGAGGGAACTGCTGGACTTGGCCCGCTCCGTCCTCCAAACCTGACGCAGATCCAGACCTGACCTCATCCGCACTCTCGGTGTTAGCGATCGGCTGCGGACAAAGAAAACTCGGCGCCCTCTGGCTCCACCTGAACAGGTCTGAAATCGCCGATCTACCAGGCCTGACCACGTCCATCGCCCCGCTCAATTCCGAAGAATTTCAGGGTCGACCGGTAACCTGGCGAGCATGATACTCAAACCCGGAACCGGCACCAACCCCTACTACGCCCGCAAGCACGGCCATGAGATTCCCAACGCCCTGGACAAGGTATTGGCCGGCCTCTGCCCCGAGTATCAACCCACCGGAGCCACCAACTCCATCGACGCCGCCGAGATGCTTTGCAAAGGCGAGCGCATCGAGTTCTCCACGGGCTCCCCGTCCGCTGCCCCGACTCCCAGGGTCCTGTCCTACACGCCTTCCAACGAAACTTTCGGCACTCGCACTCCCGCCGCACCCTCAGCGCCCGCCCCCCTTCCCGCGCCCAAGCCACCCGTGGCGCTGGCCGACCTGGAAGGCATCCTGACCCCGAGCCACGGCTGGTCGGAATTGGATTCCCAGCGCCAGCTCCAGGCCCTCAAACACTGCGCCGCAGACTCGCCTCAGGCGACCACCCGCAAAGCCTTCGACCAGTCTATCGGCCTCGGCGACAAGGCCTTCAGTAAAACCGGTTGGGCCGCAGGCCTCAGCACTGCCTCGCTCATCGCCGGAGTCGGGTCCGTCCTGACCGTTTTCTCCAATCCCGGCCTGGCTCTGGGCCTGGCCAGTGGAGCCCTGGCCGGAGCCGGCGGCGCCTCTCTCCTCTTGAGAAGCTCTTACCAGGACCACAACAACGGCCAGATCCTCTCCGACATGGGCCGTCGCATTGACGCCAAAACCCACGGCTTCGATTACGACCGCCACGGCAGCCACGGCAACTACACCGCCGACTTCAACCTTCCGAGGAAGTAAGCAGCAGCCTTAGCAAAAAACAACTGCCCGACGAATCGGACTCCTCCAGAGACAATTCTCCTCCGGCCGCGCGCGCCAGGGACTGACTGATGGACAGGCCCAGTCCGGTGCCGCGGCCGGGTTCTTTGCTGGTGTAAAACGGCTCGAAAATGCGGGCCCGATGCTCTGCGGCAATCCCTTGCCCGTTATCTCGGCAACGCACTTCCGCGCCGCCCGGGACCACGCGACAAGTCACCTGAACCCGCCCACCCCCTGAATCGGCGGCGTTGCTGAGCAGATTGGTCAGAATCTGCACCAGCGCACCCGGATGGATGCGCACCGCAGGGCACTCGCAATCCACCGAAAGTTCGCACGGGCGGAGCCGGTCGTACAGAAATAGTCGCGCGTCCTCCACGGTGGCTCGCAAATCGGCGCTGAACGGGCCTTTCTCGGGTTGAGCCCGGCTGTACAGCAGCATCCGCTGGGTGATCGAGTGACAGCGCTCAATGCCGTCGCCCAACAGCTTCAGCCCGGGAGCGCAGCTGTCGGGCAGGGGCTGGCGCTGCAGCAGACCCAGGCTGATGCGCATAGCTCCCAGCGGGTTGTTGATCTCGTGGGCGATGCCGGCCGCCATCACCCCCAGCGAAGCCTGACGGCTGGAGGCCTGGATCTGGGCCTGCGCCTGCAGAAGTTGCTGATGCAGCTCGCGCACCCGAACATAGGCCGCCAGCAGTTCGACGGGAAAAAGGACCAGAATGATGGCTGCCGGCGCCCAGCCCAGCAACCCCTGGGTCAGCAGTCCCAGAAGCAAAGCGCCCGGCAGGGCCAAGGGCAGCAGCCGGGCCTGCCAGGCGAAGGTCTCGCGCCGAGTCACCCCCTCCACTCGCATCTGGCACTCTGCCTGCAGCCAGCCCGCTACTACCGCATAAGCCAGACTGGCCAGACAGGCCCAGCCCAAATTGGCCACGCCCAAACCCCGTTGGGGCTGGAAGCCCAGGCCCGCCCAGGCGGTCAGACTAAAAGTGACCAGCGCCCAGCCGCAGTTGAACAAGCGCACCCGCTTGTCTTTTCTG
>JALHOV010000319.1 GCA_022842865.1 Vulcanimicrobiota bacterium | reverse complement strand
ATCCCTATTCTGATGCTCGGCAACGACAACAGCCTGGAGGACAAGATTCTCAGCTTAGAATCTGGGGCCGACGACTACCTGGTCAAGCCCTTCCAGTTCAAGGAATTGATTGCCCGCCTTCGTGCCCTTTTGCGGCGTTGGAAGAAATGCGAAGCATCGACTACGCTTCAACTGGGCGAACTCAGATTGGAACCTGCGCGGCGTGCACTTTTCCTATCCGGAAAGGCAATCGACCTGACACTTCGTGAATTTGAATTGCTCGAATATTTCATGCGTCGGCCTCGCCAGGTGTTGAGACGCGATGAATTGCTCAGGCGAGTCTGGCACTTGCCAACTCCAGCCGACACCAACGTGGTGGAGGTTCACGTCAGCTCGTTGCGTACGAAACTGCGCGATGGCAAAAAGAAACTGATTCGCACCGTGCGCGGAGTGGGCTACTCACTGGATGGTTAATTCCCATTTCCCCGTCGGGTGAAAATGTCGAAATTAACCAGACTTTAGCTTGGTTCACAGCCAGACAATCTCAACCGTCTAGACTAAGGAGGTAGAAGACCAGCCCTCTCGGTTTAACCCCAAAATTACCAGCAAGGAGTCACCCATGAATTCCATTCAGGGATTTTCCGGATTCGGTTCCCAGTTTATCCAAAACCTTCCTCAACAAGCTTTCCACTACTCCAGTCATGATCTGGGGCAGACCACAACCAACACGACCTCTACACAATCTATTCAGCAGTTGTTGGCAGACCTGGTTGGAAGTTCCCGACAACTGGGGGGCGGCTGGGGTGCCCTACTCGGCCAGAGCAACCCCTTTTCTCAAAACGGCAACCAACAGGGTGGGCTCAACGGCCAACAGGGCAACTTCCCACAGTTTCCCTTCGGCGGCCAGGGTGGGATCAACGGCGAGGACTCGCAGGGACTTCCTCCACTTCCCCCGTGGCTGGCTCAGCATCCCGCTTTGGGCCATGGATTGACCGACTCTTAATGAGAGACCTCCCCTTTGTTGCGCCAATCCTTGGCACAACAGCGTCCAATCTGAAGTTAAGCAACCAAATAACAGGCTAGAAGGAGACTAATAACATGGCATTCTCAATCAACGGATTCGGCAACAATTGCAATCAAACTCCACCGCTTCCCCCTTTGCAGGGAGGAATGAACGCAGCCAATGGCCAGAATTGCCCGCCACCTCCACCCCCAGGCGCCCTCAATGGCCTGGATGGTTCCAGCTTCAGCTGCGAAGCATCGGGTTCCGAGTCTGGGGAGTGTGGCAACGGAAAGCTCCTTCAGATGCTACAGAATCTAATGCAGGGCGGCAATTTCTCCTCCTAGAGTCACCAGCAAACAAGGCGCGGTGTGGTGTCCCAACACCGCGCCTTCCACCAGACATCTCGCAATAAAATCTCGGAAAGTAGGCAATTCTCATGGCAACCGGTAATGTCGGCAATATTACAAATTTTAACCAGCAGGCGATGGATCAGCAGATGCAGATCACGGACCAGCGCCAGGCTCAATCGACCCAACGTCAAACACAGTTGGAACTGCGCAAAGCCGACGAGAACGATCGCGCCAACGTAGCCAAATTGCTCACCTCGATCAACGATATCACCTTTGGCATCCAGAAAGACAAACAGACTTCCGCGAATAAGAACTCGGATGCCATCAAAGGCCTCTTATAGTCCTATGACCAATCGTGGGGATCTCTAGCTCTGGCGGGCAATAAATTTGTCTCGACTCGACCTTTCCACCTCAAGGCAGCAACAGACTGGAGACCTCTTTGGCAAAGCTTCTGAGGGGGCGACTCGACCAGTCTTGAAATCGCTCGTTCACCTGTTCAGGGCTCAGTTGCAATTCGCTTTTCATTTTCACATCCTGGTGAGCGACGGCGTTTATTTTCCGGTCGCCGCCACCACCTTCCCTCGGTCAGGACCTGGAAGAGTCGCAGTTCTCAGACTGTGAAAGCCAGGTCCCGGCCGATTGGCCCGACTGGGAAGCAGCCTGAGCAGGCTCCGGCCCAGCCTGGCTATTGGCCAAAAACTCTGCTGACACCCCATGTCCTCCTTCAAGACCGATTTTCTGCCCGCTTCAGGTCCGTGGACACCGTCCACCAGGGGATCTTGAGGCACCGGGCCCAACTGGTCAAATCAGAAGGGGGGCTACAACGACTTACCGCCTTTCCACCTGGATGGACTGGACCACGGGCCATCCCTGGAAATCGCGGATTTGCCAGTGCTGGCGAAAGAGCAGCGGAGCGGAGCCTTCGGGAGTCCAGGCAACTTTTAGATCGACCAGGAAACCGGCTGAAACTGGTTTCAGCTGGAGCTCGAGAACCTCGTGGGAGACTTTGGGATAGCGCACACGAAGGCCCTGCCACCAGCTGCGGAATTCCTCGGGTGATCGCATGGTCTGATCAGGAAAGCTCATCACCCATCCTTCAGGGTCGAGTTTTTCGAAAAAATCTTGGGCATCGGCCTGTCTGTCAAACAGCGAGAACCACTGGTATACCAGAGCCCGGACCTGATTGGAGGTGCAGGGCACGGGAACGGGGGGTTGGGGCATACCGCGAAAATCTTCGCGGGTGGGCGTAAAACATTCCACCAGCACCAGACGCGACGAGAGGGGGCGTAAGCCGTGGTGAACATTCGAGGGAGCTACATAGGCGGCGCCTGGTCCCACCTCTCTTCGTTGGTCGCCCACCTGGGCTTCCGCCTTGCCCTCGACGATCATGGTGATTTGATCGTGAGCGTGGTAATGGGTCAGCAGCTGCGGTTGCTGGGGAGCAGGGTCCATTTCTAGCCAGACCATGGTGAGCCGATCGTTATACAGCACCTTGCGGCGTTGACCCGGGGCCACTTGTTGCCAGGGAACCTGATCCCAGAGTTTGGGTTCCACCGGTTGGATGGGGGTCAAAGACCGATAATCCCGTGGTTTTTGCTGATCGTCGGTGAACAGCCACTGGCATTGGCCCTGGGCCCCCAAGAGGGAGGCCAGCATCAGGGCGCGGAGGATTTTGGAAATCAAGGTTCTCTCCTTAGGTTTGAGTGCAAGAGTGGCTCGACCAGACCGGCCAGGCTTGCGCCAGGCTGAGGTGTGGCCAACAGGCTGAGAGTTTGAAACGTTTGGCGGGCCGACCAGGGCAGTCTAGCGGGCTCGAGCGCCCCCAAAAGGGGACAGGCCGCCAGAGCCTGCCCCTGAGCGCAGAGCAACTCGGCGAAACCCAGCAAGGCCAGCTGGGTAATGGTGAGAAGCTGATACTTCCAGCTTTCTTCCAAAGCATCCAGCAGAAGAGTTTGGGCCTCTTCGAGTTTTTGCTCCAGGACGCAAGCCTGGCCCAATAAAGCCTGAGCGTAGGCGTGGTAGAAGTGATCGTGGACGCTGGCGGCCAGCTCCATTCCCTGTTGTGCATGGGACCGGGCCGAGGGCACGTCTCCCTGAGAGAGGGCCAGCTGAGCCCAGTGCAGGTTGAGTCGACCGGTGGGATGGGGATTTTCCCCGACCTGCTGCAGGGCCTGATTCAACCACTGGTGGCTGGCCTGGCGGTCGTTTGTGTGAATCCAACTGGCCACGGCCAGGCAGGTATAAGCCAGCGACAATCCTGTGGCAAATCGATGCTGTTGCAGGGTGGGCAGGGCTTCCTCAACCCAACTTTGGCTGCGGGTGTCCAAGGGATCCCGGTTTTGCGTAATCAAAGCCCTTTGAACCAGACCATAGGCGCGGTCGGCCAACGTTTGCGGGGTATCCAGCGCGGCCAGAGCCTCCTCGAAAAGGCTTAGACCTTCAGGACCTTGACCCAAACGGTTCAGGTTGACGGCCCGCGCCAACAACCATCCGCCCCGTGAGGGACCGCTGGGACAGGCGCGCAGGGCCGGAATGAGAAAATCGCTTTCGAACTCTTGATTGCGGCCGGTGAGATCAAAAAAGGTGAGCCAGCCATACCAACTGCCCCCCCACAGATGCCACTGGTCGGTATCGCGGATCCAGGTCCAGGCCAGGCGCAAGTTGGCTTGTTCTTCCTCTATCTGTTGCAGGGTCTGGCTCAGCGGTTGGGTGAGCGAGCGAATGTGAACCTGCAATCGGTCCAACCAACCCGCCATGGTCACTGCATGGCGCCGGGCGATGTCGCTCTGGCCCGGCAAGCGGCGGATGGCCAGCTGACGGATCTGCTCGTGGACTTCAAAGCGCCCGCCTGGCTGGCGCTTGACCAGGGAATGGTCGGCCAGCTGGACCAGCGCCGGCAGGCCGGCCCCGACCACCTGGGCCGAGGCCTCCTTGCTGAAGCCCCCGCGGAAATAACTCAACTCCGCTAGCTGAGCCTGAGCCGGAGGGGTCAGGTTTTCCCACGAGGAGGCAAAGATGGCTTCAAAGCCTCGCTCGCGCTGGTCTCGGTCCAGATAACCCGAGTCGAGTAACTCCAGGCTTCGTTCCAACTCTTCCGCCAATTCAGCCAGGCTTAGAGTTCCCATTTGGCCGGCCGCCAGCTCGAGGGCCAAGGGTAGAGCCTGAGTGGCCGCGACCACCCGTTTCACCAGCTCGGGGGAAAGGCTCTGGCTGTAACCGTGGCTTCGACAGCATTCCACAAAGAGATCGGCCGCCTCCTGGGGCTGCAAGCTCTTCAGGGTTACCACCATTTCTTGGGCCAGTTTGAGCGGACGGCGGGAAGTGACCAGGATTTTTAAGTCGGGTGCCTGGTTGAGCCAGCCAACCAGCAACGAAGAGGACTGCGTCAGCTGTTCGTAATTGTCCAAAATGAGCAGGCATGGACCCAATCCCGACAGCCGCTGGGCCACCTGCGCCGGGGGACTCAACTGGCCTGCGAAGGGAAAGCGCAGGGCCTCGGCGACGGCCACCGGAACTTCTTCCGCACGGAACAAAGAGGCCAACGGCACCCAATAGATGGCGCCTCCGAAGTCGGCCAGGTGACGAGTGGCCAGTTCCCGAGCCAGCCGCGACTTGCCCATCCCGCCAGGACCCACTAACGTGACCAGTGGTCTGGACTGAAAAGCCAGAAAGACTTGCTGAAGGTAGCTCTCGCGTCCTACCCAGGGAGTGCTTTCGTCAGGTAAATGGAGGCGACTGGCCAGACTTTGGGTTTCGCCCGGTTCCGGCTGGGGTTGGCCCGGAGCACTGCCCTCCAAGTCTTGCAGGGCCTCCAGCTCGGCCCCCAGGGCGCGGGCCGAACAGATGCGGCAATGAGGATCTTTGTGCAGGAGACGCTTGAGTAAATCAGCCCAGCCGCTCGGAAGAGAGGGATTCTTTTGGATGGGATCGGGTGCTTCCTGGCCGATGATGGCCTGGATCAATTCCCAGGCGGTCGGGGCTTGAAAGGGGCGCTGACCGGTGAGGAGCTCAAACAAGATCACTCCCAAGGCCCACACGTCTTGGGCGGGCGAGGCGGCCTCCCCTCGGCAGGCTTCGGGACTTAAATAAGGCACCGTGCCCATCAGGGCCCCTTCCTCGGTGAGGGTGGCCAGATCGCACAGATGGGCGATGCCAAAATCGCCGAGTCGGACCGAGCCGTCGGCCGCCAGCAGGATGTTCTCCGGCTTCAGATCGCGATGAACAATGCCCAGGCGGTGAGCGCGAGTCAAGGCGTCCACTAGATCCAGGCAGATGGGCAGGATCTGCTGGTGACTTTGAACCGAGCTCATGCGCTGGCGTAGCGATCCGCCCGAGGCCCACTCCATGACCAGCATGTCCGGGTAGGTGTGGGCGGGTTGGAGTAACTTCACGATATTGGGGTGCTGTAACCTGTGTAGGGCGTCGGCCTCGCGAACCCAGCGCAGTTGCATTTCTTCCGCCCGCGCCGGGGCCGGCAGCACCCATTTGAGAGCCACCAACTCGCCGCTCTGGAGGTCGCGAGCCTTCCAAACCTCTCCCATGCCGCCGCGCCCGAGCAAAGAATCTAAGACATAACGCTCGGCAACTACGGAGCCTGGGCACTTGTTCATGGGCTGTCAGCTTTCCCGGCCTGCGGTTGACGCCCTTCCTTTCAGATTCCCTTCACTACCATCGGCTAGGTTGTGAACTATGAAGATTCAGGTCCGCCCACCCCAGCAGGCAATTCCCCGCTCTCTTCCCGCCGCCCCGGCTCCTGCTCCCGTTGACCTCGTAGAAATGCGCACCGAGCGCTTTCCCCAGATCTGGCAAGGGGTCAAGGGCACGGGCCTGGCCGCGGCGGGAGGCTCCTTGAACGCCTATCTGGCGACCACTTCCCCCGCCCTCATTCCGCTGGGAGTGGCGGCCAGTTGGGTGCTTTCCAAGGGAGTTGACGGGGCGCAAAACAGCCATCAGCGCTGGGTCTTTATGGCCGGCTCGCTGGCTTGCGCGGCCGCTGCGGTGGCTATGCCCCATTGGTCCTCGGCGGTGGTGGCCGGTCAGGCGGTGCTGCAAGGTCTTTTTAGCGCGTCCAGCGTGCGTCCGCTGATCACTCCGAATATTCCCGTAAGCCGATTGAAGGAAGAGCTTTTGGCCGCCAATCCGGAGTATGCGGATGCCAATCTTTTGCTCCAGCAGATGAAGTTACCCGATCTGCTGCAACAGTTGGAGCAGATCTATCGCAAGGAAGTCAGGCCAGAGCATTTGCAGGCCTCTCAGACCCTGGAAAGTTTGCGCAGGCCGGATCAGGATGCCCACGCTGAAGTAGAAAGGTTGTTGCAGCAACCCTTTCCCGGTCGTGTCTACACCTACCGCCAGCGCTTCATGGAGGATTCGCCCGGCGTGGCCGGTGGCGCGGAGCTGGGCCTCTCCCATGAGTTCTTATCCGAATCGGATAAGGTATCCAAGTGGTATGTAGTGGGCCACGAGCACTCGCACATCCGCCACGCCGACGTTCTGCTCGGCCTGGCTGCCGATAGCCTGTTGCATCTCACGGAGGAACGCTATCAACCGGAGGATGTCGAGCGTGCCATGACCCCCCACCTCCACGCCAGAGAACTCCGCGCCGACCGCGACGGGGCCGACCTGGCCACCCGCCACGGCGCCTCCCCGGCCGAGATCCTGGGCGCCGTCGATAAACTTCTGGGCGATACTCCTCGAGGTTTCAGTCACCCCAGTGGTTACGAACGGCTCCAAGCGCTCAAGCGTCACCTGGCCACAGGTTGAAACTGACAAGGACCTTACTCGGAGTGCACGTGGAGGCTACCGGAGGGCGCTAAGGTCCGTCTGCCATGAGAATTCTTCAACTAGCCACCGCACCGCACCTAACCTCCGGGAGCGATCGTGAAAATAACCCAGTTTTCCCCAGTCGACAAGCGCTTGAGCGGCACCCAGCCGCCCAAAGAAAAAAAGTCCACCGAAGGGATGACCCTTCCGCCGGACAACCGCCATCACTGGGATGGACAAAAGGCCTCCAGAATTCGCAAGGTTCGCGATCTGGCCCCACCCTTGCTCTTTCGCTTCAAAGACCACGGTTTTGAGAACATTCCTCAAGACGCCAATTTTATCGCCGGACCAACCCATCAGGGTTATATGGACGCCCCGGTGGCCACTCGGGTGGTCGATAACGGACGGCCCTTTGCTTCGATGGCGGACGTCAATCAATTTCGTGGACCGCTGGGAAGAATGCTGGCCGACATCGGCTCTTTTCCCGTGGACCGCTATGGCGAGTATGCCGGGAACTTTCCAGACCCCGTCAGTCACACTCAGGAAATCCTGAACGACGGCAAAAATTTCGTGATGTATCCCGAGGGGCGGTTTGGCGAAAACGGCCACGTCTATCCGATTAAAAACGGTATTGCCCGCATTAGCCTGGGCTCCAACGCGAAATACGCGGTTCCCATGCTTCAGCACTTCGAAGCGGATAAGCAGGCCCACCCGCTGGAGACGATCGTGGGTGTGCCCCGAGAAGGATGCCACCTATCTGAAAAGGCTGGGGCTATCGGTGGAATGGGGACTTCTCCCGTGGCAAAGGACCCCCTTTCTTGGGGGTCATGTTACAGCCATCCCGGCCACCCACGGATATGGTTGGATTCGCAAATTGATGGCCAACGGCGTGGGGTTTTTCTTGGAGTTCCCCGCCGAACCGTCGCTGTATATCAGCGGCGATACGATCTTAAGCCCCCAGGTTGAATCGGCGCTTCGGGAGCTTAAGCCGGATATCAGCGTGGTGGCCGCCGGAGCCGCACAACTTGATTTGGGTCGGGAACTGCTCATGCATCGGACGGACATTCTTCGCTTTGTGCGAGCGGCGCCTGGTCGGGTCATCGCCAACCATCTGGAAGCGCTCAATCACTGTCCCACAACCCGGGCAGGACTGCGGGAATGGCTGGAGAGCGAGGGGCTGGGCGAGAAAGTCCAGATTCCTGCCGATGGTGAATCCATGCAGTTTTGATGAGAAAACGACAGATGCTCCCGCCCAGGAGTTCACGCGGCAGCAAGGCTGCCCAAGAATCCGTCTCGCCGGAAGTGACGATTTTTGCGAAAACTTCGGGTTGCAAGGTTTCTTCCAGACGGCCCACTGGCGATACAGCTGCGCCCTTTGGGCCAGCGGTAGTTGGCATGGCCCGCTGACGAAGACTCCCACTCCCGACCAATCTTCCCTGCGGGCAACTGGGCCACAACTCTGGCATGCCTGGAGATCCCCGCTAAGCGAACCGGGGGTTGTGCTAGAAGCGGCCCTGAGCGAGGGGGCAGGCTCCCCCGCCCGACTGGCCGAAACCAGGCAAGTGCAAACGCCCTGTATCTTCGTCGTGGCCGGACCGAACGGAGCCGGCAAGTCCACCACCGCTCCTAGCCTTCTCCGTGACAGATTCCGCGTCCAAAGGTATTTGAACGCTGATACGATTGCATCCGGCATTTCCGCATTCGATCCCGAGGCGGCGGCATTCCAGGCCGGTCGTATCATGCTACAGGAAATGCATCGAATCAGAGAGCGCCAAGAAACCTTCGCCTTCGAGACGACTCTGGCTAGCCGGAGCTACGCGCAGTCACTCGCCAAAGCCCGTCGCGCAGGCTATAGGGTCGGCCTCCTATTCCTCTCTTTACCGAGTGTCGAAGCCGCCCTGGAGCGCGTGGCCCGTCGGGTCAAATCAGGCGGACACCACATACCCGAGGACGTGATCAGGAGGCGATTCGAGCGAGGCCTGCGGAACTTCTTTTGTCTCTACCAATCGCTAGCCGACCGCTGGATATTCAGCGATAATGGTGGGCGTCGGACCAAACTGCTTGCTCACGGCGGAATCGGCCTTGCCACTGTCGAAAAGAGTGCTATCTTT
>JALHOV010000318.1 GCA_022842865.1 Vulcanimicrobiota bacterium | reverse complement strand
GGTCAGTAGTTGGGTGAAAAAACGGCCGGGACCATGAGCTTGAGAGCGTGCTCGGTCTCCGCGTGAAAGCGGCGTGCCTGGCCACACAGGATGCCGGCAACAAAAGCGCCCAGCATAGGTTCCAGGCCCAGTTCATGGGTGAGCGTGCCCAGCAGCATGGCCAGAAAGACGGCGGCCGACATTTGCATCGGCACTCCCCCATCACGGTCGTCGATAAAGGTGAGCATGGCGTCGACGGCCCAGCGGCCCACGGTGAAGGCAAGGCCTAAAAAGACGACGGCGCCGCCCACCGCTTTGACGGCCAGCATGGGTTGGAACTCGCCTCCAGCCAGCCCTACCACCAGCGAAAGTAAGATCCAGCCCAACAGATCCTCGGACATGGCCACCGCCACCATGGTCTGACCGATGTCGCGCCGCATGACGTTCAGATCGAGCAGAATCTTGGCCAGCACGGCCATGGCCGAAATGCTCATGGCCACCGCCATGAACATAGCAAACAGGGGACGCCGTTCGGGATCTCCCACCAGCACATCAGGCAACACCATGCCCAGGCTGGTGCCGAAAAGTAGCGGCAGTAGAGTGCCCCAAAGAGCGACCTGAAGAACGCGCCGGCCGCGACTCAAGATGTAAGTGAGGTCGATTTCAAAGCCCGTCACCAGGAGCAACAGCAGCACTCCCAGGCGAGCGATCGAGGAGAGAAGTTGGGTCTGATCATCGGCGTGAGGAAAGATCCAGCTCTGAGCCTCGGGCCAGAGCTTGGCCAGCAGGGTCGGTCCGAGCAGGATTCCAGCCAGAAGTTCGCCGATCACGGCGGGTTGTCCAGCCCGTTTTGCCAGCTCACCCAGGACGCGACCAAAAAACACCAGCACGGCAATCTGAATGAGAAGGTGGTCCACCTTGCGACTTTACCCTATGACCCGAAGGGAGAATCAGGGACAGCGATACTGGAACAACCTCACGGGTTTTGGCTGCGCACGCTGAAGCGGTCGACCAGGGTAAAGGGTGCATCGCGCAGGGGAGTTGAGCCAAGGGGGCCGCGGTGGCGAGCGTCCTTGATGGCCACGGCGCTCAGTTCCAGCGTCCACAAGGGGCCGTCGTGAACGACCCGGAAACCGAGCAGGCGGGTGGAGAGGATGCTCTGATTGGGTCCGAGATTGAGGTTGGTGGGGCGCACAAGCCAGGAGTTCCAGGCCGGGTTCAGGGCAGATCCACCCGGGTCAACGCGACGCACCAGCCACTTATAGGGGTCTTGTTGTTCGTAGCCGTGGCTGTCTGGTGGGCCGGCGGCCACCTCTCCAGCAGGATTGGGCACCACCAGATAATAGGTGACCTGGGCCGGCAGCGCAGCCCGGCCGTCGCTGGTCAGGTTCCACTCCGGGTTGGAAGCACCGCCATCGCTGGACAGAAAAGTGACGGCATCGCCATCGAAACCGGTCAGATGGGGACCGACCCGGGCGGTAGCGAAATGCGAGCTGCTGGCGTTGCGCAAGTCGCGGGTCAGGGCGGTGCGGGCCCGAACCAGCTCGCGCACGGCGTCGTCCTTGGAATCGGACTGGCGCCACAGGTCGCTCACGTTGCGCAGAGCGAACCAGAGCAACCCCGAGAGCATGGAGAAAATCGTGCAAACGATGAGCACTTCCAGCACCGTGAAGGCTCTACAGCGCATATAGTAACCGACTGATGGAAAGGGCCTGATTGCCTTGCTGAGCCCCGGCCGACCAGCTGACGTTGACGGTGCAGCGCAGCAGGCCCGGCGCGACCGTGCCCATCGGTTCTAAAAACAGGCGCGACTGATAGAAAACGGGCCCAAGCTGGGATTGATCTTGAGCGTAGGGACTGGTGAAGGTTGATTGACTCCAAAAGCCGTGGCCGGCCGAGGGCAAACTGTAGACGAATTCCTCCATGACCTGGCCCGCGTAGGAGTTGGCCACCAGCGTGGCGCTCGACTTGCGTTGACTGCGATTGGCCGAGATGGCCAGGGCCACCACCAGCAATAGCACTACACAACACAATCCCAGGGCCAAAATGGCCTCGGCCAGAGAGAATCCGCGCACGTTCTGAGTATACACGGCATTCGTGCAATTTCCCCACTGCTATGGTAAAATCTTACCAATGTTTCGAAGTC
Source organism: Vulcanimicrobiota bacterium (assembly GCA_022842865.1). Lineage (GTDB taxonomy): Bacteria > Vulcanimicrobiota > Xenobia > Xenobiales > JADMJV01 > JADMJV01. The sequence continues at coordinate 7,102 of JALHOV010000318.1, read as the reverse complement.
ATCGGAAACGCGCCATTCTTTTGATCTCCGTGCTTTTTATCAGCCTGGTGGTGTTGATCTTCGTGCAGGCCAGCTTCGCTCTGGCGCCAGGAGCCCTATCCCGTACCCAAAACGACGTGGAGCGAGGGGCCGCGGAACGGGCAGCTCAAAGTGGCATCGACTGGGCTCGCAGCCGTTTGAGCAGCGATCCCGGCTGGTGCGCCGACCAGACTACCGTGCAAACCTTCCAGGCGCCCGGCTTCAAGGTCAGCGAAGGTCATGGACAGGTGCTGGGCTGGTTGCGCGACGGAGAGAACTGGTCGCGCTTTCGTCTGCGCTTCAACTACCAGGACGGCGGTCCGCTGTCCAGCGTGGACAGCGACAACATGGCCAATCCTCCCGTTCCTTGGGCGGATCTGCCCTATCTCAGCTGCAACAACCTGCAGGGGGTCAGCCAGCGCCACCTGCCGCTGGCCGGCGATTCTTCGCAATCGACTCATACCGGTCCCTGGCCCCAAGTCCAGTTGACCGTTCCTCCAGGCACCTTACTTTTGAGCATTGAGGGAGCCACGGGTCGAACCGCCAGCGAAAACCCCGATCAATTCTACGGAACGGTGCATCGGCGCACGGTTCAAGCTCTGCTCAAGTTCGGCAGCAATCAGCCCGTCACCGATTCAGCAATCAGCTCCTCGGGCGACCTGAACATCAACCTCTTCGGAGGAACCCTGCGGTTGGACTCGTTGGGTGGACAGACGGCTCGTCTGCGCAGCAAGGACGGCCTCAGCGTGGGCGCGGTCAATTCCACCTTGGGGGAATTGCGGGCGGCCGGCACGATCAGCACGGGAGCGCTCACCAACGTCACCACCAGCGTCGACCACGGCCCTGACGGGTTCTATAAGATTCCCCTTTCCAAAGTGCGCACTCCCTCGAGCGGGCTCACCCTTCCGGCCGGAACCTACGTGGTCACCGCCACCAATACGGTCATATACAATCCGATGAACTACTCCGCATTTGTCAACGCCTCGCCTCCGCCCACCGGCACTGAGGTGACGCTGCCGGCGGGGATGGAGCTCAACGGCCCCAACGCCAGCGCTCCTAAATTCCGTTTGACCGTGAGCCAGGACCTTGCCATCAACGCGGCCGGCACGGTCACCGATTTCGCTCTGGTTCCTGACGGCGGCGCCGCTCAGTCCACGGACTACGGAGGACTGCCCGCCACCCCACCAGAGCTTTCGCCCGTCAAAGAATTCGCCAACTGGGTGACCACCGGCGCGACCGACATCTCCCCCACCGTGTCCGCCAAAGACGCCTGGCTCGAGGTGCTGAATCAGTTGCCCTATGGTTCCGCTACTAGTCCCGACGGCAACTACTATGACTACTGGCTGAGTGCTGAACAAACCGATCACATCGCTCTGCCCATCTCCAGCACCAGTCTTCCCATCCTGACCAACACCGATACCCAGCCGCTTTTGACGGCTTTGCTCAACGCCGGGGTAACGCGCACGGCCGCCCTGATTCCTTTCTATCCCGCCTACACCGGCCCCGTCCCGGATCTCACCTCGGTAGACCCGACCTCCCCCACGGCCTCCAGCAAACTCAAGCCGTCGGACCTGGAATTGAACCTCCAGGGAGGAGGCAGCGCCGGTCTGACCCTAGGCAACAGTCACGGTAGCATTACCCTGGGCTCACAGGTGCAAGGCCTGGGGCGGCTCTGGTCAGCTCCAAGGATATTTCCCTGATTGGGACCAGCAATGAATTCAGCTCTACCCCCGGGCAGGCGCTCGGCTTGAATCTCTACGCTCAGGGCACCATCAATGTCGACGCTTTCAAGCTGGACTCCGATACCGGAACCTTCCGAAACATGAGCATGATGGGCATTCTCTACGCCTGGAAAGGCATCAACATTTTCGCGGGCAACAGCGGCAGCAATTCCCGCTTTGATCTGACGGGCGAAATGGTGGCCTACGGCGGAGACCCTTCCGGCCCACCCGTGCCGGGCGTGGCCAAAACCACGATTCATGCCAATAACTCCACCGTTATCTTTGATCCCAGCTATGTGGCCAATTTACTTCAGAGCGGCCCGTTTTCTTTCCAGATTCTAGCCTGGCACGAATTCTGAGATCAGAGCTTGTATTCCAGCGAGGCGTTGCGGAACATCGAAGGGGCAATGCCATGGGCGGGTTGTTCCTGGTCGGTGTCGTCCGGCCAGGCCTGCAGATGGGGATGGTTGGTTAGCAGTTTGCCCTGGGCCATTTCTCTGGCGAAGCCCCACAGAGTATCGGCCACCTCCTGAATTCGCTTGCTAGGAACCTTGCGCACGAACAACTCGGGACGGGCGAACTTGGCCATACCGCGGGTGTTGCAGAAGTGCTCTTCGCCGCGCTCGGACACTACGGAAATGTGTTCTTGCAGATCGAACGGGCGATCCGGCTTCAAGTCCATGATCTCCTGCGGCTGCCACCAGCGAGTGGCCACCAGGTCGATGGCCGCCAGCGCTCCCAGGTCGAAGTAGGCTTTGAGAAAAGCCATTCCGGTCTGGAGCGCGCGCAGCTCGGCCGAATCGGGAAAGTGGCCGCGGAGTAAGACGGCGCGGGAGCATTTCCCAAGAGGTTCGAGCGAGAAGCCGGCCATGTTGGCGATGGCCCCCTGCAGAAAGCTGCCTAACCAATCGGCATCTTCGACCACATCGAGGTCCAGGCCCGCGCTGTCACCCGGTGGAAAGCCGTGACGCCTGGCGTCAATAAAAAGCTTGCTGTCGGGCTTGTCCAACCAGACCACCCAGAAAAGGAAGCTGCGCTGCCCCGAGGGTTGGTAGAACGGGCGGGTCCAGAGTTGGGTGGGGTTTTCCATAGAGCCGATTGTGCGAAGTGCCGGCAACCTTCCTGCAATCACTTAGGGCCTGTCGCTTTTTAAGGTAGGCACACTGCGCCCCCGAGTCAACGGCGGCCTTGCCGAAGAATATAAAGCTCAGGCTTGGAGGTACTTTCCGGCAGATCCAAAACAGGCTGTATTGTGGATGAGTATGAGCAACGTCGACTGAGGGAAAAGCTCGAGGTAATGTTGCCAGCCCTGAACGAGCGACAGCAAAGATTGTTTCTTGCAGCCGAAGCCAAGCACCTCGGCCGAGGAGGAGTCTCTTGGGTCGCGAGGCTGGCGGAAGTCTCCCGGGAAACTATTTATCGAGGCCTCCGCGAACTGGAGTTTCCAGGCAGTTTGGAAGATGCCGACACGAAAATTCGCCAGCCCGGCGGTGGTCGAAAGCCGGCCACCGAGAAGCAACCCGAGCTGCTGGCTGCACTTCAAGAATTGATATCGCTGGAAACCCGAGGAGACCCGGAATCTCCCCTCCTCTGGACCTGTAAGAGTTGCCGTCAGATCGCCGATGCCCTGGGACATCAGGGTTTCAAGGTCAGCCACCAATTGATCGGCAGATTGCTGAACGACCTCGGCTACAGCCTGCAGGCCAACTCCAAGACGGAAGAGGGCACTGACTACGAGGGACGAGATGATCAGTTTCGGCATTTGGCCAAAAGGGTCAAATCTTTTCAGGCCGATGGGCAGCCCGCCATCTCAGTTGACACAAAAAAGAAAGAACTTGTTGGCAACTTTTCTAATAACGGCCGCGAACTTCAGCCCAAGGGAAAGCCCGTAGAAACTAACGTCCACGATTTTCCTAGCTCCGCGGTTGGTAGGGCGGTTCCCTACGGTGTTTATGACGTCACGGAGAACCTCGGCTGGGTCGGCGTAGGTACGAGTTTTGACACGGCAGAGTTCGCCGTATCGACAATCGAACGCTGGTGGGATCAGCTTGGAAAAGGGATCTACCCGAACGCCAAAAGGCTCTTGATCTCGGCCGACTGCGGCGGGAGCAACGGCTACAGGAGCCGCTTGTGGAAACTTGAACTTGCCCGCTTCGCGGACCGCACCGGGCTTGAGATTCACGTGTGCCACCTGCCGCCGGGGACCAGCAAATGGAACAAGATAGAGCACCGCCTCTTCTCTTTCATTTCGATCAACTGGCGAGGCAAACCCTTAACGAGCTACCAAGTCATCGTGGAGCTTATCGGCGCGACAACGACGAAAACCGGCCTGAAGGTGGGTTCGGAGCTAGATCAGACCATATACAAGAAGGGAATCGAGGTCACTCAGCTGGACTTTGATAGAATTCCAATCGAGCATAAAACCTCACGACCGGAGCTGAACTACGTTATAAAGCCTGGACTAAAATTGTGAAACGACCATGTTATTAAGCGACGGACCCTTAGTAGCTCTGTACTGATTCCTTGTGACAGCATTCCTGCGAAATGCACGCCCTCTCGGCGCTAAGCTGAATGCAGGAGGACGCCATGTCAGGATTACAGGTTCAGGGTGATTTGTTGACTTTTTGTTTGCCCAACGAGGTCCGTCCAGGTGACAACCTGCGCGTCTCGGTCGAGGAACAGGCGCTTGACCTGGAGGTCGAGACCTGCCGCCTGGTGGGCGAGGAAGAGTTCCTGGTGACCGCCCGAGCGCCGATGCCTTTGGACGGGGTGCTCGACTCCTCGCCCGTGCTCGGCACGCGCAGCCAGGCCCGCGTGGACGAGCGTCTGCGCGTGATGTCCCCGGAACTCCCCGACTACCAGGCGCTGACCCTGGATATCAGCAATGGCGGCCTGCGTCTCGACGTCTCCGAAAGTCTCGAACCGGGTGAACTGCTGGCGCTGAGCATCAGTTTCCCTGGCTATGAAGGCGACGTTGACTGCGAAGTGCAGGTGCTCTGGTGCCGCAGTGAGGGCAATCGCTGGGCGACCGGCTGCCGCTTCACCGACCCGAGAGAAGGGCGTCTGCGGGCCGCTTTGCAGACCTTGCGGGCATCCGCTCTGCCTGGCGCCCAACTGCCGAGCCCGCCCCGGCTGTCGCGCTTCGCCCCTCTCGGTCTCACCGGTTAACTTTCACAATCTGTTTACATAAGCAGGCCTTGTAACACCTTCTCACCACCTCCAACCCCTATGCTGGAAACAGCTCTACTGAGGGCGAGGAGGAGTGACCCCAATGAAAGTTCAAGCGAACCAGACCAGCTATCCGAACAGCCCCGCAGGACGAATGAAAGAGCTCAAGGACACGCTGGCCCAACATCCGGACGTGTTTACGCCCAACTCGGAGGATAGCAATCGCTGGACGGCCACCGGGATGGGCGGACGCCGCTGGCAGCTCTACATCAGCCCGAAAGGCAGTAGCGCCTTGGAAGAGACCCGATATGGCAACGACCGCGCTTTCCATTCGGTCCAGACCCACGACAAGGGCTTTTCCGTAAAGACCAACTGGGCGGTTTCGGGCGAGAGCTACATCGACGTAGGCCGTTCGGAGCGCAAGTACACCACCGACAAGCTCAACGCGCGCGACCAGTTCACGGTGGGCCTCAAGGTGCTGGGCTCACTCACCGGCATCCCCTTCGATCTTTACGCTCCTGGTTTGTCTGCCCGCCCCGTTGCGGCCAAGCAGAGCTAAAGCCGCGCGGGACAAATTTCGGGAGGGCAGAAACTGCAAGTGTGCTGAACTCCAGTGAAGAGGAAATCGCCAGGGCGCCGCGGCCGGTTCGGCCGGGGCTGGCGGTGCTGCTGAGCCTGGTTTGTACGGGGGCCGGACAGTGCTACGCGGGGCGGCCTTTGCGGGGACTGCTGGTGGCGGCGCTGACCATTGCGGTAGTTCTGGGACTTGGCTTTTTGCTGGTCCTGGTGGCGCCTCGGACGCCCGTCTTTGATCTGGCGCTCTGGTGTCTCCCCGTTCTTTTGCACGCGCTAAATGTTTGGGACGCCTACCGGTGCGCCCGGGAACCCGGAGCACGCCGGTCGCATGCCGCACTTTGCCTGCTCTACCTGGCGGCAATGTGGGTGCTTCCCGCTCAGAGTTATACCCATCAGTTATTCGACGCACTGGTGCCGGTGCGCAGCTACTACATTCCCTCGGGCAGTATGCTGCCCACGCTGCAGATCGGGGACTATCTGGTGACCAGCCGGCTTGGCTTTGAACCGAAGCGCGGCGATATCGTGGTTTTTCAGCCGCCCGAATCCTACCACGGGGACAAGACCGATCTGATCAAGCGCATCGTGGCCGTGGGGGGCGATGAGGTCGAGGTTCGTGAGGGATCTCTCTGGCTCAACGGGGTGCGCCAAAGGGAAGCCTATGTTTACGAGCCGATGCATGAGGACTTCGAGAAGAAAAAGGTGGCCCCCGGCCAGTTCTTCATGATGGGCGACAATCGCAACAATTCCTTTGACTCGCGATACTGGGGTTCGGTGCCTCGAGAGAACCTGAAGGGTCGGGCGGTGCGCGTGATCTGGTCGAACCAGGCCGGGCAAATGGGCAAGGGTCTCTAACCTGGGGCGGGGGCGGTTTGGAATATCCCTGACTTGACCCTGCGCCTCCCCGGCCTGGACAACCCCTGACATGCCCAGGGACAACCCCTGACATGCCCAGGACAACCCCTGACTTGCCCTGGGACAACTCCTGACTTGACCGGCGAATCGCCCGGCCTGGACAATCCCTGAGTTGCCCAAGGACATCCCCTGAGTTGACCCGGGGGTGGGCTTAGAGGTTGACGGTGCGCATGAGGTGCTCGGGGTAGCGTTCGCCGGCGGTGCTACCGGGGGGGAAGAGCGCTTCGAGCGTGGCGAGGCGAGCCGGGTCGAGGTCGACCCGGGCAGCACCGAGGTTTTCGTGGACGCGCTCGAGGCTGCGGGTGCCCGGAATGGGGACGACGTCGTCGCCCTGGTGAAGCAGCCAGGCCAGGGCCAATTGGGCGGCGGTGCAGCCCCACTCGGCGGCCAGCTCGGCCAGTCGGGCGGCGCGGGCCAGATTTTGCTGAAAGTTGTCTCCCTGAAAGCGCGGGGCCGTGAGGCGATAGTCGTCAGGGGGCAGTTGGGTCAGTTGATGGGTCAGGAAACCGCGACCGAGCGGGCTCCAGGGCACCAGGCCGAGGCCCAGTTCGCGGCAGGTGGGCAGAATTTCCGCTTCCAGGTCGCGAGCCCAGAGGGACCATTCGCTTTGCAGGGCGGCGATGGGGTGGACGGCGGCGGCCCGGCGGATGGTGGCCGCTGAAGCTTCCGACAGGCCCAGATAGCGAACCAGGCCTTGCTTCACCAGT
>JALHOV010000317.1 GCA_022842865.1 Vulcanimicrobiota bacterium | reverse complement strand
TCAACCCGGGAGTCGACACCACCTTCCTGCTCGAAGCCGGCTGGCTCTGGGAAGTCGACGAAGGCCTGCTCCACCACCGCTACCGCCTGGAAAGCTTGCTTCACCTACAAGAAAAAGGCCTCAACTGGGTGCTCAAATGCGGTTCCCGCGGCCTGCAAAGCCTGGCCGTGCTGGCCAAACTCCAGCCCAAAATGCTCAGCCTGCCCATTCCGGCCAAGCCCAGCCTGGAACACATCCGCCTGCTCACCGCCTCCGCACGCATCGCCGAAGCGTTTCAGATCGAACTGCTGGTGTCGCTGCCCAAGGACGCTGAACCGCCGCTGGTCGGCAAACTGCAACCCCGCTGGCTGGTGCGCACTCCTTAAACCCACGTCCCCGTCGCCGCCGGTAGCAGATCCAGGACCCCACTACAAATGGGTCAAGCCGCCGGATCATCTTTGGATTCCAGAGCCCGCAAGCGCTCTTCGATCCGGTGAATATGTTCCATCGTAGGCCCGTTCTCGACCCTGGTTTCGACGAGATCCAGCATTCTGCCGAAGCGCTCTTCGGTCAGGCGGGCGCGCCCTTGCAGGGTGCGAGTGGTTTCCCTAAGATCGCCCCGGACAAAACCGACCGCTTCGTTGGTGGCGGCCAACTCATCTCGCGTGGTCTGCAACTGAAGCTGCACCTGGCGAACCGTTTCCTCCACCTTACCGAGGGCAATTTCCACGTTTCCGATAGCGGTTTCGGCCCCGCCAAGCCTCTCTTGCACGACGCCCATCCCCTGGTCCATTTTGTTGGCCAGGATATCGATCTTCTGGTCGAGGCGATCTGCCTCTTTGCGATACTCTCGCCTTATCTGACTCATCTGCTCGCGAAACGACATACAGGCACCTCCAGATCTTCCCCTTCATTATAAGGCTTGCGAGGAACGATGTGGTGAACTGGCCATGACCGAAACATGTCCAAAGAAATTCGATCAGGAAGCGGTAATCTTAAAACCTTCGGTGCTCTTCCGGGTGAGCACTTCGCCGCAATCCCAGCGATAAGGGGATTCGATGTGGTGGGTGACCTTGGATCCGACTTCCCAAATCCAGGACTTCAGGGTCACATTGCCGGCCTTCACCAACAGCGACTGATGCTCAAAACCATAGGAGCCATCGGCCTGCTTCTCCCAGCCCGCGTGCGGTGCCAGACCGGTCACCAGAAAGTCTTGAACGCGCTTATCGTCCACGGAACGGATGAAATCGTCGCCCGGCTGGCAAAAGCTAGAATCGACACAACCATCGGAACGAATCTCGTTCACCGAGGGGTGTCCGGCAAAATTCCCGTTGAACACGGTACCGAAAGGAATGCCACTCCAGCCTGAAAGCTTCATAGGCTCACTCTAACCGCAAACTCCCCCCAGCAAGTGAACGGGAAGTTACACTTAGCGCAAAAGCCGGCCCGCCCGGGCCAGTTCACTGATCTGAGCGGCATCGGTTGGAATATAGACCAGATTGCCCTGCACGTACTCGCATTCCAGCTGGCGGCACAGACTCAACTGAGCGGCATTCTCCACGCCCACCGCCACCGGACGCACGCGCAACACGCGGGCCAAAGCCATGGCGGCCGCGGTCACGTTCAAGGCAGCCGCATTCGAAGCCGAATGGAACAAGAACTTGCGATCGATCTTGATCAGGGTGGTTAGCTCGCTGTGAATGCGCTCCAAGGAGGAGAAGCCCGAACCAAACCGGTCCAGCGCCACGCGCACGCCGGCCTGACGCAAAGCCAGCAAAATCCCCTGCACCCGCTGAACATCCAGCATCTGCACCGACTCCGGGATTTCCACCACAAAGTTATGAGCCGGCGCCCCGGTCGACTCCAGCGCGCGCCGAATCGTGTCGACCAGGTCGGCCTGCAAGAACTGGCGCGTGGACAGGTTGACGGTCACGAAAAGGTCCAGACCCTGGCGTGACCACTCATACAGCTGCTGAGCCGCTTGCAGAATCACCCAACGTCCGAGAGGAACCAGCACGCCCGTCTCGTCGGCTACTTCCAGGAAGTAGTCCGGCGTGAGCACCCCATAAGAGGGATGAGCCCAACGCAGCAAAGATTCCACACCCTTGATAGCACCGGTGGCCAGATGCACAATGGGCTGGTAAAGCAACTGGAACTGACGAGCCTCCACGCCCTTGCGCAGCTCCGCCTCCAAAGTGGCCCGAGCCTCGTGGCGCTTCTGCAACTCATCCGTGTAAAACTGGACCTGATTGCGGCCCAATTCCTTGGCCCGACGCATCGCCTCATAGGCGTGGACCATCATCCTTTCGCCGTCCTGAGCATCGCTGGGGAACTGGGAAACACCGATCGAGGCCGTAATCAAAACGGGTTGCCCGCCCGCAATCAGGGGCGGAGCCAACATCTCCTGAATGCGCTTCAGAACAATCGAAATCGACTCGGGCGCATCCGATTCTCCAGCCACTTCGGACAATAAAATGAGGAAGTCGTCCTCGTTCTTTCGGCACAAAACATCGGAAGTGCGCACCACTTTTTGCAGACGCTCACCCACCTGGCGCAACACCTCGTCGCCCGCTTCCGGACCCAGAGCTTCGTTCAAAGCCGTGAAGCGGTCCAGGTCGACATGCACCAGGGCGCATTTTCGCTGATAGCGATCCACCTGCTTGAGCGAGAAATCCAAATAACGCTTAAGCAGATTGAGGTTCGGCAGCTTGGTGAGGCTGTCTTCAAACGCCAGCTGCTCGGTTTCCTTGCTGGCGCCTTCACCGGTCGGCACGGCTACCGCTTGCTGCTGCTGCAACGCCGCCAACTCGGCCTGCATCGCCACCACTTCGGCGGAACTGTCGCTACCGACCCGGGCTCCATCCAGCTCAGCCTGGAGACGATGGACCTGGGTTTCTAGTTCCAGCGCTCGCGTACCCTCAGCCAGCGCCGCCGCCAAAGCCGCCTCCAACTCGGGAACGCGAGGATCGGAGGCAGTGGCCACCGCCGCCAGAGTCCCCTGAAGTTCCTCGACGCGGGTCTGGGCGACCGACAATTCGCCCTTCAACTGAGCCACTTCCGGCTCAAAGTTGCTGGCTTGCTCCAGCAAATCCTCCAGCTCGGCCATGCGCGCGTCCGCATCCGCCCGGACCTGGGCCACGGCCGCCTCGAGCTCGGCCACTCGAGGATCGGGCGCGCCACCATCGAGCAAGGCGGCTTCCAACTCAGCCGTTTTGGCCTCCAGCTCGGCAATGCGCGGATCGGGGGCGCTGCCTTCGATGAGCGCCGCTTCCAACTCGGCCACTCGGGCCTCGTGGTCGGCCCGCACCTGGGCCAGTTCGCTTTCCAGCTCAGCAAGGCGCGGATCAGGTCCCTGGGAGACCTGAGCCTCCAACTCCGCCACCAACCGGCCGGCCTCGCCCAGTTCGGCCTCCAGTTCGGACGCCCGCTGGCTCTGTTGCTCGAACTGGCCGCGCAGCAAAAAGAGTTCTGTCTCCAGCTTATCGGCCAGTTCCGCACGCTCGAGCACCTCATCAAGCTGCTCTTGCAACAAACGCACTTTCTCTTCGCCGGCCGAAAGATCGGCCTTCAAGGCCTCGGTCTCAGCCGACGGCATTCTCTGAGCCGCCTCGGCCGCGTCCAACTGATTCTCCAGGTCGCTCAGGGCAGCCGACTGAGCCTCCGCCTCGGCCGTCTTGGCCTCCAGCTTCGATTGCGCTTCGGCCGCTTCCCCGCGGACTTTCTCCAACTCCACCTCGGTTTCGTCGAGATGGCGCAACAGCTCGTCACGCTCTTTCTCGACGGAAACCAGATGCTGTTGCACATCGTCAAACTCTCCGCTGACGTGCTGAATCTGATCCAACTGCTGCCGGGCAAGAGCCAGTTCTTCCAGAGTGCTCTGGGCTTTGCTCTCGCTCTCGGCCAGCTTTTCTTGCAAATCGGCCGATTCCAACTGCAGCTCGGCCAACTGCTCCTCCAACTGCGACGACAAGCTCTTTTCGGCGGCGTCAGAATCGGTCAATCGGGCTGTGAGCTTCTCGTTTTCTTCCTGCAGCTCGCTGACCAGCGCCTGACTGCTGCTGATCTGGGCCTGAGCCTCGGAGAACTGGGCCTGAATATCCTGGATCTGAGCCTGGGCTTGCAGCAAAGCCGTCTGCGACTCGCTGACCTGGCTCTGGGACTCGGCCCAATGCTCTTGCGCCGTAGCCAGCTCAACTTGCACATTGGTGCACTCATCCTGAGCGGCGCTGAGCTGGACAATCAGTTCGCTGACCTGCTCCTGGGCCTGCAACAGCTGCATTTGCAACTGCTCGGACTCGCCTCCCTGGGCGTTCTTCAGCTCTTCCATCTCGGCGCTGAGCTGCTCGAGACGATCGAGCAGCTCGGATTGAGCCTCGGCCTGCTGCGTCTGGGCTAATTGGGCCGCCGATTCCAGCTCGGAAGCGCGTTGCTGCGCCTGCTCGATTTCGGTCCGGCTATCCATCCATTTTTCTTCCAGTTCGGAGCGCTCGACCTCCAGGAAATCCAGCTTCTCCTGCAGATCGCGCAGCTGCTCCTGCAGGTTCTCCAGTTCGCCCGGCTCCACCGTCAGATTGGCCTGAGCTTCTTGCCAGTTCTGGCGCTCCTCGCGCAGTTGCTCCAACTCGGTGATCACCTGGAGGTGAACCAGCTCGAGCTCTTCCACTTCGCTCTCGCGCACTTTCCACTGAGATTCGCGCTCTTCCCAATCGGACAGCGCGGAACTGGCCTTCTTGGTGGCGGCCCGGGCCGCTTCCAGCTCCTCGCGAAGAATCTCTACCTGTTCGGTCAAATCTTGAATCTTGGCGGCCCCGCCGCTCTGATCGCGCAGCTTTTTCTCGGCAGCCAGCTCAGCCTGGGCGGCTTCTAATTGCTCTTCCACCTGACGCACGCTGTCCTGGACATCCTCCAGATGGCGCTCCGTCTCGCGAGACTGAGACTCGGCCTCTTCCATGAGAGCCTCGGCCTCTTTGGCCCGCTCCTCAGCCAGGTCGACCCGGCCTTCCACGGCCCGCAACTCCTGCTCAATCTGCGAAGTCCGGTCCTGCGCGGCCGTCAACTCGGCCTTTAACTCCGCCTCATGATCGCGCAACGACTGCAATTCGGCGGCGCTGGCGCTGGCTTCATCCAACAGACTCTCGGCCGCCTGGGCACGCTCCTCGGCCTGAGCCAGAGCCTGCTCCAGCTGGGCCCTAGCTTCGGTAACGCGGGCCTCCGCATCGCGGGCTTCCACCAGCAGCTTCTCGGCCGCCAGGGCTCGTTCTTCCGCCTGGGCCAATTGCTCCTTCAGCCCGGCATCCCCGCCGCCACCCGCCGCCTTGGCCGCCTTGCGCGCATCCTGCAGCAAGCCTTGCAACTGAGCCACCTGCTCCTCGGCCTCGCGGGCGCGCTCCTCGGCCGCTTCCAAACGCCATTCGGTGGAGAAGGAGGCAGAGTTGGAACTGATGGTGGTCAACACCAGCAAAGTGGCCTCCTGACCCTGCCAGGTGAGCGTGGACACCTGGCGATTCAGGTCCAGAGTCCGCATGGGACCCTCTTCCAACTCTTCCGGGAAAGGCTCGCTCAGCAGCTTCTCCCGCTTCTTCTTGAACATTTTCTCGGCGCTGCGATTGGCCCACAAGACCTGACGAGATTCCGTCTCGACCACCATCAATCCATTGGGATCGTGGTCTAAAACAGCCTCAAGATCGGAAAGCTCCTCTTCATCCACCACCACGGCGACATCGCCGCCGTTTTCCGTGGGATCGTTCGTTTTGCGCTTTTTGCGTGCCATGAGCCCGCGTTTCTTCACGGGGAGGAAGCGGGCCTTCTAAAAGTTCGCAGAAGCAGTATTTATGAAAAGAGCTCTCCTGTTGGGCTGCCTCCTCTGGAACAGCGGCCCGGCCCAAACACTAACCGAGCAAAAACAGATGCGGCAAATCCTGGAAAACCTGGCCCGCGCCCGGCCGCAGGCGGAACATCAGATCGATTGGGACCACCTGGAGATTCCCAGGGCCCGCGACCTCCCCCACTACCCCAGCCTCACCCCGAACCAACAGGCGGCCTTTCGCAAGGCCGTGCTGACCACGCTCCGCCCCCATCTGCAGAATCTGAAAGCCGGCCCGGGCCTTGTGCTGGAGCGGCCCGGAGTGCGCTACCGCTTCCACAAAACCCCTCAGGGCCTTAAGCTGACCGCCATCTTATAGCCCCATGCGCCGGCGCTCCAACTGCACGCATCCCAACAAAGCGGCCTCCGCATCCAAACGCAACAATCGCAGTCCCCAGCGCTCCCGGGCTTCCTCGCTGGTAATCCAGCCACGCTCAAACCATTCGCCAAAATGGCCGCCCAGAGCCAGTACCTCGGGGCGCACCGTTTGCAGACGACGTGCCACCAGAGCCCGCAGCACTTCCTGAAAAACTCGCGGCCGCTCGGTTCGCCAGGCTCCGGCGCGCAGCCAGGCCTCGGCATCCTTGCCATGAAACTCCCAGGTCGAAGCCCGACCCAGCCGCGTTTGAAACTCCTCGCGCGTCCAGCTCCGCCCCTTTTCGAAATAAGCCTCACCCAGACCCGAGCCGCTGATCAAAGCATAGGCTGAGTCGAAGGGAACCTGAACGGCGGCGCCCTCCAGGGCGGCACAGGCATCGCTGTGCAGACAGGGGCTTCCCTGCAAAGGCACCAGCGCTCCTAAACGAGCCACCAGATCAGGAATGGCCGGACCGTAGCGGGCCGCTATCGTGCCCTGTCCATCCGCCGAGGGAGCTCCCGCCCAGGCCAGTCCCAGCCGGAAGGGCGGAGCCCAACCCGCCCCTTCTGCCACCGAGCGAATCAAAGAAGCCGCCTGCGCCACCCGCGACGGCCCCAACGACGAATCAAAGTTCTCCACCGCCACCGGACCGCAGAAACGCGCCGTGCCGGAAAAGCAAATAGGTGCCACCCGGATTCGAGTGGCACCCGCATCAATCGCGAGCCAAAATTGCGGCTCTAACTCAGTTGACTCAACACCCATTGTCGATTGTGAAACGCAAACCACGCCTTACCCACCTCTTGGGTCCCTCGAAACAGTTCGCAGACCACGGCCGAGTTGCTCATCTCGTGCGCTTCACCCAGCCGCAACCGTCCCCACGGACCCGAAATAATCGGTCTCATCCTCTGGAAGAATCGAGACGACCCCTCCACCTGGAGGCGGCGCTGCATCATCGCCCGCAAATTCGGGTGAATCGTCTCCCACAGACACGTCGGCTGTTCCGTCAAAATCGCTCGACAGTACGTGTCCCAAGTTGAACGCGGCGTGCGTAGGTCCACAGTCGGGGCCAAACGGAACATTTCCGTCATCCCCAGTGCCAAAGCCTGAGCCATCAAGCGATCTCCAATCAGTGGAGCCACAGCGAACCGTGACTCTCTCGTTGGACCGAGTTTATGTCCTTTTTGCTCTCAGCTTATTGCCAAAATGTTAACGCGCCGCCATGTCATTCACATCTCGTTTACAATTGCAACCTCCCGTTAACATGTTCAATTCCAGCTCGAGAACGTCAAAGCGTCATAACGATGCTCCTCCGAAGCCCAATCCGGAAAAATTCCCAAGTCTCGCATCACCTTAATGACCGCCCCCCGGCAGTTCAGACAGGTAGAAGACTCATAGACAAAGATCATGACCTCGAGCAACTCCGCACCCGGATTGGCCTCACAGAGGTAGCGAAGGTCGGAAATCAGACGATGGTCCTCCTGGTGGAGTAGAGCGCGCAACAACACCTCGTCACCAGGCACGTAGTTCTTATGCAACAAGCTGACCTCACTTGCACGCCAGCGTCGCTTGCGCAGACATCGTAGCGCCAGTTCCCGCACACGGGAATCCTCGTGGTTGGACAACGCTTGCACGGCCCACCGACGCACCGTGGAACTGGGGTGGTCGGCGTAACCGACCAGATGCTTGTCCAGGTCGGGAAAACCCGTGCGGGCAAAAAAATTCAGTAGCCGAGCCAACTGGGCCGCCGTAAGGGGACGACGAAATCGCTCAAAGACCTCCGACGCCACTCCAGCATCCACCAAGGTCCCCAAGTAGCCGAGTTCAATACCACAGGAACCTCCACCGTCAATGGAACGGAGAACGCTGGCCGTGGCAGGAACAACTCGCTGAGCGGACCCGGTCCCATCCAAGTCGACTTCTTGCACAACCTGTGTTAGTTGAGGAAACTCATCCTGGATGAGGGTACAAGCACTGCCTTTCCCATGTTCAGCCTCGAAGTAATACTCGAGCACCTCAATCCAATCCGCTATTCGCTCCAACCCTCCAAAGTCTCGTAGTCGCCGAAGCAGATTGCGCATGCCGGTGGCGCCATCCAACCTGAGAACTTCTTTCGCACCGATCAGGTCCGCGCCATAGTCAACTGGGGAGAACTGAGCGTACAGCGCCTCCTTTGCTCCTGGCTCCCCTCGTTTGGCCAGCAAAAAAGCTAGACGCGACTGGTAGTAGGCCTGCGAAACGCCCTCGGCTCGGCCCATCCTGGTCAGAAATTCGTCCGCCAGCTCCTTGTCCAAAAACTCGACCATCCAGTCGGCCCGGTCCACCTCGCATTGCGGGTCGTGTGCTGGATTGCGCAAACAGGTCGCCAGCACCAGCTCTCGGTCGCGCTTCACCCCGAAGGCGCGGGCTTGTAGCAAGGCCCGCCCCAGGCCGCGCTGCAAAGCTACGCGCATCTCCTCAGATGACAACGGCAGCGAAAAGGTCATGGGTAAAATTTGAGCTTCATCTTCAAAGCTTGAACACTCTCAATGGGCTCGCCCTCGCGACGGGCGGGCCGCCAGCGCCAGCCCTTGAGAATATTCAGCAGCCCCTCATCCACCTCCGCAACCCCCGAACCTTGCGCGAGATGAGGGTCTACCGAGCCATCCTTGCCGATACGCACCTTGACCAGCACGGTGACCTCGCCGGCCAACTGCTCTAGCAAGGTATGCGAAAGCAAAGGCGCGGGCGCTAGCGGCCGCGCCGCCTCCAAAGACTGAGCCCCCGCCCAACCCACCAGCAAACAGAAGCTAAGCCAGTTCCGGAGCCGCATGGCGTTCCCGTCGAGGAGCGGGCCCCGGCTCGAATTCCCCCACCGCGAAGCACGGAGGTTCGCCCAACCCCAGATGGTCGTAGACCAGACGACGCAGATACTGACTCACTCCGCCCCCTCTTCCCCGCTCGGCCGGTCCGCTCAGTTCCTGAATCTTGTTCATCACATGAGGCTCCAGCCTCACCATCGCATAAGGGTTCCCACGTCTGGCCACCGCTCTACTGCTCCTCTACCCATTT
>JALHOV010000316.1 GCA_022842865.1 Vulcanimicrobiota bacterium | reverse complement strand
CCTGGACGTCATTCCCGTTATCCCCCAGGAGTTGCGCCCGATGGTGCAGCTGGACGGCGGTCGTTTCGCCACCTCCGACTTGAACGATCTTTATCGTCGCGTAATCAACCGGAATAACCGCCTCAAGCGGTTGTTAGACCTGGGCGCGCCCGAAATCATTGTCAAGAACGAAAAGCGCATGCTTCAAGAGGCGGTGGACGCTCTCATCGACAACGGCCGTCGCGGTCGTCCGGTGACGGGCCCCAACAACCGTCCCCTCAAGTCGCTGTCCGACATGCTCAAAGGCAAACAGGGCCGCTTCCGTCAGAACCTGCTCGGTAAGCGCGTCGACTACTCCGGCCGTTCCGTGATCGTAGTCGGTCCCAACCTGAAGCTGCATCAGTGCGGTCTCCCTAAAGAGATGGCTCTGGAGCTCTTCAAGCCCTTCGTCATGAAGAAATTGGTAGACCGCGGTTTGGTGCACAACATCAAGTCGGCCAAACGTATGGTGGAGCGTGCTCTGCCCGACGTGTGGGACGTGCTCGAAGAAGTCATTGAAGATCATCCGGTTCTGCTGAACCGTGCCCCAACGCTGCACCGCCTGGGTATCCAGGCCTTCGAACCGGTGCTGGTGGACGGCAAGGCCATTCAGCTGCATCCGCTGGTCTGTACTCCCTACAACGCCGACTTTGACGGTGACCAGATGGCCGTTCACTTGCCGCTTTCAGCCGGTGCGCAGGCCGAGTGCCGAGTGCTCATGTTGTCTTCCAACAACCTGTTGCTGCCCGCTTATGGTACCCCGTCCACCATTCCTAACCAGGACACGGTTCTGGGAATGTACTATCTGACCATCGAGAAGCATCACTCCAAGGGCGAAGGCAAGTACTTCTCCAGCCCCGAGGAAGCGATTCTGGCTTGGAACGAAGGAGTGGTGGAACTGCAGGCGCCTGTCAAGATCCGGCTGGGCGGCGAGCTGATCAGCACGACCGTGGGTCGCGCGATTTTCTGGCGCACCATCCCCGACGACGTGAAGCAGCCCGAGTTCCATACTTTGAGTGGCGATGACGAGGATTTCCCCGGCAAAAACGTCTATCGTCTCACCTTTGAAGACGTGAACAAGACCTTCGGTAAGAAGGACCTGGTCAAGTTGATCAAGCGAGTGCACGATAACCACGGCAACAACCGTACTGCTCGCATGCTGGACAGCATCAAGGATATGGGCTTTGAATTCGCCACCAAGTCCTCCACCACCATCGGTGTAACCGACATCAAAATCCCCCCGGAAAAACCGGAAATCCTGGAGCGCTCCGACAAGCGCGTGCAGGCGGCAGATCAGTGGCTCGAAGTCGGTTTCATCACCGAAGACGAGCGCTATCGTCAGTTGAAGACCATTTGGGCTGAAGCGACCAGCGAAGTCGAGCAGGCGATGATGCGCCATCTCGATCGCCTCAATCCGGTCTTCATGATGGCCACCTCCGGTGCTCGTGGTAATCCGGCGCAGGTGAAACAGCTCGGTGGTATGCGCGGTCTGATGGCCGACCCCTCCGGCCGAATCATCCCGCTGCCGGTGCGCTCGAACCTGCGCGAAGGCCTGACCGTGCTGGAGTACTTCATCAGCACCCACGGCGCTCGTAAAGGTCTGGCCGACACCGCGTTGCGCACCGCCGACTCCGGCTACCTGACTCGTCGTCTGATCGACGTTTCGCAAGACATCATTGTTCGTCTTGATGATTGCGGCACTTCGCTCTGCGCCGAAGTCGGACCGTGCGCTCAGAACCGCGATGTCAAAGTGCCGTTGTGGGAGCGCATCGCCGGACGTTACCTGGCCGAAGACATCCCGTATGTCGACGACAAGGGCAACCAAAAGGTGGCCAAGCGCAACGAAATGCTCGATGACGACGAAGCCAAGTTGATTGATAAGTTTATCAACAAGGACATCGACATCTCGACCCGCGGCAAGAAAATCACCTGGCCCAAAGTCAAGGTTCGTTCCGTGCTCGCTTGCGAGGCGCCGCAAGGCGTGTGCGCCATGTGCTACGGCCGCAACCTGGCTACCGGCCAACTTGTCGAAATTGGTGAAACGGTCGGCATTATTGCCGCCCAGTCCATCGGTGAACCGGGCACGCAGCTCACCCTGCGCACCTTCCACACCGGCGGTGTGGCTCAAGAGGACATCATTCAAGGTCTTCCGCGTGTGGAAGAGCTGTTTGAGGCCCGCAAGCCCAAAGGACACGCTCAGATGGCCGAGATCGAAGGTCTCGTCACTCTGGGTGAAGACAAGGGTATGCGCCAGATCACCATCACCTCGCCCAGTGGCGAACACGTCACCACCGAAGTCCCCTACTCCTCGCGCATCATGGTGCGCGACGGTGAATCGGTCACGGTGGGCGCGCAGATCGTCGGCGGCTTCATGAATCCGCATGACCTCTTGCGCCTGTTGGGCGTGAGCGACACCCAGCGCTACATTGTGGACGAAGTCCAGAACGTATACCGCGACCAGGGCGTGGACATCAACGACCGACACGTCGAAGTGATCGTTCGCCAGATGATGCGCAAGGTCAAGCTGGAGTCTTCTGGTGAGACCACGATGCTACCGGGTGTGCTGGTGGAGTTGCAGACGTTCCAAAAGAACAACCGCGCCGCCATCGAAGCCGGCAAGGAACCAGCCGACGCTAAGCGCGCTCTACTGGGCGTCACCAAGGCCTCGCTGGCGACCGAGAGCTTCCTCTCGGCAGCTTCCTTCCAAGAGACCACCCGCGTGCTGACCGACGCTGCCATCAAAGGCAAAATCGACTCACTGCGCGGCCTCAAGGAGAACGTCATTATCGGCAAGCTGATTCCGGCCGGAACCGGCATGCATCAGTACCGCGGCATCGAGCCCGAGCTCCCCAAGAGCGCTACGGCACACATCGAAGTCGAACCCACCGCCGAGGACCTCCTCGCTGCCGAACTCTCGGCTGGCTTGTCCGAACGCTAGGTCCAACGACCAAAAAAGACCCTCGCAGGCGTGCTTGCGAGGGTCTTTTTTTATGGCGACGGTCGGAAGTTGCAGGGGGATTTAGGGGATATTGGAGATGAAGGAGATGCTTTGAGCTGACACCGTTTTTCAGGAACGCGGTCTATCTCCAAAATCTCCCCCATTCCCCAAATCCCCCTTCAGACAAAAGGTAGCGCAGCAAGCCCAAAGGAATCCCCACTCGTGGAAGCGACTCTGATCGATTTGATTTCGCTGTTGCTGCTGGGCGTGTTGCTTGGCTGCCACTACCTGGGTTTCCGGCGTCAGGCGCGCAGCTCTCTGGGCAGGGCGATGCAGAGGGCAGGCAAGGTGCGCATGCTGGGGGTGGCCGTGGTTGCTCCCATCTCGCTCTTCCTGGCCTTGCAAGACCACGCCTCGCTACTGACCCTGACCCTGAACCAGCTCATCCTCTACTGGGTCGGCTCGACCGTGATCGAGGTCGTCTGGTTGCAACGCCGCCACGCCAACCTGACGGCCAGGAAAGACTGGAGACGCGCGCTGAGACTCCTCTGGCTGGCCGCGCTGGTTTTCCATGCTGGCTGGGAAGAGCCTGATTACCGCGATCTTGCCTACGCCCTGGGGGCGACCGCCGGCTTTGCCCTGGCCCTTCTTTTCCTGCATCGCTGGCTTTTCCGAGCCCGGACGCGCAGCCATCAATACCTGCTCAGTCTTCAGAGGCGCCTCAGAGGCCACGGCTACTTGATGCTGCTGTGCCTGTCAGGCTACTACCTCCTGCACGCCTGGACGGTCGTTCCCATCACCAGCCGCCAGCTCCAGTGGGCCCAGCGAGGTGTCTGGGCGGTGCTGGCTCTGGCCGCTATCGAAGCCTGCGCGGCCACCCTCGAACACGTCCTGCGCTTCCGAAAGCGCTCGGAAGAAGTCGCCCAACTGGCGGTCGACACCTTCCGGGCCGTGGTCTATATCGGCCTGGCCATGCTCCTCATCGGCGCCGTCACCCACCAGGACGTGGCCTCACTGGCCTTGAGCTCGGCCTTCTTCTCGGTCGGACTGGGCTTTGCCATGAAACCCACCCTGGGCAACATGGTATCGGGACTGGTCATGCGCGTCTCACAAGACTTTTTTATCGGGGATTTCGTCACCATTGGCGAGCTCTACGGCAAGGTCACACGGATCGACTGGCGATCCATCAGCCTGAGCACCTTGACCAACGATTTGATCACCTTGCCCCACGCCACGGTGGCCAAAAGCGTCTTGATCAACCACACCCGGCCCAGTCCGCAACACGGCTCGTATTTACAACTCAAGCTATCACGCACCATTCCGCCCGGAATCGCGCGCGCTAAACTACTGGAAATTCTGGCCACCATTCCTCAAGTGTGCGTAAACCCGGAACCCGAGGTTTACTTGATGGAACTTGACGGATTCGCCCACACCTACAGGATTCGCTGGTGGCTCGCTCATATCGACCACCTGGCCCGAGACCAATCCCTGGTGCACAGCCAGCTGCATTACGGCCTGGAGCGCTACGATTTGCGCCCAACCCATCCAGCCAAGTTGCTGGAAGAGCCCCAATGAAAGCACACAGAGGGTCCGGCGCATCGACTGCGCCACCGGCGACCGCGAAGCCTGGCTGGACCCGACCGCCAAAGGACGGTTGACGCTGGACCTTGGCAAGCAGAACGGCGTACCCATGGGGTTGACACCTCCAGATCCCTTTGCTAGTATACGCGAGCATTTCGCGACCGTCCTTGTCTTTCTAAGGACTGTCGCAGCCCTGCAGAACTAGGAAAGGGGTTTCTTCCAACAGTACCCCCCAACGACAGGCTCGCCTGTGGTTTGCTCCTGGTTCTGCAGAACCTCGAAGGTGAACCAAGGGGAGTTTTTTTATGCCCACAATCAATCAGCTTGTGCGCCGCGGCCGCAACACTCTTAAAAACAAGAGTAAAGCCCCGGCTCTGAGCTTTCGTTATAATTCGCTCAAGCTCAAGAGCATCAAGTCGCCCAAGGGCGCTCCCCAAAAGCGTGGGGTGTGCACTCAGGTGAAGACGGTGACCCCCAAGAAGCCGAACTCGGCTTTGCGTAAGGTAGCTCGTGTGCGTCTCACGAATCAGGTGGAGGTCACCGCCTACATCGGCGGCGTCGGCCACAATCTTCAAGAGCACTCGGTTGTTCTCATCCGCGGCGGTCGTGTTAAGGACCTTCCCGGTGTGCGCTACCACATCGTGCGCGGCACGCTCGACACCGCCGGCGTCAACAATCGCCGTCAGGGTCGCTCCAAGTATGGTTCCAAGCGTCCGAAGCCCGGCCAGGCAGCCGCAACCGGCAAGAAGAAGTAAATCCGAGTCGGGCCTCTCGCTCGCATCTCGATCCGATTGAAGTATAGGAGAAATTATGCCTCGTAAGGGTCCAGTACCTCGCCGTGAGATCATCGGCGACCCCAAGTACAACAGCAAGAACCTTTCCAAATTCATGAATATGATCATGTATGATGGAAAAAAGGGCATTGCCGAGCAGATCATCTACGGTAGCCTGGAAGCTGTTTCCAAGCGCACCAATAAAGATGCTCTGGTCGTCTTCCAACAGGCGCTGGACAACACCATGCCCCTGATCGAGGTACGACCCCGCCGCGTCGGCGGCGCCACCTACCAGGTGCCCGTCGAAGTCCGACAGGAACGCCGTCTCAGTCTTTCTATGCGCTGGCTGATTGGCGCTGCCCGCAACCGTTCGGGCCGCGCTATGATGGACAAGCTTGCCGCCGAACTGGCTGATGCCGCTCAAGGCACGGGTGCCGCCGTCAAAAAGAAGGAAGACACTCACCGCATGGCCGAGGCCAACAAGGCGTTCGCTCACTACCGCTGGTAGTCGCGCCGAACGCATAAAGCTGGTGACCCTTAGGGAGGCAAGGAGTTGTCAATCAACTCCAATTGCCTCCCTTTGGGCATCCCACGGGTTTTTCAATCTGCCCTGAACCTTGGGCAGGAAAGGAGCATGATGTCCCAGGCTGACCTCTCCAAAGTTAGAAATATTGGCATTGCCGCCCATATCGACGCCGGCAAAACCACTACAACCGAGCGGATCCTTTACTACACCGGTAAAATCCATAAACTCGGCGAAGTGCATGCAGGCGCCGCCACCATGGACTTCATGATCCAGGAAAAAGAGCGCGGCATCACCATCCAGTCGGCTGTGACCGCGGCCGAATGGCATGGTTATCACATCAACATCATTGATACGCCCGGCCACGTGGATTTCACCATGGAAGTGGAGCGCTCACTGCGCGTTCTGGACGGCGTGGTTGCGGTCTTCTGTGCCGTGGCCGGCGTGCAGCCGCAGTCGGAGACCGTTTGGCGCCAGGCCAATCGCTACTCGGTGCCGCGTATCGCCTACATCAACAAGATGGACCGCACCGGGGCAGACTTTTTTAATGTCGTAGAGCGCCTGCGCGACCGACTCGGCTCCAATGCCGTGCCTGTCCAGGTTCCGATTGGCGAGGAGTCCGAATTCATCGGAGTCATCGACCTCATCCGGGGCAAAGCCATTACCTACAAAGACGACACCGGCGTCAATTTTAATGAGGGCGAAATCCCCGCCAACCTCAAGGACCAAGCCGCTGAGTGGCGGGAAAAGATGGTCGAAGCGGCGGCCGAAGCCTCCGAAGAATTGACAACCAAGTTCCTCGAAGGCCAACCCCTCAGCGAGGATGAAATCGTCGAAGGCCTGCGTAAGCGGACCATCGCCAACGAAATCGTCCCGGTCGTGTGCGGCAGTTCTTTCAAGAACAAAGGCGTCCAGCAGATGCTCGATGCCGCCTGCGCCTACCTGCCCAGCCCACTCGACATCCCGCCGGTGCACGGAACCGATCCCCACACGGGTAAGGAAATCACCCGCAACCACAGCTCCGACGAGCCATTGTCCGCCCTGGTCTTCAAGATCAAGCCGGATGAATACAGCGGCAAGCTCGCCTTCGTGCGCGTCTACAGCGGAGTTCTCAAAGCCAACACCGTGGTGGAGAATCCCAAGCTTCGCAAACGCGAGCGTATCGGTCGACTGGTCAAAATGCACGCCGACCACCGGGAAGACGTTACGGAACTGGTGGCGGGCGACCTGGGGGCCGTGGTCGGACTCAAACAGTCGATCACCGGCGACACTTTGACCTCGGAAAGCAACGGAATTCTGCTGGAGACCCTGTTTATCCCCGAACCCGTCATTTCGGTGGCGCTCGAGCCCAGTACAAAAGCCGACCAAGACAAACTGGGTGTAGCTTTGAGCAAATTGGTGGAAGAAGACCCTACCTTCCATAGCTCCACTAATCCCGACACGGGCCAGACCATGATTTCCGGAATGGGCGAACTGCATCTCGAAATCATCGTCGACCGCATGCTGCGCGAATTTAACGTCGATGCCAGCGTGGGCCGGCCGCAGGTGGCCTACAAAGAAGCCATCCGAAAAAAGGTCAAGGTGGAAGGCACCTTCATTCGCCAGACCGGCGGCCGTGGCCAACACGGCCACGTCTGGCTCGAGGTAGGACCGAATGAGCCCGGCAAGGGTTTCTCGTTCGAAAGCAAAATTGTGGGCGGCGTGATCCCCAAGGAATACTTTCCCGCGGTCAAGACCGGCGCGGAAGAGGCCTGTTCGGCCGGTATTCTGGGCGGGTATCCCGTCGTCGACGTAAAGGTTACTCTGGTGGACGGTTCGTTTCACCAGGTTGACTCCAACGAAATGGCCTTCAAGATCGCCGGTTCTATGGCGCTCAAAGAAGGCCTGAGAGCCAACGAATGCTATCTGAAGGAACCGATGATGAAAGTCGAAGTGGTCGTCCCCGACGACAATCGCGGCGACGTCATCGGCGATCTCAACGGCCGTCGTGGCAAAATCGAGGGAATGGATCCGGGACCGGGTGAAACGCTGGTGGTCAACGCCATCGTTCCGCTGGCCGAAATGTTCGGCTACTCGACCTCGCTTCGTTCCCGAACCCAGGGCCGTGGCAGCTACTCTATGGAGTTTGCCTGCTACGAAGAAGTGCCCCGGGCCATTCAGGAATCCATCGTTTCTCGCCTCGCCGGCAAGGCTGGGTAACGAGAACGGCCAGAGGGCCGAGCGACTTGTTCGCAACGTCCTCGCGATCATTCGGCGCAATCCGAATGTGACCAAGCTGGAATTCGTACCCAGCGAAAAACGTAAACCCTAAATACTCTGGAGGCCATTTTAATGTCCAAGGAAAAATTTGTCCGCAACAAGCCCCACGTCAACATCGGCACCATCGGCCACGTTGACCACGGCAAGACCACCCTCACCGCGGCCATCAGTAAGGTGCTGGCGGCGGCTGGTCTGGCGAAAGCTCGCGCCCTCGACTCGATCGACGCGGCTCCCGAAGAAAAGATGCGCGGCATCACCATCTCGATTGCTCACCTCGAGTACGAGACCGATACCCGCCACTATGCTCACGTGGACTGCCCCGGTCACGCTGACTACATCAAGAACATGATCACCGGTGCCGCTCAGATGGACGGCGCTATCCTGGTTGTATCGGCCACCGACGGCCCGATGCCCCAGACCCGCGAGCACATCCTGCTCGCCAAACAGGTGAACGTGCCCTACATCGTTGTCTTCCTGAACAAGGTCGACATGATGGACGACCCCGAGCTGGTCGAGCTGGTAGAACTTGAAATCCGCGAGCTGCTGCAGAGCTACAGCTTCCCGGGCGACAAGACCCCGATCGTGGCTGGTTCGGCTCTTCAGGCGCTGAACGCCACCGACAACAGCCGCGAAGACAAGTGGGCTGGCAAGATCTGGGAACTGATGGACGCTGTTGACAGCTACATCCCCACCCCGGAGCGCCCGGTCGACAAGCCCTTCTTGATGCCTCTGGAAGACGTGTTCACGATCACCGGTCGTGGCACCGTCGGCACGGGCCGTATCGAGCGTGGCAAGGTCAAGGTCGGCGAAGAAGTCGAAGTGATCGGTATGCGTGAAGAGACCCGCAAGACCACCGTGACGGGCGTGGAAATGTTCCGCAAATTGCTCGACGACGGTCAGGCTGGCGACAACGTGGGTCTGCTCCTGCGCGGTATCGACCGCAAGGATCTGATGCGCGGTATGGTGCTGGCCAAGCCCGGCTCCATCAAAGCCCACACCAAGTTCAAGTGTGAGTCCTACATCTTGTCCAAGGACGAGGGCGGCCGTCACACTCCGTTCTTCACGGGCTACCGTCCCCAATTCTACTTCCGCACCACCGACGTCACCGGTCAGGCCAACCTGCCCGAAGGCGTCGAAATGGTGATGCCCGGCGACAACATCACGATGTCCGTTGAGCTGATTCAGCCCATCGCCATCG
>JALHOV010000315.1 GCA_022842865.1 Vulcanimicrobiota bacterium | reverse complement strand
CCGATGCCTACTACGCTGCCGGTGGGGATGCTGCCGTTGGAAGTAATGGTGGCGTGGCCGGAGGTATCCGACTCCACGACCGTTCCGCCCCAGTTGGACAGGCTGGAGGGGACGGCTCGCTGTCCCACGGAGGTTCCCATGAAGCTTAGCGAAGGTTGGTAGCTCTGCTGCGGGGCCGTCCGCGGCTGCCGGTAGGCCGGCTGCTGGGGGGCTGAATAGCGCTGGGGCTGGCGTTTCGGCCCCTGAAAACTGTAGCTGGGCACGAGTTCGCCCGGTTCCTGGGCCGAGACGGTCGAGGTCAGGAGCAGACCGCAGAGAAGTAGTGCACGCATACTCCTATTGTGACGGTCGGCGGGGTCGAATGCAAGAGCTCTCTTTGTAACCCTTTCTCCACGGGTGCACTTGTTCGCGAGGGCTCTGGCCTGCGGACCGGGAAGACGAGCGTTATGAACGAGATAACACCTTTAGAATTCAAGAAACAATGGGATGAGGGCCGGCGGCCGGTGCTCATCGATGTGCGCGGAGCCGACGAGTGGGAGATCTGTAACCTGGAAGAGTTCGGCGCCAAGCTGATTCCTCTGCACGAGTTGCAGCAACGCTACACCGAGATTCCCATAGATGGCGACATCGTCATGCAGTGCCGCTCGGGCGGGCGTAGCGCGCAGGCGCAACACTTTCTCGAGTCTCAAGGCTATAAGCAGGTGCAGAACCTGGTTGGCGGCATGCTGCGTTGGTCGGACGAAGTCGATAGCAGCAAGCCCAAGTATTAGTGATCAGCGTCAGCGAGTGGGTGCCCTCCTACGGGGACCCTCATCAGCTGGAAGATGAGCAAGAGTACGCCCGGGTTTGGGAGCATGAGCAGTTGCAGGGAGTGGATACTCCGCCCTGCCAGCGTCCGCGCGTGGCCTTCATCGACGGCGTGCGTCGGGCTGAGGCGATCTTATATTTGGACCAAATCACGGCCGTCGCCGGAGTGATGGCGGCGGGAGCAGCGGTTCCCGGGGCTGGTTACGCGGGCGTGCGCGTGGAGCGCGTTTTCCTGCGCGCCGCCGAGCTTCGGCTGCCCGCTCAGAGCGGGGGTTGGAGTTGGCGCTCGCTGCTGATTCCCCCCGACCTCGATGCAGAGTTGGCTTTGCAACGAGCGATGCGCGAGATGGAGGCGGAAGTCGGCACGACCCTGGCGGGGGAAGGCTATGCGCTGGTGCTGGACGGACCGATGCAGACGGCCTTGCCGCGCGCCGTCGGCTACGTCAAGACCCAGCAGCGCTCTCTGCTCCCGCCCGAGCAGAACGAGGCCTTGGGGCGACTGCGGGCGGGCCAGCGCAGCAGCATGTTCGCCTGGGGCAGCAAGCACGGCTGCTACATTCGATTGAACCAGAATAACGAGCACCAGCATCCCTATCACGGCCTGGTGCGCTTGGAAGCGATGGGGGAAGCCGACGCTTGTCGTCAGTGGCTGCATGAAGTGGCCGGCTGGCTGCCCGAATTTGCCGGTGTCGCCCACCTCGACCCCCGTGCCCCTCAGAACCTGCAGCCCATCGCCGGTCTCGAGAAGGAGCTGCGCCGCCGCTGCGGCGACGCCGGCCTCGCCTTGCGCGCGGTCCGGCAGGCGGTGGCCCAGCTTCAGAAGGCCGGCAGTTTTTGATGAAAGGTCGTAACTGACATGGAACGAGTCGGCTTGATCGACGGTCTGGAGCCGGGCACTACCAGTAGTTTCCGCGTCGTCTTGCAGGAGGACACGTTGGTGCAGCTGGATGACTTGCTGGTTACTCAGCAAAAGCTGCCGGACGGCAGCTTGCACCGCACCTATGGGCTGGTGGCCGAGGTCTACTCGCGTCTGGAGGGGGCTTCGTTTCTTAGCGACACGGCCCGCATCGCCCAGGATCACACCATGCCCGGCCAGGGTATGCGCTACGCCGATGTGACCGTGTTGCGCCACGTGCCGGAGCTTTACATTCCTCCGCATTCGGGTGCCGAGGTCTTCAAGGCTTCGGGCGAGCTGCGCCGGGAAGCTCTCTACGAGGACCAGATGGGCAAGGGCGTGGCTATCGCATTGGACCAATCCGGTATGCCGGTCAAGGTGGACCTGGAGTTTCTGGACGGCACGCGGGGCGGTCACGTTTCCATCTCGGGTGTCTCGGGCGTGGCCACCAAGACGTCCTTTGCCCTGCACTTGCTTTATACCCTGATGGAGAGCCCGCAGGGTCGCCAGGCCCTGGGTGTGCACGCCTCTTCGACTCGAGCGCTGGTCTTTAATGTCAAAGGCGAGGACTTGCTGCATTTCGATCAACCCTCGCGGCGTTATTCCGAAAGGCTGGCGGCCAACCCGGATCTGGCCGAGCATTGGCGGCAGCTCGGCATCGAAGAGCCGGGTCCGTTTCGCAGCGTGGCATTTTACGCTCCACTCTCGCGCCAGGCGGGCAATACCGCCATGACCGACATCAGCTCGCGGGCCGGCGGCAACCTGCGGGTCTACGGCTGGCCTCCCCTCGATTTCGTCAAACAAGGACTGCTTCGCTTTTGCTTTGCGGACGCCGATGACGGCCGCAACCAGCTTTCTTTTGTGGAACAGCGCGTGCGCGCCCAGCTGGCTCGCTGGGCTCACCCGAGTTTGGAACATCCGGGCGCGATTGTGATGATTCCGCCCGAGCACGGCTGCTCGTTCAACATGGAAAAACTGGTCACTCTGAAGCGTCCTCCGCGTCAGGCGGGCGACGGTGAACTGTGCCGCAACCTGGCCGATATTCTCGACTTCCTGGAGAATCAGTTTGAGGTCAATCTTCAGGAGTGGGCGGGCAATACGCAGGCCAATACCGTCAACGCTTTCTTGCGAAGATTGCAGGCCATGGCGCCCCGTTTCGGCCATTTGATCAGCGACAAAGTCACCTCGCTGCAGTTGGAAGGCCCGCTGGCGCCTCAGGAAAACGTGGTGGTGGTCGACATTCACAATCTGCACGATGACGGTCAGCGCTTTGTGGTGGGCACGCTGCTTTCGTCGGTTTTCGCCTCCAAAGAGCGAGGGCAGCGCTTTCCGCTGCATTTTGTGGTGCTGGACGAACTCAACAAGTACGCTCCTCGCCAGGGAAGTTCACCTCTGAAAGAAGTCCTGGTGGATATCGCGGCACGAGGTCGCTCGCTGGGGGTTTTGTTGATCGGTGCTCAGCAATCGGCCTCCGACGTGGAGCCCACCATCGTGCGCAATGCCGCCATTCGAGTGGTGGGACGACTTGATTCGGGTGAATCGACCGCGGATTTCTATCGATTCCTTACGCCGGCCTTGCGAGAACGCGCCATTCGTTTGCTGCCGGGCACGATGATTCTGGCTCAGCCGCTGGTGCCCTCACCGCTGCCCATTCGCTTCCCCTTCCCCAATTACGCCACCAGGCACGACGAATTGCCTGATCTGAGCGAAGAGGAGAGCCAGGACCTGTTTACTTTTCGGTGAGGCGATCCAGACACCGGAGCGGGTGACGGGTCCGGTTCGTCGAAGGGGAACGGGTGTTTAGCTTCTTTCGACCCAAGCCCAAAGACCTTCGCAGCCTGGTCTTTCAGGCGGTGGCCGGCCCGCGCCCGGCGGCTGTTACTCTCTGCCGTGAGCGCCAGGGGGAAATCTGGAAAGAGTGGCCGGCCTGGGCTCAGCACTTGATGATGTTGCAAGGGCGACCTGCCGAGGCCAAGAGCTACGCCGATTCGCTGCGCGCGGTGGCCGAGATCTTCCATCATGATTTGGGCGATTCGCGACTGATGCGGCTCTTTGGCGATGTGCCCGAGGACCACGGCGTTGCCGCTCTGTTCCAGCGTCTTAGCCAGGCTCGCTCGCTGATCCAGGAACTCCAACTCGATCAGGCTCTGGAGACTCTCCTGGTGCTGCTGAAAGAAGCCACAGGGGGACCTGAGCACTTCGAGTTGCGTGCCCTCGCCTTGGGAGACATGGGCCAGGCCCATTTCTTTCGCGGCGAATTCGCGGAGGCCGAAAAATTTGTAAAAATGGCCTGGGAAATGTGCCGTGAAATGCGTGACCTGGAAGGAATGGAGAATCACCGGGAGGGCCTGTTTGAGCTACTGCGCTACACAGACCGACGAGAGGAAGCGCGCGATTTGGCCCTGGAACAAGCGCGGTTTCTTCGTTCTCTGGAACTTCCGGAGCCCGCCGTCGCCTGGCAGAGGCGTGCCCAAACCGTGGTCGGAGAGCCGCTGTTGCGGGTGCAAGTGTATTTCCAGGACCAGTGCTTTGAGCTGGATGCCTTGCCTCCGCATCAGGATGGCTCCCTGAAGGTTGCCTTTCAACGCAATCGCATCACGCTTTTCCCCGCCCAGCGCAGTACCCGATCGGGGCGGGCCCTGGCGGAAAGGGGTCAGCTGGCCCAGGCCCGAGAGCAGTTTCAGAAGGCCGAACGGGCCGACCGACACGACCCGGAGAGTCGAATGCTGCTCGGGCTGGTGGCCATGGACGAGGGAAACTACGCGGAGGCGGTGGCCAGGTGGGAAGAGTGCGAGAAACTGGCGCCCGGTTACTTTCACGTGCGCTCTGACCTGTGGTTCGCTCGCCAATTGCTGGGCGGCCATCTCTCCGCCCAAGAGTGGCAGCGGTGGCGTGAGTTGGAGGACGGCCACCTGGAGCCGCTGCAAAAGTTGGAACTGGGCGGCAGGCTGCCCCTGGCCGGGGGCCACTACCACCGCGGCCACGCCCTGCAGCAGTTGGGTCGTCCGTCTGAGGCCAGGGCCGCTTTTCAGGCCTCCCTGGCCGAAGTCTCCGAACCCCACCTGAAAAACCGCATTCTGCTCGCCCTGGGCGGATTGGATGGAGAGCGGGCGGTTCTGCAGCAGGCCGTCGACACCAACGGGTGCCTGGTCAGCGCCGCCATGGCCCGCTGGCTGCTTCAGCCGAGCTGAGCTTATTGCCAGGGGTCGGTGTCGAGGATTTTCTTTTGCTCCGGGGTCAGCGAGAGCTTCTGCGTGGACTTCTTGACCCAGGGGGCAAGTTTTTGATAGTGAGCCAGTAGCTTCAGGTTGTGCTCTGGCTGTCGGCCGGCGGCCACGTTCTGGCGCGCCTGTGCGCTCAAGCGTTGAACGGCGTGGTAGTTACCCCGTTCGATGTCGCCGATTTTGGCCAGGAGTCGGACCTGTCGCAACAGGGAAAATTGCTTATCTGGTTCGCCGGTCTTTTCGAGTTCGAGCAGCACGTAATACTGTTGCTGCCCGCTGGCCCCCCGAATGAAATCATACCAGGTGCGCTTGAGGCGCCAGGGGCGGGTCAATATAGCTTCGGCCTGCGCGCACAACAGTCGGGTCTGCTGGTCGTCCTCGGGAACCAGTCGCAGCATCGCTTTCAGGGCGGATTCCCGGCAGTTGTCCAGTTGCCGGCGCTGGGTCGGGCTGAGGGCGCGGCCCTGGTCGGAACGGGCCAGAAGCTGCTCGAAAGCCGGTTGTGACCACTTGGAGGCCAGCGCGGCCAGGGCCGGATCGAACTGAAGAGAGTTGACGCGCCGGAGGTCGTTCCCCCAGCGAGGATCCTTGCGCAGCTCGTGCATGCCGGGGTCCTCCAGCTTGGGGTTCAGCGCATAACGCACCAGGGCCATTTCCGGCAACTGCGGTTGGTCCGCGTAAATCAGAGAGAGCATTCGGGCTGCGTTGGCGTCCGGCAGTTTTGAGAAGAGGGCGACCCGCTCGCCGGTGCTGTAAAAATAGCCTTTCTGCTTTCCCCAATAGGCCCCGCCTACCACTGCCACGCCGGCTGCCTGAAAGGCGAGGATCGAGAACACCAGGCACCCGATCGAGCTGCTCTTTTTCACGGTTTGCGCAAATGCATTTCTAACACCTTGGTGCGCTTCTCATCGAAGGTCCAGTTGAGTCCCGGAGTCTGCCAGGTGGGATAGCCGTCCATGCTTTCGTTGGTCCAGCGTCCCTTGGGGAAGGCTTTCACGACCGCCGTTGCCGAGCTGCCGACCCCCAGTCCCCCGGCTGTCCGCGGGTTGGGCGCCGTCCAGAAGATTTGAAAGGCGTTCTCGGGCTGTATCCCATCGTGGCATTTCACCCGAATGTAGACGTCCTTTGGCGCCAGCCATTCGACCGAAGCACTGTCCTTGTGTGTGTTTTTACTGACGGTGGCGCTGCCCGCCCCGGGGCCCATCAATTGATAGGCCTCCTTGGGAATCGGCTTGCCCAGAACAATCGGGCCCAGGCTCTTGCCGGGCACCACCACCAGTTTTGCCTTGAGCCAGGGCTGGGCGCCGGCCGGAGCGATGAGGAGCAGGGTCAGAAAAAGGCTGTGAAGTTTCATCGCCGCTCCTTCCCGCTGACCGGGTACGCCTCCTAGTTTTGTCGGGACATCCGCCAGGATCTACGCTGGAATTAGCGATTCAGGCCGGTGCCGTGGCAGTTCGGACAGGTGGTGTATTCCATCCATTCGCCGTGGTAATGGGTTCCAATGATTTCGTAATGGCGAACCTGCTTGGTGGCCTTGTTTCCGCTGGCCTCGCAAGCCGAGCAGTAATGAGCGCCTTTCAGAGGCTTGAACTCTCTATCTAGCTCGGCTTCGCGAAGGGTGCCCTCTTTCAGATAGTAGGAAGGCGACGTCTGCACCGTCCAGTCATTGGGCTTGGCGCCGAGGTAGCGGGCCAGAACGTAATACAGGCCGTCGCTCTTGTTGTGCGATTGGACCTGGATGTCGACGCAGCCGGGGTTACTGCCCCCCTGATTGCTCATCACCAGGCCGACGGGATATTTCCAGTTGACGGCAGGTGCTTGCGGCTGCGGTTGAGCGCGCGGGGCGGTGTAGACCGGGGGCGGCTGGTAGCCCGGAGGCAGCACTTTGGGGTGGATCTTTTCGTATTCCGGCAGATCCTTTTGGGCTTGCAAATAGCCCAGCTCGGCCGACTTGATCAGCCAGCCGCGGCCCTCGCTGATCGGCAGCAGGAAAGCCAGCGTGTGCATGGTCTCCGCGTTTCCGGCCCGAGCCCCCTTGAGCCCCCATTCGACGGCCTTTTTGCCGTCGGCAGGTAAGCCGGACTCGCCCAGATTGTAAATCTTGATCAGTTGTTTGGCGGCATCGGTGGCACCCATTGCGAAGGCTTTTTCATAGAGCGCGACCTTCTCGGCGCCACGCTTCATGATCGCCTCTTGCATCAGGTCGCGGGCGGCCTGGTTTCCAAGGGTGATGCGTTTGTACGACCAAGGGAAAGGCTTGTTGGAAACCACGGGACCTGCGGGGGTGCCTGCCAGATATTTGCCCTTGCCGATCTGCAGGGTGACCTGGGGTTTGCCTTTGATCTGTGCCAGAGTGAGCGGCTGAGCTGTGCCGCCCGGGGTCCACACCGGTTGGTCGCCTTGGAGCGTCAGCACCGTCTTGGCATCGTAGTCTCCCAGAGTGACCACATCGCCGGAGCGCAGGTCATCGCCATTCTGGTCAAAGAGGTAAACCAGCCTGCCGATTTCCCACTTGGCCGGCTGGGCTTCTTTGGTCCAGGGGACGCTTAGATACTTCTCCGGAAACCCTCCTAGCTCGGCCTGGATTCGGAAAGGGACTGCGAAAGCTGCCTGAGTGAGCAGCACCAAAAGACAGAGTCGCAACATAGTTGCCAGTCTACCCTCTGGTCAGTCAGCAGCAAACCGACCATGGTCGGCTGGTCAGGGGAGAAGGATGGACAGGCAGTTGGCGCCGCCGTCCTGTTTTTTGAATTCCGAGAGGTCGACTTCGAGGGGTGCGAAGCCTGGTTTTGTGGGCGTCGAACTCATCTAGAAAAAGTGTGCTAGATGAATATACACTGGAGGTTTGAGATAGATAGAGAAGAAGGTCTGACCATGTTACGCAGGGATTTTTTGCGAATCGTAGCTGTGGCCGGGGCGGCCGCCGGGTGCGGGTCAAATGGCGACACCTCCACCAATAGCGGGGCCCTCACCAGCCCCAGTGCTCCTGCTGTAAATGGGTTTCTGGGTCGAGTCAGCAGCCAGGACTTTTTCCTGTTCGACTCCTCGGGAAACCCCTTTGTGATTAGAACCAAGCAGGGCAGAGTGGAACGACTCAATGCTCAGGGTGCAAGCCTCTGGACAACCGGTCCCCGAGGCATTGGGGCCCAAGACCTGAACACTCCCGCTGGGCTTGATTCAGACCTGCAGCAAAGAGTCTGGGTGGTCGACCGAGCCCTGGCCCGCCTGGTGCGATTCAGTGCTCAGGGGGTTTTCCAAGGGGCCTTTGGCCAGGGACTACTGGCCATGCCTCATGACATCAAATTCTTCAACGGGTCACTCTACGTAAGCGATGCTCTCAACGCCCGCATCGCCATTCTTAATCTAGACGGCGCTCTAACGGGGGAAATTCGCTCCCCCGAGCTCAGCTACCCTCGGGCTCTGGCCTTCGATTCTCGAGGCCGACTGCATGTCGTCAATTCTGGCAGCTGGCCGCTGTTGGTCTTTTCTCCACAAGGACAGTTAGTGGGGCGCTACGGTAGAGGCGCCAGGGATACCATCAACCCTGTAGGTCAGCTGGCCCATGCGCTTGATATATGGATTCGCAACAACGTTGGCCAGGTCGCGGTAGCCGACCCGGTTCGGGCAGCGATTCAGTTCTTCGATCTCGACGGGAATTCCATCAGCAGTCTGGTGGTGCCAGGAATCCAGCCAAGACGCCTGAGCTTTGCCCCAAGCGGTGAGCTCTTTGTCTTTGGAGACCCCCTATGAGCAACCAGGTAGTAGGGGAAATTCGTCTCTTTGCGGGAGACTTTACACCCGCCGGCTGGGTGCCTTGTAACGGCCAATTTTTGGGAATCGCCGACAACGACGCTCTCTTTTATCTCATCGGCAACACCTTCGGCCGGGAGGGCGATACGTTTGGCATTCCCAAGCTGGCGGAGGTGCCCACTCTGAAGGGAGGCAACCTGCGCTACATCTTGTCGAACTCGGGCGGCTGGCCGGCAGGCGGGATAGAGGCTTTCCCGGGAGAAATTCGCTTAATGCTCAATCCGAGCGCAGATTTCCTACCACGAAATTGTGTCCGCTGTGAAGGCCAATTGGTGCCGGCAACGGACACCCTGAGAAACACTCTGGGAAATCGCTTTGGCGGAGACGGCATAACCCACGTAGGCATCCCACAATTGACCTTCTCCGACCCGAACATTGGCTATCTTCTCTGCACCCAAGGTCCACCCTTTGCCAGAGACCCCATCACCTTTGAACCAATCATTCTCACCGACAGCTATTTAGCCGAGGTAAAGGCCTTCGCAGGAGCCAATTTGCCGGGTGGATATCTCTCGCTAGAGCAGCAAGCGATGTTGACTTCTGCGAGCTTTCCCGCCCTTTTGCGCTGC
>JALHOV010000314.1 GCA_022842865.1 Vulcanimicrobiota bacterium | reverse complement strand
GATGGGAACATGGCGCAAGTAATGGGTATCCGGGTAGAGTCTGGAATCGGTAACCCAGAGTAGCAGTCGTTCCCAAAACTGGTTCCCTCCCAGGGACGAGATTCCCATGTACAGGAAGAGTCCAAAGAGCACGGCCATAGGAATCTTGGCAATCATGGTCAGCCAGAACATGGAGATGCCAATCAGCAGGTGGATCGTTAAGGCAGAGATCCGATTTTCGTGGACCGAGGAGATGACTTCCACCTTGTTGTCCGACTGATTCTCCACCCTGGTTTCCGACAGACTCTTGACGTGATTGACGGAGTGCACGGTGGCGGCCACGATCCAGGGCAGCGCGAAAAGACTGGCCCCCAGCACCAGAAAGCCAACCACCAGCAAGTCTAAATGGTAGCCTGAGCCTTTTTTTAAGCGGTTGTCTTTCGAATTGACAATGCGAACCGTGATATTCTGATCCAGAAAGAGCAGAATCGTCACCATGACCGCTGGTATCATACAGGCCAGGATGGCAGGCACAGGGAGGTCGCCCAGCGGAACCAGCCAGGGCCGTCCGGAGGTGGTTCCCAGCACTTCTGGCACAGCCGGCCGGGCCAGATGCACCTCAGGAAACTGCATCGAAAAAGCGGTCATCGCGGCGATTGCCAGGGCCGGGCCGAAGTCGCTCAAAAACTCGCGAGCGGTGCGGCTCAGGTAGGGCCAAAGGGTGGCCCGCTTGAGATTACGAGCAATGATAAAGGTGCCCAGGGCCAGAAGGGTCGAGAGAAATGCTTTCGATAGATCTTCCGACCCGACGTAGGCGTGAGAAATGTCCTTCAGAGCCTCAACGATGAAGATAATGGAAATCAGACCCGCAAAGATTTCGTCGGTAAATCGATTGAAATACCTCATTAAGGCGCTGGCGTCGGTAAGAGCGCACAGTATCAGCATCAGACCGGACCAAATGCCCACCCAGGCGTAGGCGGCCAGGAACGAAATATTGTATTGGGTGCAGCTGAGGTAGAGCAGGCCGGTAAAGATGGTGACAGGACCGGTGCCTCCCAAAAGAGTGAGAGGTTGGCCGGAAAACAAGGCAAACGCAATCCCTCCTATACTGGTAATCGCGAGCATCTCTACGATGCCGATTTGATTGTGGGTCAGAACGCCGGTGAGGGCGCCAAATGCGATGGCGTTGGCCAGGCAGGCGAAGAAAAGGAAAAGAGTCGCTCCCACCACCTTGGGATGCAGGCCGTCGCGAAAGTCACTCAGGTAATGAGGCCAGCGGCGCGCCAAATCCTCGCGCAAACCGCCCATAAAGCGCCCGGTCCAGCGCAATTCATCTTGCTCAATCATAAATACCACCGTTCCATGCGGCGGCCAGGTAGGTCGATGACCGCCAATACTGTTTCTTGGTAGTGAATCTTGGGGGCAAGCAGCGGCGCTCCCCAAAATCGAGGATTATTCTAGGCAGACAGCCAGTGGGAACAGGGGTCTCGAGGGGAGGGTGGGTCGCTGGAAACGGGAGTCATTGATCAAGCCCTTCTAAACGGGTAAGCGCGAATCCCCCCTGAAATGGCAGGCGTCGCAGAGCTGAAACAGAAGAGAACCGGGGCATGAACCAAGTAGCCGGCGGCCCTCGTGGGTAAAAGTCTGTGAAGAGCCGGACGCTGCGTCGCCTGGTCTATCAACTGGAATCGGTCTGGATTCGCGGACCCCTGGCCCAGATGGCGGTTCTGCTGGCCATTTTGGCCCTTTTGGCATTACTGGGCGGGCTGCTGATGGTGCTGATCCATCCTCGCTACCGCGATTTCCCCCAGGCGAGCTGGTGGGCCTTTTTGCATCTGACCGATACCGGCTACCTGGGGGAAGACAAAGACGCAGTCGAGCGCGTGGTGGCCGTTGTTCTTACCTTCACGGGCGCAGTTCTCTTCATAGGTGGAGTGATTGCCATTCTCACCACCTGGCTGGATCGCCTCATGGCCAGCCTCTCTTCGGGTCGCGGCACGGTCGTGGAAGAGGGACATTTGCTGGTGCTGGGCAGCAACCCGGGCCTTCCCGACCTGATTGCCGAATGTGCCAGCGCCGCCGCTCAGCGTTGGCCAGAAGGCCGCCTTCCCACCATCGTGGTGGTGAGCGAAAGCCCTCTCGAGTATCGCCGGCCATCCACCCTGAATCGTCGCCAGAGGGTGGTCCTGCGCACGGGTTTGCCCGCCGATCCCGCCACCCTGGAGCGGGCCGATTACACCCGAGCTCGGGTCATCATCTTGTTAAGCTCACGGTCACGGCGAGGCGTAGGACCCTCCGACCTGAACGTTCTGAAAACCCTGGTCGCGTTGCGCGGGTCCCTACCTGCGGACGGTCCGCGTCTGGTGCTCGACCTCTCCTATGCCGCCAATGCGCGACTGATTCCGTCGCTGGCCGGCAGTCTCAAGACCGACGTACTTTCCAGCCTGGAATTCTCGGCCCGTCTGATCTGCCAGTGTCTTCTTTTCCCCGGCATTTCGCGGGCCTATCGCCAGCTTCTCTCGGATGCAGTGGGCCAGTCGATTCTGCTGCTGGCCTGCGAAGCTAGACTGGTCGGCCTGCCTCTCGGTAAGATTCGCCAGATGGCTCGCGGCGGGGTTGTGCTCGGCACCATCAGCCAGGGGCGGGCCGCCCTGCTGGGCTGGGATCATACCGTGTTGCCGGGAGACGAATTGGTTTTGCTGGCGGCCAGCTTGAGCGAAGTATCCTTCCAGGAAACCGTAGACCCCCTGCCCCAATTTGGCCAGGCCGGACTCTCGGCGTCCGCGCCCCGCCTGCGAGTCTTAACGGTGGGATGGAGCGAAGGCTTGCTGGCGCTGGTGAACGAACTGGGCAGGTATCGTGCCCAGCGATTCTTGTTGCATCTGGCCGACAAGCTGACGCCCGAAAGACAGCTGGCCTTAGAGTCCGCACTCGCGCCCAACGTAGAGCTGGATACCTCGCCAAGCAGCGCCGAGACAACCTACGACCGCACACTGCTCATGTCGTCGGACTTTCAAGACCCCGCCACCGCTGACGCCGAAACCGCCCTGCGCTACGCGCAATTGCTGGGCAAGGCCCAGCGTTTTGTGGTGGAACTCCACGAAGAAAGCAACGCGCCGCTCTTCGGGGAAAGCAACGATATTGTGGTCACCGATCAGATTGTGAACCACTGGCTGGCGCAAATCTCGCTCAAGCCCGCCTTTCGGGAATTCTACGAGGAACTCTTTACCGAAGGAGGCTGCGAATTACGTCTGGCCACTCTCGAGGAACTGTCCGGCACGGAACTCTTGTTTCCTGGGCAAAGCCATTGGGAGGATCTCAGCCAACGACTTTTCCTCCGGGGTTATCTGGCACTGGGAATCGAAGCGCCGGAATTACGCCTCAATCCGCCTCCCGAATGGAAGGTCGACTATGAAGCCTTGACCCGAATTCTTGTGCTCGTCTAGCCCAGGGGGAATCTGGTGGTGGCGAGAAACCGATGGGGATATGAAGAAATGGTTAGTAGGTCTGTTCTGGGCTCTTTCACTGGCGGTTTCGGGAGAAAACTATCAGCAGGCCGCCGACCGCCTCACCCAAGAGATTCGGATCCATCCCAGGGCCTGGCAAAGCTACCGAGATCGGGCTTTGGCCTACCTGGGGCTGGGCACGCCCAGAGCGGCGCTGAGCGATCTGACCACGGCTCTGATGCTGCAACCACGCAGCGCAAATCTCTTGGCGGAACGATCAAGAGTCTACACCAGGCTGGGTGACAACCACAAAGCACTGGCGGATATCAAGGCGGCGGTGGCGTTGCAGCCCGGGGCGGCCCTCCATTATGCGCGACGAGCCGAGATTCACAACGACCTGGGTCTGCACAAAGAAGCGGTGGAGGATGTTACCAGGTCGCTTTCGCTCGAGCCGAATCTGGCCCAGGCCTATGTCGCTCGCAGCCTGGCACTGGGCGAGTTGAACGAGCTGGCGGGCGCGCTGGCCGATGCCAATCGGGCCATTCTAATCAACCCCGAATTGGGCAAGGCTTTCGCGGTGCGGGCCCGCGCCTACCGCCTCCAAGGAAACCTTGAAAAGGCGGAGACGGACCTGAATCAGGCGATCGCCCTCGACCCGGAAAGCCTCTTTATCTGGTTGGATCGCGCCCAGCTATACGATAGGACCGACCGCTTAGGCCAGGCCCGCGACGACTACACCAAGGCCATTCAACTGGCGCCCGCTCGGGCCTCCACCTACCTGGATCGGGGTGGGGTGATGTTGCGGCTGGAAGCTTGGGACATGGCCCTGGGGGATTACAATAATGCACTGGAGCTAAAGCCCACCGACCCAAAGGCCTGGATGGGACGCGGTCAAGCCTTCCATGGCTTGAAGGACTTTGACAGGGCGATTGCTGACTTTACTCAGGCTATCATCCTGGATCCCGCCAGAGCGGAGCCTTATTATGGGCGGGGCCGGGTTCTGCACGGAGCCAGGCAACACCAACTGGCTCTGGCCGACCTCAATCAGGCCATCGCACTCCATCCCGATTTCCTGCTTGCCTTCATGGAGAGAGGCTCCCTCTTCGAAGACGCTCAGGAATACGGGCAGGCCGTGGACGATTACAGCCGCGCCCTTCAAATCGACAGGGGCTACGCGCCGGGCTACCTGGGCCGGGGCTACGCCCACCTGACGCTCGGTCACCAGGAGCAAGCCCTGGCCGACATGAGCGAAGCGCTGGAGTTGTCTACCAATTCGGCCTTTCAGCGAACGGTCCGGCGCGCGCTCAGGGAAGCCCAGGAATAGCTGGCCGGGTCAATTTAGCTCTTCGAAATCCTGGGCCATGCCAAGTTCCTGGCAGGCCCGCACATAGCTGGCCGCCGACCAGGCTTGATAGCGCTTGCCCATCGGTTTTCCCGTGCGCGCATGGGCCCACTCATTAAATTCCCAACTACTCTGCAGGCCTTGCTGGTTCAGCAAGGCCAGTCGGTAGAGCTCTCGGCAAGCCAGCTGATGCAAGCCGAGTCGGTGCAGATAGCGAACCCAAAAGCCACCCACCATTGGCCAGATCCCACCATTGTGATAATGACCCGGCAGATTGAGGAGATTGGTCGTGTAGTAGGGTTTCCAATCCGGGTCGCCGGAGTTGACGGCGGGATAAAGGCAGGCGACCGGAAAGGGCTCGTTGACGCCAACCCCCCAGAGAAAGTGGAAGGTGCGCCTGGCCTTTTCGATATCAACGACGTGAAAAAGGTAGGCGAGCACATTTCCAAAGACGTCGCAACGCCAACTGAAGCCGAACGGGGTAATTTCCGCCAGCAAATAGCTGACATCGCCCAGACTGAACTGGATGGCCGCAAAGGGTTGGTTGGGCCGGGTCGTGTCCGGCCAGAACCGGTCCAAGATTTGAGCGCGAATGACATTGGCCTGGTGGAAGTAGTCAACAGCCCGGACCCCGTCACCCGACCATTCCAGCAAGCGACCGTAGCACAGATTGCAGCGATACCAAAGAACCTCGTCGTAAAGAACGTTGTAACTCCGGGCAAAAAGA
Organism: Vulcanimicrobiota bacterium; assembly: GCA_022842865.1. Taxonomy (GTDB): domain Bacteria; phylum Vulcanimicrobiota; class Xenobia; order Xenobiales; family JADMJV01; genus JADMJV01. The sequence continues at coordinate 3,816 of JALHOV010000314.1, read as the reverse complement.
TCGGTCCAGTCGCCAGCCTCAGGGATCTCCAGCAGGCCGTCATTGTTGCTGTCGTGAGCGGCCAGCCAATTCATGGCGCGGCGCAGGCTGAGCAAATGAGTGCGCAGAAACTGCAGATCTCCCGTTACGCGAATGTAATTAAAGAATCCGATCACAAACCACAAGCCACTGTCTACCGAGCAAATGCCGCCCACACCGGAATAATCCGGCGTGCCCGAGTCGATGCGAACATTGCTGGGGATCTGCCCAATCGGAGAAATATGGCGGAGCAGGGTCTCCAAGGTCGTCCGTTGGGCCTTGCGAATCTCCTCGTCTTCGACCAGCACCGTTCCCATGATGGTCATGCAACTGTCTCGTGCCCAAACGCTTCGATAGTTCTCGTCGGTTCCAAGAACCTCGTTATCACTCAGGGAACAGGCGGAGAAGCCTAAAGGGGTAATGTTTCGCCGCAGAGTGGCCAGGGCTTCGTCATAGCCCTTGGCGATCAAATGGCGCTCCGATTTCTTCAATCCGGAGGGATTTTCCACTTCCAACAAACGCTGCAGAGCCGCGTCCCGATTTAACCCGGTCAAACCCGCCCGATGCTTGAGCAAGCGAGGCAGCAGCCCATAATGGTCCAGACCTTCCACCACCCCATCGGCCAGACTGGAAGGACTGACGAAGACCTCCACAGGAACGACTGCTTCCAGCAACTCCGGATGAGCGTTGTCGACCACGATACCGCGTACGCCTTCCAGCAAAAACATGCTGCTGTCGTTGCCCGAATCGCCCGCCACCACACAATCGGCCGACGAAATCTGCAGCTGCTCGAGCAACCACAGAAGCGCGGCGCCCTTGCTGGCCCTGGCCGGCAAAATGTCGAGGTCACGCAAACTGGAGTAAACGATTTGCACCGACAGCCCCTGGCTGACAAATAGTTCGTGTAATAAAAAAATGGTGTCTCTGGAGGCTTTGGGAAGATACCAGCTGGATTTGAAGCGGTGTTGATATTCCAAAGGCTGCGGCTTCATTCCGGGAAAATCACGGGCCAGAGCTTCCACCTCGGACAGATTCCAGTTCTCCTGAAGGAGCTCCGAAAACGAATCCAGGCATTTCCCGGCGCGGAAATCGTAGATCTGAGTGCCCACCCCCGCGACCAGATAGTCGGCTTCGGGCAGCGGTTCCTGCTGGAGCAGGTTGAGCATGTCCGGAAGCAAGCGACCGGAGCTGTAAACCAGCAAGGGGGGTCTGTTCAGCGACTTCCAGGCTCGCCGGAAGCGCTCCGTGCCCTCGGGGTTTCCGATCAGAGTGCCATCCAGGTCAGAGCAAAACAGCTTCATGGCGACCCCTCATCCCGCCAGGGTTCATCCCAATCATCCCCCAGGTCGAGATGAGAAGGCTGGTGTTGCTCGACCAGACGCACCAGCATCTGGGTGATACCCGTCCAGGTGAAAAGACTGCGGGCTCGATAGGCGCCCATTCTGGCCAGGCGCCGAGCCAGCAAATTGTGGCGCAGTACCTTGGCCATGGTGATGCCCAGATCTTCTTTGTCAAAAGGATCGGCAAACAGAGCGTGGCGCCCGTAAGTGAGGACCCTGAACAATCCACCGTGGGTGGTTACCACTGTCGGAGTGCCACAGGCCATGGCCTCGATGGCGGTCATGCCAAAAGGCTCATAACGACTCGAGAGCACAAAAAGGTCGGCCGCTCTGTAGTGATCCGCCATTTCCTCTTCCGGCACGAAGCTGGCGAACTTCACCCGGTCCTGCAAACCCAGTTGACGGACTTGTTCATAGAGACCTTGGAGGATTGTGGCCTCCTCGGCACCGATATTCTCTCCGCCTACGGCTAGCCACAGACGAGCGTCCGGGAAGCGCTCAGCCACCAGACCGAATGCCTCGATGAGCAGGTCATAGCCCTTATTCCGCGCCAAACGCCCGATCGCCATCACCACTTTTCCTTGAAAGCCTAGCCGCCTGCGAATGGCCTGCCGCGAGGCCTCGCCCACCGGAAAGTAGCGATTGTCGTCATAGCCGGGCGGGACCAGAGCCAGATGCTCGCTGTCCAGGCCGTAACCGGAACGTAACAGATCGGTCTGTATCGGGGTTGTAGCCAGGACCTTATGGGCTCTCGAATACATTTCCCGCTCCAGCCGGATGCGCTCGCTGAAATTGTATTGGGCCTCCAGAGCAGCCCCGCTGTCCGGATAGTCCTGGGTCATTTGCTGATATTTCCATAGCCCCAACGAGTGGGGCGTGTGCAAGTGCTGGACGGCGGTAGCGGCAGCCAGCTTTTCACCGGCCAGGCCTCCGTCCCAATAGTGGGAGTTGATAAACAGATAGTTGAGTTTCTGTTGCTCCACCAGGCGGAGGGCCCCCTCGGCCCACTCATTCAGGTGGCGGTAGAGATATTCTTTGGGAATGAAGTCGTCGCCGCCGCACGGCACCCGCAGGATCCGGACGTGAGGAGAGATGGGTTCGCATTCGGCTTGTCCGTCGAATTGACGCGTCCAGACATCGACCGAATAGCCCATTTGGGCCATCTTTCGGGCCGTCTCCAGAACATAAACTACCTGGCCACCAGTATCTTTAGCCCCCAGAGGAGGCCGCGCAGCCACATAGCCGTGAGTTGATACCATGGCCACTCGAGGCCGGTCTTCTTTTTCGCAATTTACCATTCCCGTTACTTACTTGCGAGACAGCGATGCCTTTTGCCAAAACGCGCGAAGCTCTTATGGAATTGCGAAAACAGGCAAGGTTAACGAACTTAAGCCAGAATCATTTAGTCATTCGAGAGTAGGAGTATTTTGCAAGTGGACCGAGCTTTACGGATCGGAGAGATGGTGATGGTGCCGTTTTGGGGTTTGAGCAAAGTTACCGGAGTCAGTCGGGCAAAGGTATTGGGGATCGATCTGGATTTTTGCCACATCCGGCCACTGCGTCAGAATCATCCGATTCGTATTCCGAAAGCTGACCTGATAGGAATGGGTGTTCGTCCGATACTTTCGGGCCGCCAGATGACGGAAATCATTTTTCTTGGCCACTTCCCCCAAAAAGTTGTACGCCTCGGTCAATCTCCGGGCTACCATCAGTGGATCAAGCTGTTGCGTTCCGGCATGCCGGGAGTGCGTCCCTGGATTCTTCGTCAGATGTGCCGCTCTGTCCGGCCGCTAGGTCCCAGGGAGTCGGAACTCAGGGAAACCATTCGGCAAAACTTCCGCGAAGAAATCCGCCTCGTCTTTGGTTGCTCTCGTCGCCAGGCAGCCGCCTATGCTCGCACGGCCCTGGCCTGAACTCCCGTGACTCTCCGGTATTGCCCCTCCTGAGAAGAAAGCCGCGATCACCGTCTATAGACCCAACCTGCCAGCAGGGCAGCCAGCAGTGCGAAGACGGCCACGGGAATGCTCTCTTGAAGCAGAAAGGAAGGTGCAGAACCTCCCAACAGGGTTGCCCGGGCAGCGCGCACGTAGTGGCAAAAGGGCAGTAGACTGCCGAGTTTCTGGGCCCAGGTTGGCATGTTGGCGTAGGGAAGCAAGAAGCCCGAGAGCAAGATCGAGGGGATGTAAAAGAGCACGGCCCCCTGCACTGCCTGGAGCTGGTTCTTGGCCAGGCCCGAGATGGCCAGGCCCAGGCAAAGGTAGGCCAGCGCGTGAAGCTGGGCAAACGCCAAAAAGGGTCCGAACTGAGGTGGAACCGGCAAACCGAAGCAAAAGAACAGGCAGATTACCAGCGCCATCGTTTGCAACAGGCTCAACAGGAAGTAGGGCAAAATTTTGCCGCAAAGGGCTTCCCAGCTGGCCAGGGGAGTGGTGAGCAAGGGCTCCCAGGTGCCCATTTC
>JALHOV010000313.1 GCA_022842865.1 Vulcanimicrobiota bacterium | reverse complement strand
ACTTGGGTTACCTAAATGAGGATCCAGGGTGGAGACACACCCCCCCTCTTGCACCCTCGACCGAACTTGGAGTGAATTGTGCCGAATTACAGCGAACATTACCTGGAAAATTACTACGACGACCACGAGTTCTTCGACCCGCAGTGCCGTGATCGACGTATCCGTGAAGTCAACATGCGCACCAAGCGCTGCTTGACCTGCCCGGGTCTCAAAGCATGTCAGAATTATCCCGAGTTCTGGCTGCAGGGACTCGAAGGACGTGAGGTTCTCAACGAGGCCCTGACTCGCTGATGCGGGTCAGTAAAATCCCCTATCACAGTCAGGTCCTGAGCAAACAGATGCCCGTAGCCATCTACGGGCATTTTGGCGTTCCCGTGATGGTCTTTCCCACCGCCGACCAGGACTTCGAAGAGTACGAGCGTCAGGGGATGATCGAGACGCTCGCGCCCTTCATTCAGCAGGGCATGGTCAAGCTTTTCTGTGTCTCGGCCATCAACCGCGAAAGCTGGATGAACCGCAAGATTTCTCCAGCCGAGCGGGCCTATCGCCAGTCCCTCTTCGACCGTCACGTGACCGAAGAACTGGTGCCGCTGATTTACCACGACTGCAACGGCAAGCTACCGATTGCCACAGTGGGTTCCAGTTTTGGTGCCTACCACGCCGCCAACACCCTGATCAAGCATCCGGATCTCTTCCGCTGGTGCATTGCCATGAGCGGCATCTACGACGTGAGCACCTATTTTGATGGGCACTACGACCAGAATTGCCTGGAAAACAATCCCTGCGACTACCTGGCTCGCCTCCAGGACAGTAAGCACATCCAGGCGCTCAATCATTGCAGCATCAACATTCTCTGTGGTCAGGGTCCGTGGGAGCGGGTCGAGTGGTCTCGGCAGTTACCGCAAGCACTGGCGCGCCGCGGTATCGACCATAACTTCGACCTCTGGGGCCATGATGTGGCCCATGACTGGCCCTGGTGGAAAATTCAGCTCGGCCTGTATTTTCCGCGCCTGTTTGGCTAAATGACTCAGCACCTCGAGCAAGAGCTCAAGTATCAGATCGCCGGTCCGGCGGAATTCGAGAAGGTGTTGCAGTTCCTGGGCCCCGTCACGGAGGTGCTGGAACAATGCAACCACTACTTTTCGGACCGCCCGGACCGACCTTCGCCGGATTGGTCTCTGCGCGTCCGCCAGCAGAACGAACTTTACGAGTTGACGTTCAAGCTGGGCAAGAAGCAGAGCGAGGGGTATTTCCAGTCCACCGAAGTGGAATGTCTGATCGATTCGCAGCAAGTGGAAGAGCTTCTGAATCAGCCGGTGTGGAGCGAGACGCTCTGGGAGTTGCCTCCGTTGGAGCGCCTGCGTCAGGAGTTTGGCGTGCAGCGTCTGGTGCTGTTGGGTTCGCTGCGCAATCAGCGCCGCTGCTGTCCGCAGCCGGCGGGATGGCTGGCCGAGCTGGATATCACGCAATTTCCCGGTCGGACCGACTATGAGCTGGAAATCGAGACGGCCGAGGTGGCCGCGGTCAAGTTAGCGCTGCAGCCCATATCCGAGTATCTGACACCGCAGTCGAAGACAAAATTTCGCCGCTTTCTAGAGGCTCTGCAGCTCAATCAGGGGTAGTGGCGACGGCTCATCCCATCAAGTCGAGGTTGCGGCCCAGGTGGCGGGCGTTGCGCAACTTATTCATGACCTCTTCGGGGAGTTTGACCTTGACTCCGCAGTGGGGGCAGCGCGGAGTTTTTTCGAAGTCCTCCAAACCCCATTCCGGTAGAAGCTTGCGGCAGTCAGGGCAGGCCATCCGCTGTTCGGGTTGTATGCGTCCCAGTTCCATGATATTCGAGTTCTGAACCAAATTGGCAAACCCTGTGGGTGTAAGAATGCTCGCGCGGGGGAAAGACTCGGTTTTAGCTACCCACAAATGTGGAAGAAAGTTCAAGTTTAGCCGGGACCTCGACATCTAGAGGCCCCAACCTGAGGACGATACGATGAAGCGACATTCTGGAATTTGGGTACTGTTGCTGGGCGCTTTCACGCTGGCCTGCCTGTTCATGATTTGGGACCCGCGTGGGAATAAATTGAAGCTCCGGCTGGGTCTGGACCTGAAGTCCGGTTCGCACATCGCCGTGCGCCTGGTGGAGGCTAAGAACCCGATTACCGGAGAAGTCGTCAAGATTACCCAGAAGGTGCAAGAGCAGGCCGTGCTGGTTTTCCAGAAGCGTCTGAACCCGGACGGCACCAAAGAGATCGTGGTCACTCCCGAACCTCCCGACCGCTTGATCGTGGAGATTCCCGAAGAGACCGATCTGCAGAAGGCCGAGGACCTGGTTCGCCAGGCGGCCCGCCTGGAGATCAAGGAACCGCGCTTCGATCCAGTGACCAAAGAGACCACCTGGAAAACCGCCATGGACGGCACCGGCATCACCGGAGCTCACGCTCAGCCGTCGACCGACGGGCAAACCTGGGAGGTGGTGTTCAACTTGAACCGCACCGCCTCCAAGCAGTTTGGCGAACTGACCCGGCGCCTGGTAGGCCGCCAGATGGGAATCTATTTCGACGGTCGTGAGGTCATGTCGGCCAACGTGGAGGAGCCGATTACCGGCGGTTCTTGTCGTATCACCAAGATTCACGGCGGTCCTGATCCTATGCATGAGGGCAAGACCCGCACCGCTGTCGAGGAAGCCACCGAGTTAGCCAACCTCCTCAGCGCTGGCTCGCTGCCGGTCGATGTGAAGGTCCTTGAATCCTACACAGTCAGCCCGACACTGGGCGCGCAGTCGCTGAAGTACAGTCTGACGGCCGGCGCCATGGGCCTGGTCTGCGTGTGTATTTATATGGTTGGCTACTACAAGTTGCCCGGCGTCACCGCCAGCGTGGCGCTGGTCATCTACACCATCATCTGCCTGGCCAGCATGAACATTCCGGGCCTCGAATTTGTGCTGACCTTGCCCGGCATCGCCGGCTTCATCCTATCGATCGGAATGGCGGTGGACGCCAACGTGCTCATCTTCGAGCGTCTCAAAGAAGAACTGTGGGAAGGCAAGCCGGTGGCTCAGGCCATCAGCATCGGATTTGAGAAGGCCTGGCCCTCGATTCTCGACGGTCACGTCACCACCGGAATGGGCGCGTTCATCCTGTATATCTTCGGTTCGGCCACCATTCGCGGCTTCGGGCTGACGCTGCTGGTCGGCACGGTTTGGAGTTTGATCACGGCCACCCTGTTCACGCGCACTTTGATCGACTTCGCCTTCTACAATCTCAAAGTTCAAGACCGAAAGACGTTTGGAGCCTAGCATGTTCAATCTCGCACCTCTCTCCTGGGTTGGCTTGATCTGCTGGATCATCGGGCTCACGCTGGCCGTAATTTGGGGCCAGTCCTTCCGCCGCAAACAGCGCAATCTCATGGGCAACATGGGAATCTACTTCGGCATCTCGGCTTTGCTGCTGGTGCTGGCCATCGGGTCGCTTTCTATCAAGGGTTTGAACTTCGGTCTGGACTTCACCGGGGGCACCATCTTGGAACTCGGTTCGCCGAAGATGGTCACCACCGACGAGGTTCAAAAAGCTCTGGAGGACTTCAAGTCGCCCGAACTGGGCGACCGCATGGTTCAGGTCGGCGCCAATATGCAGACCGACGAAGAAGGCAAGGCCTACCAACGGATTGTGGTGCGTGTAACGCGCGCGCAATCGACCGCCGAGGGTGGAAAGCAGCTGGAGAACAAAGAGCCGGCCGCGCTCGAGCAGCATTTGGCCGGCAAGCTCGGTGACCTGAAACAGTTGGGATCCGCCAGCATCGGTCCGACCATCACCGGCGAACTCCGCTACCACGCCTTCCTGGCCATGGGTGTGGCCATGCTGGTGCAGGGCTTCTACATCTTTTTACGCTTTGGCCTGCAGTGGCGTTATGGCATCGCCGCCAACGTGGCCATTATCCACGACGTGGTCATCATGGTCGGGCTCTACTCCCTGGCCGGACGCCAGTTGGATTCGCCTTTCGTAGCCGCTCTGCTGACCGTGGCAGGTTACTCGGTGATGGACTCGGTGGTCATCTTCGACCGCATCCGCGAGAACGACCAGTTTTATGGGGGCAAAAAGCCCTTCCCGGAAATCGTCAACACCTCGGTGAATCAAACCATGACGCGCTCGGTGAACACCACTCTCACGGTGCTGATCACGCTGGTGGCCATCTATTTCTTCGGCGGTAGCACCCTGCAGAACTTCGCCTTCGCGCTGTTGGTGGGCATCACGTCGGGTGCTTACTCGTCGGTCTTTGTGGCCGCGCCCACCCTGGTCATCGTTGACAAATACTTCAAGAGCGCACCCAAGGCGGCCGTCAGCTACACCGCCGCCCCGGCCGACGTCGATCCCGTGTATCAGGAAACGGGCACCGACGATGGTCCCAAGCGCCGTCGTATCCGCGGTCAGCGTCGCCGCCTGTAGTGAGTTCGCTCGGGGTTACGGTCGCCGGGCGTTACCGCCTGGACGCTCTGCTGGGCAAAGGAAACCTGGGCAATGTCTACCTGGCTCAGGATCTTCAGTCCCAGGCAGAGGTCACCTTAAAGCTGGCCCACTCGGTGGACCAGGCCAATAGCCGCTCTCTCTCGGTGCGCTTTCGCCGTGAATTAGAGCTGGGCCAGAAGTTGCGCCATCCGGCTATCGTGCGTCCGCTCGACGCCGGTGAATTTTTAGGCAGTCCCTTCCTGGTGTGCGAGCACGTGGACGGGGTTTCTCTGTTGGACTGGTTCGAGAATCAAGGTCGCAACTATGAGTTGCTGGCCGGGGTGCTGGAAACGGTCCTGGAGGCTCTCTCTTTGGCCCATTCTCATAAGGTGCCTCACCGAGCGCTTAAGCCCGATCACATTCTGGTGGACGGCCAGGGGCGGCCGATGGTGTTGGACTTTGGCTTGTCGGCGCGACTCGATGATCAGATCGGGCGCTCACCTCTGGCGCTGGCTTATCTGAGTCCCGAGCAGATTTTGGGCGAGCGCGGCGACGGGCGCAGCGATCTTTACGCCCTGGGCGCCATTCTCTACCACGTGGCGGCCGGCGGGCCGCCCTTCCTGGCTCCAACCAACGCGCAGATGTTGCTAAGCCATCTGCACCAACAGCCGGTCCCGCTTTCCAATTTGCCGCGCTCGGTGCCCACCTGGCTGGATCGTTTGGTGCGCCGCTTGCTTTCCAAGCACGCCAACGACCGGCCCACCAGCGCCCAGGATGTGCTTTCGCTGGTGCGGCGCCGGCCCAGTCGTGGACCCAATGTGCCGCAGATGCTGGCACCCATGCTGGGCCGCGAGGCCGAGACGCAGTTTCTAGCGGGCTTTCTCGGACACCTGGGCATGGGCGAAGGCAATTGCCTCTGGCTGTGGGGCGAAAGTGGCGTGGGCAAAGGTCATTTGCTGCACCACATGCGCCGCCAGGCTGGCCGCGAAGTGGAGTGGGTTGAGCTGGAACCTGGCGAAGCGCGTCCGCTCCACTGGGTGGATTGGGTGCAGCACCCGGCGCTGCGCTTTTATCCCGACGCGACTCGCTTGCAAGAATGGTCGCAGCAACGCCCTCGCATTTGCGTAATTCACGGTTTCGAGCAGTCGGACGACAGCCTGTGGGGTCTGCTGGCCGATTGGTCCGATACGGCCCGGCGTACGCCGTTGCTACTCATTTTGGTCAGCCAGGATGCGCCTCGGGATACCTTTCGGCCGCGCCTGACCGGCGAACTGCAAGTCCAGGGACTTTCGCGCGAGTCGTGTGCCCGCCTGATTGAGGAGCGCCTGTGGTCGCCGCCGCCCCCGGAAGCGGCCACCTGGCTGCATCGCGTCAGCGGAGGCAGTCCCCTCTTTCTGGGTCTGCTCTTGGAAAAAGTGGAGGGCGCCTATCTGGCCGTGGACGGTCCCTCGGCCCGTTGGACCGCGCCGCCGGCGCAGTTAGAAGTGGACCTGCAGGCCTGGTTGACCCGGGAACTTAAGGACCTCGGCGAAGCCGCCCTGGAGTTCCTGGCGATGGCCTCCATGATTGGCGTGCGCTTTCCTTACAACCTGGTCAAGTCGCTTTATCTGGGCGAGGAAGCTCAGTTAGAGCAGTTGCTCGATCAACTGGTGCGGCTGGGCTGGTTGCAGGAGAGCTGGGAAGCGGGCGTGGCCAGCCACCGCTTCACCCATCGGGCCCGCTGGCAGGCGGCCCACGCGTTGGTGGACAGGCGCCGCATGAAACGGCTGGCCGGGCTGGTGGGCGCCTTTTTGGAATTTCCCCAGTCGGGATCGCCCGACTGGCAGCGAGCCGCTGACTATTACGAATCGGCCGGAGACACGCGTTCCTTGTTGCGCACCCTGACGCAGTGCCTGCTGTTAGCCTGCGAGGCCGAAGAATGGGAATTGGCTCGCGGCTGGATGAAACGCTGTCAGAAACCGGCTTCCTCGGTGGTGGAACGCATTTTTCCCGGTCCCTGGTATCATTTTGGCTGGATAGGACTGAGCCCGGCCTCGGGACCGCGGCATTTTTTAGCCACTCTGCTGGCCTCCCAGGGGCGGGCCGAGGAAGCGCTGTGGTATCTCCAGTTGTCTTTGGAAGATAACCTGGAAGACGACCCCCCGCGTTGGGTGGAGAATCTGCTGCTGCGAGTGGTCTTTCAATTGCGCGGCTGGATTCAGGGCACCCGTCCGCTGGGCGATCTTTTACAGGAAGCTCGTCAGGTGGCGCAGCAAAGCGGCTTTGAGCAGGGTGAGGCGTTGGCCTCCGCTCTGGCTTTGCGTCTGAGCCCTGGCAAGTCGGGACGAGCGGTCGGAACTCCGGCCGGCTGGACGGAATTGGAGGGACGATGAAGCGAATTCTTTTATTGCTGCTGTTGACCACGCTGGCCTGGGCCAAGCCGGTGCGCGACGGGCACGTCGAAGTGGAACTGGTGGCCCAACCTGGCATTCCGGTGGCCGGTCAGGAGCTGGAGCTGGGCGTGCACTTCAAGATGGACGAGCACTGGCACGTCTACTGGAAGAACCCCGGTGCCACCGGCTACTCGCCCAAGTTTAACTGGGAGCTGCCCAAGGGGTGGACGGTCGGGGAAATCGCCTGGCCGGTGCCCCAACGGCTGGTGATCGCCGATTTGCAGCAGTTCGTTTATGAGAAAGAAGTGTTGCTCACCACCAAGGTTTCCGTTCCTTCGGACTACAAAGGCGAAGCTGTCAAGGTCAGCGCCGGGGTGGAATGGCTGGCCTGTTCCGAGACCTGCATTCCAGGCAAAGCCAAGGTGGCTCTCGACCTGCCGGAAACCACCGTTCCTACGGCGCTATTTGAGAAGGCCGCCGGCCAGTTGCCTGAGACGACCGGCAACATCACCCTGCGCTCCTGGCGTCTCGGCCCCAAGAAGGCTTTCCTGGAATACCCGGGAGATACGGGAGAGAAGGTCGACTTTTTCGCCAACAGCAGCGAAGCCAACTTCGACAGCGCGCCCGTGTGGCAGGCCGGTAAGGGTTTGGAGATCCCGGTCAACGAAAAGGATGAGCGACTGCAGGGCGTGCTGAGCATCGATCAGGGGGGGCAACGCAAGGGCTTGCTGATCGACGTGGCCATCGACGGTAGGGCTCCCGAAAAGCCCTTGAGTGCGGCGGGTCCGCTGGCGCCGGCTGCCGCCGGAGTCAGCTTCTGGAGCGCCATTCTGGGTGGGTTTGTGGCCGGCATGATTTTAAATCTGATGCCCTGCGTGTTTCCGGTGCTGAGCCTGAAGGCTCTCAGCCTGGTCCGACATAATCAGGACGGCGCCAAAGCTCAGTGGATGCAGGGCTGGGTCTACACGGCCGGGGTGCTGGTCTCTATTTGGGCCATCGCTGCCCCTTTGTTGCTGGTCACCAGCGGCACCAGCAGCCTGGGCTGGGGCTACCAGATGCAATCGCCATTCTTTGTGACTCTGCTGGCCACTCTCTTTCTAGGCATTGCCCTGAACCTGTTCGGACTGTTCGAGGTGGGGGAGGGCCTGACCAGGCTGGGTTCTTTGGCCGAAGGCAAAGAAGGCTATTCCGAAGCGTTCTGGAGCGGCATCGTGGCCACGGTTTCGGCCACTCCCTGCACCGGCCCGTTCATGGGGGCGGTGCTCGGCTACGCGGTCACTCAGCCCGGACCGGTAGCTTTCCTGGTCTTCACCGTGCTCGGGCTGGGCATTGCTTTCCCATACTTGCTTCTTTGCGGTGTGCCGGCCACCCGGCGCTGGTTGCCGCGCCCCGGCGCCTGGATGGAGAGCTTCAAACTGGCCATGGGGTTCCCGATGTTGGGCGCCATGGTCTGGTTCGTTTATATCCTGGCCAATCTGCTCTCGGCCGAAGGGCTGGGCCTGGTGATGGGCGGTCTGGTGACCATGTCCCTGGGCGCCTGGATTTTTGGACGCTGGGGCTATAGTCCCGAGTCGTCGATTCGCTTCAAGGGGAAGCTGGCAGCCGCCGTGATTGGCCTGGCCGGGGTGGGCACGGCCGCGACGGTGGCCTACTCCCCTGACTATGGCCACGTGGCTCACGTGCAGGTCGCTCACTCCAAGAACGGATTGACCTGGGAACCCTTCACACCCGAGAAGCTGGAAGAGTTGCGCAAAGCCGGCAAGCCTGTCTTCATCGACTTCACGGCCGCCTGGTGCATCAATTGCAAGGTCAACGAAAAGCTGACGCTGGCCGATGCTTCCGTCATCAAGGCCTTTCAGGACGGTAAGGTGGTAACCATGAAGGCCGATTGGACCCAGCGCGACGAGACCATCGGTAAGTTTCTGGCCACCTTCGGTCGCACCGGCGTGCCCTTCTACGTGTTCTATCCTGCTGGCGGCGAGCCCCGGCCGCTGCCGGAAGCGATCTCGCCGTCGATTGTGAAAACCGCGCTGGAGTCCTAGGCGAGTTTCAGCTCAGGACGGCCATCGTGCCCAGGGAAACCCCGAATTGCTCGTGGGCGCCGAGTTGGGCGCGGGCCTGGGAAGGTTCGAGGCGGCCGGCCAGGACTTCGCGGTAGATACGCAGCACGGCCCGAGCTTCTTCGTGGGACTCGCGCACGAACTCGACGCGAAAGCGGCGCACGCCCAACTTCAGCAGGCGCGGGATGAGGCTGACGCAGCTTTGGGCGGCTCCGTTGAAGACGGTGTTGCGGCAGCCCACGTCCACGATGACGGGATGGCGAACTTGCTTACGATCTTCCAATTCGACCAGGTGTTTTTCGCATGGGCGCCCGCAATCCCGATAATCGTGGCCGTTGCTCAGCAGATGCGAATAGACACAGTGCTCGGTGTGGAAGGTCGAGATGTGGTGATGCACGGTGACGGCCAGGCGCGAAGCGGGGAAATGCTCCAGCAGCTTTTCCAATTGGATCTGATCGAGGTCATGGGCGGCCGTGACGGTGTCCAGTCCACGCCCGATGAGTTCGGCGGCGGTG